>PLSW01000087.1 GCA_003165275.1 Caulobacteraceae bacterium
GATCCCGTCGCCATTGGCTCGAAAGGCCACGTAGGAGAGGTCGGAGAGGAAGACGGCCGCACACTCGATCTTCTCGAAGATCGTGTCAGCGATCGCCGGTGACCCGGGAACCCGCGCGGTGTCCTTGTCTACCGCAAGTTCACGCACGGGCTCGTCAACCTCTGCATCTGCCCGTAGCAATCGGATCGCCCGATTTAGACAATCCTCGATCATCGTGCGGCCAACAGGATTGGGCGTGTCGCTCTGCCAGGAGAAAAAGATGTGGAGGGGCATGTCTATCTGCCGATCACGTTGGCTCGTCGCGCGCCAGCGCCAGCGCGGCGGCGATGTCGGCGATGGAACGGAACAGCGTCAATGGGTCGTCCTTGGACTCGACGAAACCGCGACGACGCCAAAAGCTCGCCGCCTCAGCATCGACGGCATTCACCATCAGAGCCCGGCCGCCGATCAGCGTCGCTGCTGTGACGCAACGTTCCAGCGCGTGCTTGACCAAGCCGGTGCCGATTCCCCGTCCCGCCCAGCCGATATCGGTGGCGAGCTGGCCCAACAGAAGGCATGGAACGGGATCGGGCGGTTGTCCTGTTCGGATCGCTCTGGGCAGCACGCCAGCGACCACAGCTGTGGGCGCAATACCGTAGTAGCCCACCACCCGGCCTCGCTCATGCACGACCAGGACCGCAGTGAAGCCCTTCTGCTGATTGGAGAGCGCCCGGGTCTTGAGCCAATGATCCAGCGTCGGCTTTCCGCATGTAAACTCGGAAAGGTCGTGCGCGACCGAAAGCAACTCTGGGCGAGACAGCGCCAAGGGTCAGCTATTCGAAGCGGCGTCAGTTTCCCAGGGAGCCGCGCGACGCGCGACCTCGACCATTTCCGGAACCGGCATCGTCGGCCCGGACACCGCCGCCATGAAGGCGTCGAACCCCTCCGGGCTCATCCGGATCAAGCGATTCTCCATGAGCACGTCCTCGGCGGCGCGCACCGCAGCGTCGCGCACGAAATCCGTGCGCGAACGGCCGCGCAGGCCAGCGGCGCGGTCGATCATGGCGATGTCTGCCTCTGGCAGGCGCATCGAGATCGGATGCTCTTTACGTCCAGCAGCGTGGGCCATCACAATATCTCCTCACCGCCTACATAATAGCGCGTAGTGCATATTGCAATACGCCGCCGGCTTAGCCTTTGACCTGTTAGATCTGGCCCGAGCTTCGGGTGACAAGCGCGCTTTCGTTGATGTCGATGTTGGTCAACGAAAAGCGCCAGATCGGATTTTTGCTGGTCGAAATGATCACGTTCGCTCCGGGGCTCCAATTCGCCGCGGCCAGCCCATCTTTTGGAGCGATCCTCCATACCGAATTGTCGCTGAGATAGGCTTGCCCACCTGAATTGATCCGAAGCAGCTGGACTTGGCCAGCATCCGTTTCACTCGCCACCAACACCACAACGCTGGTGGACGCGTTGAACCGCGCGCTGGGCGGCTGGGCCAACTACTTCCGTGTGGGCTCATCCCTCCAAGCGTTCCGCGCGATCGACAACTGCACGGCGGTGCGGTTGCGCCGGTGGCTGCGGTCCAAACACAAGGTCAGGCGACGCCGGGGCGGGACCTATCCACTCTCGCGCCTCTACGGGCACTTCGGGCTCGTACGCCTGACCCAACGGGGCCGCGGCCCGTCGTGGGCGAAGGCGTTACGTCTTGTCCGAAAGCCGGATGCGGGAAATCTGCATGTCCGGTTCGATGAGCGGGGTGTGGAAACGGGAGCAACGGCCGAGCTATTGAGGCGCCGCCAGACGAACGAGGCGGAAACAGATAGGCTCAACCTACCGCTAACCGCGCCACATCCAGACGCTACCGAAAGTTGCACTTGCGATAGTCGGGAAATACCGCAAATCACAACCAATGGGGCCTACACCGCCCCCACCGACCCGAACGCCACCCCGCCGTCCACGGCGATGGTGATCCCTACCGCATAGTCCCCCGCGCGGGAGGCGAGATAGATGGCCACCCCCTGCATGTCCTCGTCCGTGCCGATGCGGCGGGCGGGGATGTGTTTGGCGATCTCGTCGCCGTGGTCGCGGGCGTCGCGGTTCATTTCCGAGGCGAAGGCGCCGGGGGCGATGCCGCTGACCACGATGTTGTCGCGGATCAGTTGGGCGGCCATGCGCCGGGTCAGGTGGATCAGCCCCGCCTTGGAGGCGTGGTAGGCGTAGGTCTCCTGGGCGTTGGGGCGCATGCCGTCAATGGAGGCGACCATGATCACCTTGGCCGGTTGCTCGGGGGTGGCGGCGGCGCGCAGAGGGCCGGCCAGGGCCTGGGTGAGGAAGAAGGGTGACTTCAGGTTCAGGTCCACCACCTTGTCCCAGCCGCTCTCCGGATACTCGTCGAAGGGCGCGCCCCAGGCGGCGCCGGCGTTGTTGACCAGGATGTCCAGCTTGGACTCGTGCTCGGCGTAGCGGGCCGCCAGGGCCTTGCAGCCCTCCACGGTGGAGACATCCTGCGGCAGGGAGATGCAGGTCCCGCCCCCCGCGGACAGTTCCGCGGCCGCCGCGTCGCAGGCGCCGGGCTTGCGCGAGGAGATGTAGACCTTGGCGCCGTAGGCGATGAAGCCGGCCGCGATCATCTTGCCGATCCCCCGCGAGCCGCCGGTGATCAGGGCCGTGCGGCCTTTCAGCGAGAAGAGGTCGGTGAGCATGATGGTGGTCTCCCTAGGATCGCCCGACCGCCGGGCGCGCGCAGGGCCGTCGCCCTGTCTTGGGAACCGTCATAGCGGCCCGCGCCGTTACGGCAAGACGCGGTGTTCCCGCGCGGCCCTGATCGAGATCAATGACAGATCGGGCGCCGCCGCGAACCTTCGGCCGCCGCGCAAGGAGTCAGCAGCCCCTTGCGTGGGAAGATGCGAATAATTATCAAGATCAGTCCGCACGAAAGCCAGCGCATTGTCCACCACCGTCGTACCCGTCCGCCACCCGATCCCCCGCCACTGGCTGGCGGTGATCGGGCCCGGCCTGCTGGTCATGCTGGCCGACACCGACGCCGGCAGCATCATCACCGCGGCCCAGAGCGGGGCGCAGTGGGGCTACAAGCTGCTCGCCCTGCAGTTCCTGCTGATCCCGATCCTCTATGTGGTGCAGGAGCTGACCCTGCGCCTGGGCCTGGTCACCGGCCAGGGCCACGGGGAGCTGATCCGCGACCGGTTCGGCAAGGGCTGGGCCTGGCTGTCGGTTTCGACCCTGATGGTCGCCTGCATCGGCGCCATCGTCACCCAGCTGTCGGGCATGGCCGGGGTCGCGGCCCTGTTCGGGATTCCAGCCTGGGCGATGATGATCGTGGTGGTGGGACTGATCCTGGCCATGGTCTGGACCGGCTCCTACCGCTCCATCGAGCGCATCGCCATCGTCTTCGGCCTGTTCGAACTGGCCTTCGTGCTGGTGGCCTGGCGGGCGGGGCCGCACCTGCGGGAAATCGCCGCCCAGCTCACCCAGGCGCCCCTGCGCAATCCCAAATACCTCTATCTGGTCGCCGCCAACCTGGGCGCCGTGATCATGCCATGGATGATCTTCTACCAGCAGTCGGCGGTGCTGGATAAGGGCCTGGGCCCCGCCGACCTGAAGGTCAGCCGCATCGACACCGCCGTCGGATCGGTGGTCACCCAGGTGGTGATGGCCTCGGTGCTCATCGCCACCGGCGCCACCCTCTACCACGCCGGCGCCAACGCCTCCCTCGGCGACGTCCAGCAGATCGCCCACGCCATCATTCCCTTCCTGGGGGACACGGTGGGCCGGCTGGTGTTCGCCGCCGGCATGACCGGGGCGGCGGTGGTGGCCACCATCGTCGTCTGCCTCACCGCCGCCTGGGGCGTTGGCGAGGTGGCCGGCTACAAGCGCTCCTTGGAGCACCACCCCCGCGAGGCGCCCTGGTTCTATGGCGTCTTCAGCGTCTGCCTGATCGGCGGCGGGATCCTGGTGGCCTCCGGCGTCGACCTTGTGGGCCTGTCGGTGGGGGTGGAGGTGATGAACGCCCTGCTGCTGCCCATCGTCCTGGGCTTCCTCTACATGCTCGGCCTCAAGGCCCTGCCCGACGAGTACCGGCTCAAGGGCTGGTACGCGTGGCTGGTGGGCGTCATCGTCGTGGTCAGCGCCGGCTTCGGCTTCTACGCCGGCATCACCGGGGCCCTGGCGGGGGGGTAGGGGCGCGGCGCGTTTCTTGTCCTCCCCGCGTGCGGGAGGCGTCGCGCGCGCAGCGCAGCAACGGAGGGGCAAGTCCCTCTCCGACCGTGCGACGGCCGGACCCCCACTACCGCTTCGCGGCCCCCCTCCCCCGCAGGCGGGGGAGGAAATCTGAAGCGACCGCCGGTCGATCATTTCGCCTTCAAAAGGCGATGGCGCCAACCCCCGCTCAGCGCATCCAGCTCGGATGCGTATTGCCGGTGTTCATGAAGGCGATGGCCAGCACCCCCAGCATCAGCACCGCCGCGACCACCATGGCGACACCGATATAGCCCTCGATCCTTTCGGCCAGCCGTTTGGGTCGGGGGTGTCGAACTTCAATGGCCGGCTCACCCGCCGGCTGTACTTCGTGAGTCACAGTGTTCCCTCCAAAGTTTCTGCAGCCCTTCGGGGCGCGGGTCGGGAAGGCGAACAGGGGCAAGAGCCAAGGCGCTTGCGGCTGTGTCAGCAACCAGTCAACCCACGCTTACTGAGGGCACGATTACTTACTGTGGCGACGGTACGCTCGCGATTCTCGGCGGTCAACGTCCGAAATTTCAACGGCTTAAGGCCCAGGCCGCCGAGACCGCCGAATCAGTGCGCCGGCCGCCACGCCCACATCGAGCGCCGAATCCCAGCTACCAGACCGCGACGGAGGTGGTCATGTAGTTCCAAAGGGCCCCGAACCCGGTGCCGGCCACGCTGGCGACCAGCGGGTATTGTGGCGCCCATTTGATCACCAGGGAGAAGACCGCCAGGTTGGCCAGCAGGCCGATGCTGCACAGGGCGCAGAACTTCACATAGCCCAGCAGCAGACCCCAGCCGCGCCGCCGCCGGTCGCGATAGGTGATCTCGTTGTTGATCAGGTAGTTCGACGCCATGGCGATCAGCGAGGCGAACAGCTGCGCCAGCTCGTTGGGCGTGCCCACCTGCCGCAGACCGGCGAAGGCGGCCAGGCTGATCACCACCCCGCTGGCGCCCACCAGCCCGAACAGCAGGGCGCGGGTAGGAATGACCCCGCCGCTGACCTTGGAAATCAGCAGGCCCAGATAGTCGACCACCACCCGCTGATCGAGCTTGCTGGCGCCGGCCAGCCGCTCGCGGAAGGTGTAGGGCAGTTCGACGATCTTCAGCCGCCGGGGCTGCGAGGCGATCAGGTCGAATAGAATCTTGAAGCCCTCGCCGGCCAGCTTAGCGGCCACCGGATCCACCAGGTCCCGGCGGATCATGAAGAAGCCGCTCACCGGGTCGCTCACGTGCTGGCGCAGCACCAGCCGACCGAGCCAGTTGGCGAACTGGCTGCCCAGCTGGCGCACCGGCGCCAGGCCTTCCACCTCGGCGTCGGCGGCGGCGGTGTAGCGGCTGGCGATGACCAGCTCGGCGTCCCCGGCGCGCAGCACCTTGAGCATGGAGGGCAGCAGGGTCTCGTCGTGCTGCAGGTCCCCGTCGATCACCGCGACGAAGGGCGAGGCGCTGGCCAGCATCCCCTCGACCACGGCGCCGGCCAGGCCCCGGCGGCCGATCCGGCGCAGGCACTGGATGCGCGGGTCGACCGCGGCGATGGCCTTCACCGCCTCGGCGGTGCCGTCCGGCGAATTGTCGTCGACGAAGATGGCCCGCCAGGCGATCCCTTCGAGGGCCCTGTGCAGCCGTTCCACCATCGTCGCCACATTGGCCCGCTCGTTGAAAGTGGGCACGATCACGGTCAGGTCGCAGACCGGCGCGGGAGCCGCGAGCGCGGGAGCCGTGGAGGCGGAAGACGGCGGGGTGACCGCCCCAGCTACGCTCGACTTGGTGACCAATTCCGACTCCCGGACGCGATGGGCATCGCGCCTCGCCCGTGAAGGGGCGGCCTTTATCACGCTCCGGCCTGGGTGTCGCCGCTCCTATGGCGCCAGGGGAGCCGCCCGCTCAGCCGAAGGTCTTGCGCAGGCGGAAATACAACATCTGGCCCAGCCGCTCGGTGCGGGTGTCGACCTCATAGGGAATCGGAGTGAGGCTGCGCGACACGCTGTAATAGTCGTGGGTGGCCTCGAATCCCTTGCCGATATTGTCGCTGAATTCCATGCGCAGGCTGAGCTTGGGGCTGGGCTTGTACTCGTAGAACAGGGTGTACTGGCCGCCCCAGCGGTAGATGTCGATCTCGTCGTACCGGTAATAGGGCTCGGTGTAGCCCGAATAGGCGTCGATCCCCCAGGTGGACTTCAGGCTGTTCAGGTCCTGGGTGAAGTGCAGTTCGCCGTCGAACTGGTGCAGCTGGGTCAGCGGCCGCTGAGCCAGGGTGGTCGGGTCGGTCACCTCGGACTTGCGCCAGGTGCTGGTGGTCTTGAGCAGGCCGTTGCTGATCCCGAGGCCGCCGAGGGGCAGGGTGAGATTGACGATCAGATCGTCCTCGCGCCCGTGGCCGATGTTGCCCGGCTCGTCGAAATAGGTGACCCCATACGGCGGGTTGGGATCGGTGATCGCGCCGATGGTGCGGTCGACGGTGTCGTTGATCTCCGAATGGCGCAGGGTGATGGTGACGTCGCCGGTCTTCCAGAAGCGGCGCTCATAGGCCGCTTCCCCGACCCAGACGTCCTGGGGCAGCAGTTTGGGATTGCCCAGGTGAACCCCGCCCGCGTTGAGCTGCGACGAGGCGGCGAAGGCGCCGAAGTCCAGCTGCCCCACCTCGCGCTCGCCGCGCAGGCGCAGCTGGTCGTCCTTGTCCGGCGACCAGGTGAACACCAGCCGCGGCTTGGGATAGATCAGGGTCTTGCCCTCGGGGGCGATGTCGCCGTCGGCGCGGATGGTCGAGGCCTCGGTGCGCACCCCGGCCTCCAGGGTGTATTTGGGGGTCGGGCTCCAGGTGACGGAGGCGGCGACCTCGCCGCGCTTCTCGGCCTCCTGCACATTGGTCGGCAGGCCCTGGTCGAGGGCGTTGACCAGGTAGTTGGTCTCCGTATTCTGGACGTTGTAGGCGCCCTCGGCGGCCATCTCGAACGACAGGTGGTCGTCCGCCCGGTAGCGCAGCGTGCCGCGGACGATGCTTTCGGCCAGGTTGTCGGTCTCGTTGAAGAATTCCTCGTCGCCGACCGCCAGGTAGTGGGAATGGTCGGCCTTCTGCTGGACCTGCTGGATGGCCAGCAGCTCCATCGAGGTGTGGGTTCCGAAATCGCGGCTGTAGTGGACGCCGAGCTCGGCCTTCTTGGTGGTGGGCTTGTCGCGATAGGTGTCGTCGCCGCCGACGGCGGGCAGGGTCGCGCGGTCGGCCTCGCTGTCGAGATAGAAGTCGCTGTAGAGCAGCCCGTTGATCCGGAACTTGCCGCCGGCCAGTTGATCCTCGTAGGCCGAGGTCAGGGTGGTCTGGCCGCCGCCGGCCCGCGCGGCCAGGTGGGACTGGTAGATGGTGGCGCCGGTGGCGTCGGTCTCGCTGTGCGGGCCCGGACCGACGCCATTGTCGATGAACTGGCCCGAGTTGAGCGCCGCCTCGAAGGAGCGGCCGTCGTCGCGCTTGGTGAATTCCAGCCGCACGCCCTGGACGTTGCGCCCGTCCTTGAAGGCGGTGTTGTTGGAGACCGACGCCACCCCCTGCATGCCGCCGCCCTTTTTGCGCACGACATTGGCGATCACGGTCTGGCCCTGCATGTCGATGCCGGGGGCCCCGCCGCGAATCACGTCGATATGGTCGACCTGGCCGGCCGGAATCCGCCGCAGGATCGATTGCAGGTCGTCCTGCTTGGTGGTGGGCCGGTCGCCGTCGATCAGCACATTGCCGGCGGCGCCGGCGAAGCCGCGCACCTGGGCGCCGCCGTCGAAGGAGAAGCCGGGCAGGCGCTGGATCATGTCGAAGGCGTTGTTTGGCCGGGCGTCGGCGAAGAAGGACGCCGGGTAGGAGACCAGGGCCTGGTCGCCGGCGCTGCGCGGGGCGGGGGTCGCCGCCGCCGGCGTGGACGCGGCCGGGTCGGCCGCCTGCGCGCTCGTCGTCCCCAGCGCTGCAATCAGCGTCAGCCCCAAACCTCGATACCGACGCATTCTATCCCCTCGGAAACGCGGCGAAACTCGTCTGGAGTTCGCGATCCTGCCAGTTAAATTTTGGACATACTGAAAACGGCGGGCCCGCGACGCGGCCGGCCGAACCCCAAGGGCGCGGTGTACGCCCACGCTTGTTGTGCAGTTGCGACAGGGATCGTGGTGGCAATGAGGCGAGGTTGAGGCGCTTTGCGGCGACCACCATCCGGCGAGGCGATCAGAACCGTCGCCGCCCGTCGCAAGTTGTGCGACTATGGCTCAAAATCCGACGGGACGCCCCCATGCCTGGATACGACGACAGCGCCGAGATCGATTCCAGCTTCCGCATGACCACCCCGCCGCGGGACATAATCTGGGGCGTCATGGCCAGCCTGCTTATCCTCGCCCTGGCCGGCGGCTTCCTCGGCTTCCAGAACGTGCGCACCGGCGACATCATGCCCACGGGCTGGGTTCCCGGCTCGGCGCCGGCGGCCAGCGTCGCCGCGGCGACCCCGGCGGTGGCCATGCCCAAGGACGAGAAGTGGTCCACCCTCAACGGCCCGCAGGTGGCCGAACCCGTCGTCCCCAAGCCGGCCAGGGTCGTGCACAAGGAGGAAGACGACGACGCCGCGAACGCCGCCGCTCCCATGCCCGACCCCAACGCCCCGGACGGGCAGACCCTGGATGCGCCGACCCCGGCCCAGGACGCCAAGGGCGCCGGCCCGGACGGGCCGCCTTCGCCGCAGCCGCAGTAGCAACGAGGGCTTGCCCTCGACGGACCTCGCTTCTCCCCCAGCCCTGGCCCCGCTATGGGGGAGGAGAATCGGCGTTGTTCGTCGGTAGGCTCAACCCGCCCCTAGCGCGGCTCGCTGTCCTGCGAATGGGTGCTGCGGGTGGTCATGCCGGCGGCGGCGGCGTCGTCCTCGACCTGGCCCTCGGGCTGCGGGGCCTGGTAGGCGCGGGAGGGGTCGGCGGCCTTGACGTCGTGGACCGGCTTCATCACCGGTGTGACCGGGGCCGGCAGGGGCACCGACATGCGCGGGACCGCGACGGCGACGGAGTCGTCGTTGCTGACGCTGCGGTGGCCGTGGCCGTACATCAGGGTCTCGACGCCCAGCGTCAGCGCGACGCCGCCCAGCAGCCCCAACAGCAGCCAGCCGAAAGCGCCGCCTGCGCCTGATCGTTCGGCCATCGGTCTAGCTCCTCAAACCTGCGCTCAAGACCCGCGCCAGGTGCGGACAGGCCCGACGTCCAGATGGACGAAATTGGATTCCGGATAGAAGCCGACGCCCCCGGCGCACATGGTCAGGGCGGCGTTGTGCAGATGCTCCAGCGCAACGTCCGGCAGGCGCACGTCGATGGCCATGCCCTGGGTGTGCAGGCTCTTCTTGGCCACCTCGGCGCTCTGTTCGTGCAGCATGGCGTTGGTCGCCTGCGAGCGGAAACCGGAGATCACCTGGAAACGCGCCTTGGTCTGGACCTTGGAGGCGATCTGGTCGAGCAGGTCCAGCAATTTGGGGTCGATCGGGTGCACGTCGCCGGTGCGGAAGTCGCGCAGGTGGGCGTTCACGGCGTCGAGCACGTCGGGGATGTAGTCGCCCTGTTCCCAGTAGACCGCTTCCATGGTCTCGCCGGTGTGCAGATTGTCCATGGCCACGCAGCGCAGGCCGTCGGCGGCGGAATCGGCCTGGCCGAGGTCGGCGGCGTGGCTGAGCGCCGGCGCGGCGATCAGGCTGGCGCTCGCCATGGCGCCGAGGCCGAGCTTCAGCAGGCTGCGTCGAACAACGAGGCTCATTTGGATTCCGCCCCCGCGGGCTACACACTGACTGCGGGAACCACACCTTATGATGCGCGTTGCGTCAAGCGCCGCTGTGGGCGACCTGGGCGATCCGCTCGGTCAGCGCATGGTCCCAATGATAGGGATCGGCGCGGAAATTCACCGCCCCGTCCGGCCCCACGAACGCCGTCCAATAGAGCAGGAAGACCGCGATCGGCTTGCCGAGGGGCACACGAACCGTGTCGCCTCCCGCGATCGTTGAATCGATCTGGTCGGGGGTCCATTCGGGATCGCCGTCAAGCAACGCCTTGGCCAGCACCACCGGGCGCTCCAGACGAACGCAGCCGTGGCTCTCCTGGCGGGTGTATTTGCCGAAGGTCCCGTGAGTCGGCGTGTCATGCAGATAGACGCCGTACTTGTTGACGAAGTCGAACTTCACGTGGCCCAGGGCGGCCTTGTTGCCGGCCTTCTGCTGCAGCCGAGTACCGCCGCCGTCCAGGTGGATAACAATAAAGTCATTGCGCGCCAAATAGCCCGGATGTGCGTGTTCCTTGGGCCAAAGCTCCTTGGCGGCGATCTCCGACGGCACGTTCCAGGGCGGGTTGAGCACGATGCTCTGGATCGTCGACGTCAGCATCGGCGTCTCGTCGCCGGGCCGGCCGGTGACCGCGCGCATGGACAGCTGCGGCGCGTCGGCGTGGAAGACGGTGAGCACCGCCGCGGCGATATTCACCTGGATGCGGTCCGACGGCAGCACCGGCGGCAGCCAGCGCCAGCGCTC
>PLSW01000393.1 GCA_003165275.1 Caulobacteraceae bacterium
AGCATTGCCGGCGAGGTGGAGGCGCCGACCTATGCCCAGCTATATTCCGGCCAGTGGGTGCACACTACATCTAGTGGGTGTCTGCGTTAACCGGATAGGCACGGTTTGAACAAGGAGCCCTGTGCTTACGGGTGCGCCGTTCCGTCAGTAGCCCTATCCGCCGCTGTCTTCGGCTGACCGGTCATCAGGCACCGAGGCCCGCAGATCCGCCCAGTCGCCGGGCGGGTCCCCGCGACCGAGCCGCTTCTCGAAGGTCGCGTAGGGATCCGTTTTCGAGCCCGCCTTGCGCAAGGTGTTCTCGTCGTTGACCCAGGCGTAAATGATGATCTTGCTGGCGGTGTCGAAGCGGAAGAGCAGGCGGAAGCGGCCGAGGAACTTCGCCCGTCGCCAGTGGCTGTTCTGCCGGCCCATTGTGTTGCCGAGCCGGTAGGCCGGATCGTCCGGGCTAGCCGGGATCTCATCCATGACCAGGTCGCGGATGCGCTTCAACAGCTTGGCCTTGGGATGACCCGCCCAGCCCTCGGGGTCGGCCGCCTGAAGCTGAGTCACCTCGGCGACAAGCTCGTCGAACGGCTCGCGGAACGCTGGGTGGCGCAGAAGCGTCCAGCCGTTGCGGACCGCGAAGGGCTTGTCCTTCTTTTCCTTCTTCCCGTTCATGACGCTGCTCCGCCAGCGGCGGCGTTGGCGCGCCTGCCGGGTCGCGTCGCGGCCCGCTTCAACTTCACCGCCTCGGCTTCGGCGCTCTTCATGTCGGCGGCAATCGCCTCGAGTTTCGCCACCAGGGGCGTGAGGTCATAGCGGTTGGAGGTCTGGCCGCCGCCCGCCCTGTGACGGGCTTCGCTGACGATCAGCCCTTCCTGCTGCAGTACCGCCAAGTGCCGCTGGATGGTCTTCTGGGATACCCCTAGCCTCTCGGCCAGGGCCTTCTTCGACGGCCACGGCGGATCGTCGGGCGCCCACCAGTAATCGATCAGGCAGATCAGTACGGCCAGCTCCCCGACCCCGATATGGAGCCGCGGCAGCCCTCGGATCAGGGCCGAGGGGATCACCGTCCAGCCGGTGTCCAGGCTGCTGCGCCACTTCTGGCGCAGCACCTTTTCAGAATCCGGCTTCGCCGGCGGAGCCGGCACGCTAATTTCCTCGGGGGCGTCGCTGTTCATGACCCCACATTGGGTTATGCTGAACTCGATTCCTAGGGATGCGGAACGTTTACCCCTAGACAGTTTTGTCCGCCAGCCCCGGACATGACTGTCCCCGCCCCAGGGACTTCTGGGTCCCCCGAACAATCATAGTCCTCAGCAGCACGCAACTGGGCAGCATGCCAAAGGACATAGGCGGGGTGGACATATTTGTCCCGGTATAGGGAAGCCATGAGATACGTACTATCTTACGTACCGAGAGAGGGTGAGTAGATGGCAAGAGCTGCGACAGGATTTGGGGGGGCGATAACGACGACGGGACACTCCGGTGCGCTGCGCCTGGAGAAGTCGTTCTTCCAGGCTCATCCGGAGTTCCGGCTGAAAGCGAAGCTTCGTGTCCACCACATCGGTCCGGGCCAGCTGCTCGTGTCCGTTGAGGACGGGCCAAAGGCCGCCACTGCCGACGAAGCGCACGATCCCGTCGTGTCTGCCTACCTCGCGTTCCTGGAAAAGGACATGGGCGCCAACCCGGGCTCGCTGTCCCCGTTCACCAGCGCCGAGCTCGATAAGCTGACAGATCAGCTGAAGGGCGTGTCAGTGAGCGACGAAGACATTCTGCCGGACGACGTCACTTTCTAGGCCACGGACGCGGAGCGGCCGAGATCGTCAACGGGCCGTGGCCAAGCGCGGAAGGTCCGAAAAGCGGAACGGGCCCAAGGTCTCTTGTGGCGCCCAACAGAGATTCGGCGCCCCCTGCCGACCGCTGGAATTCGCGATCACGCGTCAGCGCGAAGCCCGTCCAAGCGATCTTCGCAGACGGTCTTCACCAGCCCCTGCAGTACCGCCACGCGCTCCCCGAGCCAGGCCAGTTCCTCGGCACTAATCTTGTAGTGGGGCGAGTAGCGCGCATCCACATAGGCCCGGCGCAACAGCTCGAAACACCGCTGCTCAAACTTCGTCCCGCGCGGCCAGGCCTCAACAAGGCGGGCGTCCAGCTGCTCGGCCTGCGACCGCAGGAAGTTGAGCTTGTGGGATTTTGGCGACCATAATGTCAGAACAAGCAATACGCAGTGGTAGAGCCGCTCGGTGGCTTGGTGGAATTCAAACGCCGCCTTCTTGCTCCAGCCGCGCTGCGCGGCGTCTCGGCCATGAACCAGGAATTCTTCGGCGCTCTGGAACCACTCGTCGAAATACCCCTGCGCCTCCTTCAGCGCCTCGGCGGGGTCCAGTGTCTGGGGATTGTCGAACGGATGACCAGGCGCCTCATAGAGGGCGATCCCGTCCCGCACGATGTCGGTGAAGAAGTACCGGCCGAGCCGGAGGCGCTCGTTCACGTCGTTCAGAGAGTGGGCGATGAAATTCACCGGCGCCGTCAACCTGTGGCTGATCGAATACTCCCTGAGCAGATGGTCCTCCGCCTTGGCCCAGTAGTCCGTGATGTCGGTCAGCTTCTCGTCGTTGACCACCACCAGCAGGTCGTAGTCACTGACATAGCCGCCGACGGGATCGTCCACCCAGCCGCCGCGGGCATAGGAGCCGAACAGAACGACCTTGAGGATGGCGCCCTTGCGCTTGTAGGGCATGGTGCCGCCGGCGATGGCCGCCTCGAATTCGGCGAACAGGATCTCCACCACCCTCGCCAGCTCGCGCCGCTTGGTCTCCGGCAGATGGTCCAGGTCCGTCTTCATGCTTCCCTATGTCCCGTGATCGAGCAGAGGTTGCAACCCGGCGCGCGACGCCGCGTCTACGCTCGGGTGCTCGCTTGTGGCGCGGCGCCGCAAATGAACTGGGCGATCAAGCCATCGACCTCACCCGCGGTGCGCAACACATCGGCGTCGTCGAGGTGCGTGTACCTCGCCGTCGAGCGAACCTCGGCGTGGCCCAGCAGCTTTCCGATCATCGGCAGCGTCTCGGACAGCGACGCCGCGTGACTGGCGTAGGTGTGCCGAAGGTCATGCAGCCGAAGCGTCGAGAACCCCGTCCGATCCCGTATCCGCCCCCAATAATAGTCCAGCGTCCCAATCGGCCGGCCGGCGCTCCAGTTGTAAAACACCTGGTCAACCTTGCGACGCCGCACAATCGCGTCGATCACCGCCCGGCCCTCGTCACCGATCCAGACCGTGCGCGGCCCGGTCTTGCTGTCACGCAGATGCAGCCGGTGGCCCCTGATGTCCGACCAGTGCAGGCCCAGGACCTCCGAGGCCCGGCAGCCCGAAAACAGGATCAGCATCACCGCGGCCGTGTGAACCGGGTAGCGCGCCCTCTCCTCCTCAAGAGCTTCCCCCAGGCTCTTCAGTTCCTGAACGCTCAGGAACCGCTCCATCTTGCGCCGACGGTTCAGCCGAATCCCCCGGCATGGATTGCTGCCATCCGGACGATGCCCCCAGGCCTCCGCCTTCCCGAACATAGCGGCCAGGATGGAATAGACCCGATTGGCGCCGCCAGGACCGCCTCGGTCCGTGGCCTGATTGAACCATGCCAGGACGTCCGCCTTGGTGATCTCGTCGACCGCCTTTCCCTTGAAGGCGCCATCGAGGTAGCCCCGCCGGTAGACGTCATTTGTCCGCCGGGTCGACAGCTTCCACTGGGGGCTGGCCCTGCGCCAGTAGTCGTCGAGGAAGGCTGCGAAGGTCGGCGCCGATCGCGCGGCCTGGCGGTCCGTGGCCGGGTCTCCGCCGGTCTGGGCGCGCAGCAGCACCTGGCGCGCCAGCTTGCGCGCCTCGAACTCGGTGATCAGCGACGCGGACCCAAGGGTCACGGTCCGCGATCGCCCGCCCATCCGGGCTTGGACAATGTAGATGCGCCTTCCCGTCGCGTAGCAGCGAAGGCCCAAGCCCTGTAGGTCGGGGAACCAGTGCGTCGTGCGGCCAGCCGGCGAGACGCCGCCTGGGGCGGAGTCCGTATCCGCTTGCCGAAGGCCACGCAGGTCCATCGTTGGGTCAACGATCTTGACGTCGGGGATCATATCAACACCCCCAAGGCCTGACCGAGGGAGCGACTGACCCGCTTGGCGGCATCCCCAACAGAACGATCTTCCAAATGGGCGTAGCGTGCCGTGGTCTCTGGCTGCGCATGTCCCAGCAATCGGCCGATCAGCGTCAGCGAGACGCCGGCGTTGATGGCGACCGAGGCGAAGCTGTGGCGAAGGTCATGCAGTCGCACATCCGGGATGGCGGCGGCGCGCCGAATCTTCGCCCACTGCGGATAGATCGTGGAGAGGGGCCCCTCCCCCCCTCTGGCCGGAAACACCCACGGACTGTCATCGCTCCGCGGGATCGCCTCAAGGATCGCGGTCGCGCTTTTACCAAGGTAGATGAACTTCGGCCCGGTCTTGCTGTCGGGCAGATGCAGGCGCGGCGGCTACAGAGAGTCCCAGCGCAGGGTGAGGATCTCCGACACCCGGGCGCCCGTGACCAACAGAAGCCCAATCACCACCACGGCGGCCGGTTCGTCAGCCGCGACACTGGCCAACACGGCGCCCAGACGGCGGTACTCGGCCACCGACAGAAAGCGCTCCTTCGGAACCCGTCGATACCGCGGTGTCCGGCGGCACGGATTGGAGCCGGACGGCCGATGGCCCAGCTGCTCGGCGTAGGCCAGCATCCCGGCCAACACCGGCAGCGCCCGATTGAAGACGCCGGGCCGGTCGCTCAGGTCATCGCGCCAGCGCATGACATCGGACCGCCGAATTCGATCCAGCGCCATCGCGCCAAACACCGGCGTCAACTCGCGCTCAATGATCCGTCTGTTCGTGGATTGCGTCAGCGGCTTCCAGTGCCGGGCGTAGTCGGCCCAGAAGGGCTCGACATAGTCCTTGAACGTCGGCGCCGTCCGTTGGACGGCCGGCCGCGGCAGGCCCTTGGTGGCCACAGCCGCCAACAGCGCCCTCGCCTGCCCCCTCGCGGCTTCGGCGCTTACGCTTCCAACGGCGCCGAGGGAGACCCTCACCTGTTTACCGCTACGTCGGCACTTCACGATCCAGGACTTGTGACCGCTCGCCCGGACGCGCAGGCCGAAGCCGGCCAGTTCGTCATCCCATATGACCTGGTCAACCCCCTTAGCCCGGCGACGCGCGACATGGCCCGTGAGTCGGATAGGTGTGGACGATGGAGGTTGAGAGGGGATCAGATGGCCGCCGGAAGTCGTCGATTCGACGACTGTAGCGGCGGCATGGCGAGTCTGTAATTGCTCGCTTAATTCGTTGTTTTTACAGTGTTTTGGCGCAGTCCGTGCATAATGTGATGGTTTTTGGGAGGGTCATCGCGGCTACTGCCCAAATATGCTGTCGGTGTTCCAAGTTTCCCGGACTGGGTCCCATGATCGCGAAGCGGTTCCATATTTCGCCTATTGGAACGTGCGGGCGCCACCTAACCGGACGCGTCCGAAGGGGCCTTCCAAGTAGTCGCCGTGCTTCGGAGGCGGATATCAGGAGACCGAAGCGGTCCTCGACTTCCTTGCGAGTCTGGTGAGGCCCAGGTCATCGGGCCGGCGGCGCGGGCCGCCCTATCTGAGCGGCCAGAAAGTCCGCGAAGGGTCCGATGTTCTGGTCCACGCTCGCCGCTTCCAGGGCCGCCATGTACACGGCGCGCGACTGCACCGGGATCACGGTCCACGGATAGCCAGCGGCCGCCATCATCACATTCATGAGGAATCGGCCCGTGCGACCGTTCCCGTCCATGTAGGGGTGGATGTAGACGTAGATGAAGTGGCCCAGCACGATGCGGACGACCGGGTCTGGCTCTTCCCGCAACAGTTCGAAGAAGGCCGGCATGGCGTCGCGGACGGCGTCCGGATTAAGCGGCACGTGGCGCGAGCCGCGTAGGTAGACCGCTGACGTGCGGTAGCCGGCGAGATTCTCGGGCATGAGGATGCCAGCCGTGACCTTCGGGGCGAAGAGCTCGCGATACCAGCCGCCGTGATCTTGGTCGACGACCTCGCCCGGGTTGGCTCCGTCGAGAACCCGACGGACGCTGGACTTGACCGCCTGGAACGCCAGCCAATAGCTGCGGGCGGCAAGCGCGTTTTCCAGGTCCAGATCCGCCTTGTCCCGCTCCGGGTTCCAGGCGCCGCGCCGAACCCGTTCGATCAAGTCGGTGCTGACCTGGTAGCCCTCGATCGACAGCGAATGGTAGGCGTCGGTGACATAAATCTCATCGACCTGACGCATGTAGGTCTCGGCGTCATTGGCCTTGGCGATGGGCACCGGAAAGCGGCCCGGGATGTCATCTCGCATCTTCTGCCAGAGCATCCGGATTCTCTGGACGTACGGCGACGGATCGCGCCGGTAGGGCGCACGCGCGACCTGGTCCTTGAAGGGATCGACCTCGCGGGCCTGGTAGTCCGCCGCCCTCATCGCCGCCAAAATGTCGTCAGCCTCGCGGTCGCGGCCGATATTGCGAAAGGCGCCCGCCAGCCGGCCGGCAATGACCGTGTGCCCTCCCCTCAGGAGTCTCGCCAGCAGTGCCGAGGCGTCTCGCTGGGTCGACAGGATCGTGCGGGCTTCCGTCGGATTGTTCCCGAAGAATGACGGCTGTGCGGCGATGAGCGCCGCCTCCGTCTGAAAGAGCCGAAGGCCGTTCACAACCACGCCATCACCGGGCTCGGGGAGCGTATGAGCGCCTTCGAATAACGACGTTCCGTGTAAGAAGCGGGTAACCTGATTGTTAGCCTTCGCGGCCCTGACCAGCAGCTGGACCGGCACCGTGGTGTTGCCGGCCTGCAGGACAAGGGATTGCTCCGGCGTCAGCGCCCACTGGTCACCAAAACGGTCGGTCAGGTAGTCGCGGCAGAAGTCCCAGAACGAGGTGTACCAGGCGGTGCTTTCGCCCGGGCCGACTTCGGGCCGCGCCGGAATGTACCAGCCCTTGATCACTTCCTGCAGGAAGCCATGCTTGGTCAGGAGCTCTCGCACCGTCCGGGTGAGATCCTTGGAGCGGATGGCGACGCGACCGTGCGCCTGGACGGCCTTGAGGCTCTCCAGGGCGGCGGCAAGCTTTTCGTTTGGGGTCGCCATGGCGAAGGCTCACTGAGGTTGGGGTTGAGCTGAGCTATGTATCACCAATCTTGTTTTATGCCGCACCAATAATAGTTTGTCGAGTTGCGTAGTAAATCGGGTTTTCGGTCGCGCGAAGAAGCTTATTTGGCGCTCGAACCGTAGGAGCCAGGACACCCCCGTCCCCCATCACAAGTGACGACGGGTGCGCCGAGGATCTGTGTCCGTCTCGAACATGGTGTTAGCCGACCTGGTTGGCGCGGGCCTGAACGATCCAAGACCGCCGCTGGCATGAGCACCCCGCTGAGGGTTTCATAGTCCGAGAGCGCCGCCTTGACCGCCTCAGCGCCGGTCGGCGCAAGGTTCGGCTGTTCGGGTAGGACCGCCCCAAGGAGTCCGACGCGGAACGCCAGGTCGACCTCCTGATCCAGGCTTGAGCCGCCGATCGACGCGCTAAACGCGTGAAGCCTCATCGCGCTGATCACTCCTCGCGATTGAGGGGGCGCTTGAAATAGTAAAACGGAGTGTTGCTGGCGACGTGGGTCCACCCTGCGGGCGACAAGGACGCCTTGAACTCTTCAATGGAGAGCCCTGACACTCGTTTGTATTCCCATTGATGGGTCGAGCGCGTGAATATCAGGCTGAGGGGTGCAAGGCGTTGAAGCTCAAGGCCGTTGCGCCCCTCAACCTCCAACATTTTGACCTCGTTGAGCAGGGTCGCGCCGAACCTTATTATTTCCTGGTTCTTGGAACTGGACTCCGGCTGCTCACTCTTGAGCTTGGCTCTGTCGAACTTCTGCGCGACGCCCTGTTTGGACAACCCAACGGCGCCGCCGATTTCGGTCCATGACAGTCCCGATTGGCGAGCCACCTCGACCCATCGGTGTTGATCAAGGCGAGCTTCGTCCAGAACCGCCGTAGATGCCCGCAGCATCTCGGTGATCGTCTCCGCCGTGGCCTCCCGAAACTGCTCGTGGGTTTCAGCGTGCCAATCGAGGGCAAGGCGGCGCACCCTGCTCCTAAGTTCCTCGGGGTCTTCCCCCACCGTCACCTCCGCTTCAGCGTGAAGATAGCCTGTTGCCCTCGCCCAAGGCTTCAGGAAGGCTTGGCCGTCTGGACGGGACAGACGGGGTCATCTTGGGCAGGATCATGGCCTTGGTGGGAAACCAGGGTCAGACTGCAAAGGCCCCTCCCCTACCCCCCAGAAGCCTCGAAATGGTCGAGTAGGCGCCGAAACACCTCTCCGTTGGAGGCGCGTAGGCGATAGACAAGATCGTCGAACCGCGCCTTGTCGGTTTCGGCGATGCGTATCGTCAGGCGGGCGTCATAGTTCAAGGGCCGCGGCGGCGTACGCGCCTTGGCGACAAGCGGCTCTCTGGATGGAAAGCCGGCCGACTCACTGACAGCGGCGATCTTGGCCTTATCCGGACGCGGCGGGGGCGCGGTTACGTCTGTTTCGAATTCGCGAAGGTCGTCGGCAAGACTGAGGCCGGCGAATGCCGGCTTGGCGGGGGCTTGATCGACCATCAGGCGGCTGCCTTGGCTTGTTTGATGTTGTGGATGATCTCGACGGCGAACGCTCGCGCATTTTCGCGGGCCTGCGTGAGTGACGAGACATAGGTCGGATCGAGACCTGAGAGGGTTCCACCGTGGCTGAACAGGCTGCGGAAGGCCTCCCGCTCGGCGATGGCGGTAACCAGCGACGGGATACCAGCCTGATCGAACTGCGCCGCGATGGCCTTAAAGTTCCGGGTCCGGATTTTTGCGGTGGCAGCGACCCTGGTGAACACGATCGCATATGGGATGCTACGGCCCTGGGACTTCCCGGTTGACCTGATCAGCTTGATCGCCCGCGCGGCCTGATCCGCGTCGAGGACCGACGCCTGGATGGGGATCAGAACGAGATCCGACATTGAGACCGCGTGGGTGACCCGGCTGGAGGCTGCGCCTTCCAGGTCGACGACGACGAAGGGCGAGCGTGTCCTGGCGTCGTCGATCGCGTCCACGATGGTGGCCTCCCCTATGTCAGAGACGACGTCCAGATTGTCCGGCTTGCCTGGGAGCCTGGCCCATTTTGCGATCGGCTGATTGGGATCGGCGTCGATGATGGTCACCCGGCTTGAACCCTGCTCTGCGAGTTCTGTCGCCAGGAGGAGGGCGGTCGTCGTCTTGCCAACACCGCCCTTGGGCGAAACGAATGATATGACGGGCATAGACCCCCTCCCCTGCTGACTGAGCGTTCACGCATAGACTGATTTGGCGGACGTGTCTGCCATGGCTGCCGCGTGCGTGAAGTCTGCCATGGCGGACGTGGCCGCCGTGTCCGACATTAGGATGGGAGGGTTAAGGGAGTCTGACTGCCACAGCCGTTTTGGCCCGCGCTGGCAGGTTCGACCGTCCGCTCCAATGTCCGACGTGGCTGCCGTGTTGGACGTGGCGGCCACGTCCGCCCTGTCATCCACGTTTGACATGTCAGCCATGTCAGGGATGCACGACACGGCAGCCTTGTCCGACGCAGCCGCCACGTCCACAATGTCGGACGTGTCTGCCATGTGCGACACGGCGGCCATGTCCGCCATGCAGCGATCCATTTCGCCGCGGCCAACAGCGGACAGGCCAAACACGTCTGCCGTGTCGCACATGGCTGACACAGCAGACGCCGCCCGCTTGGATCCGGCCGGCTGGCCGGCGCAATGGAATCGCAGCCCGACATTGCAAGCCCGCGGCGCCGTCAGGGGAGGGGAGGGGAGGGGGCGCCAGCAAGCCGGCATACCCTCCGATATCAGATGGCGCGGCGGCGACGTGCTTACGTCGTCGGCCGGCGCGCCAGCAAGGTTAAGCAGTTAGATTCTAGCTTTTAGAACAGTTAGAGAGCGTCAAACCCCCAAGCTATTCATGCCCTTAGGGCCCACTACAGTCCCTGATATCCCGAGCCGGCGTCCGCGATATCACGCACCCGCTGTCCGCGATTTCCCGACCCAATGTCCGCGAAGTCCCGCCCAACGGCTTGTTTTCCCGAAAGTGTCCGCCTTATCCCGAGACTCCGTCCGCACAATCACGACCCGATGTCCTCGATATCACGACCCAACTGCCCGAAACCGAGTCCAGAACCAGAACGAATCGCGAAAGAGCTCGGGACATCGCGGACAAACCACCCTAATCACACGGGACATCGCGGACGCACACGGTGCGATTCCTCGTGAGAAGGCGGACGCAGGAATCGCGCTCGGGACATCGCGGACAAATCGCGGCCCGCGCGCCCAAAGGCGACCTTGGGCGTGAAGTCCTCGGGATATCGCGGACGAAATTAGGCCAGGCGGGCGCGGGGACGCACAACAAGATAGGTGCGTTTGGAGATCCGCGCCGCGCCACCAACCACTTTGAAGCCACGGGGGTCCTTGGTCAGCTCCAACTCGAAGCCGGGAAGCCCCCGAACCACGATCTTCTTCAGATCGTAGGTGAACCGGCGAACGTCGCGTTTGACGCCGCAAAGGTCCTTCAGGGTGTCGGTTCCGATTTGCCACATCGACTGCTGGCCCAGATGCTTGCGGACAATGCCGTAGAGCTTCCGTTCAAGGCCGCCTTGAAGGTCAAAATAAGCGCTGTCGATGGTCAGGGCGCGGCGGCTGTTTATGAAAAGGCCAAACAACCAATCCGAGATCACGACCTCGCAGGACGCCATCACGTCCGCGCCGGCAGCCGTGCGCCGACGCTTGATCTTGAAGCTCTCCAGCCAACCGAAGCCCTCGTCGGCAATCTCGTCGGACGTGGAAATGTTCGTCAGCACGGTCGTAGTCTTCAGGCGGGTCAGGGCTTCCTTGAAGAGCTCGTATTCTCGCCCGCCGGTGCGCCGTCCTGTCGCCACCAGGCAGTCATGGATGTGGAATGAGATCCGCTTGCTGACCTCACGATCGCGGTTCAGCGCCTCGATGATCTGCGTCCGCAGATACAGAATGATGTCGTTATCCCAAATGGTCGCCAGACCGTATTCCCCTGGGGACACGCGGATGTACTGACGCCGATCCCCGGTTATCCGCTCGAACTCGATCGGTTCGCGCCGAGGAGTCTTCTCAATCGAGAAGAAGGGCAGTGACATGATGTCGATGTCGTCGCGAAGCGAGGGCGCCTCGAGCTGGGAAGCTACGAAAAGCTCTATCTGCCTTGGCTTCGTCGCGGTCACCGGCCTCACCCCTCCGACTCGCCAACGTCCATATGCCGGGAGCCCTCCGAACCTCGTCCGAATTCCTTAATCCGCCGTTAACCATCACCTCGCGGCGTCAAACATGGCGGACATGTCAGCCACGTCTGCCACGACCCGGCCCAACCCCCGCTAGAGCCGCCATGCCTGATACCGAGCGCGACCCGTAACCTCTACAACGCTCGCACCCATCTGGCCGACAAGGCTACGCGCAGCCTGCTGGGACACCTTCAGCCGCTCCGAAATCATCGACGCCGTCACAATGGGATGATCGGTAAACAGCTCAATAACCTCGGCGAGGCGAGAACTAGAACGACGGCCGACCAGGCCGAGTGAAACCACCTGCCGCGCAAGGCTGATCCGGTCATATTCCTCAAGCGCGAATGCCTCGCCGGCCGCGATGGCCCGCAACTGCCAAATGAGCCGCCGCAGCCCCGATTGCCGCTCCGGCCGCCGAACATCGCGCGTGAGCCTACGGCGACCGATCTCGACGTGCAGCCGGTGATGCCGCAACCGCCCTGACCGCTGTAGCAGGGCGTTCGCCAGCACTGCGCCGATGTGGCCATGCCTCGGCAGCGGATCGACCACCACCCAGGCCTCCAGCAACAGCGCGGCTCGCAATAGGGCGGGCCAGCTTGTCGGAACCTCGCGCTCAAGGGCAAACCACTGGTCGAGGGCCTCGTCATTATCTTCCGTGGTGATCGCAGCAGCCCTGGACAGCAAGTCTTCGATCTCGGTCATGCCATCTTCAAGCGGCGGGGCATGTCCATCGCCCGCGAGGAGATCGGATCTCCCGCCGGCCGCCGCCAGGAGATCCGAGACCGCTCTCGAGCGCATGCCGCGGCGCGGGTTGATCAGGCGCCGAACGCCGGTCGCAGACAGCAGGTCGGCCGGCTTGATCGATCCGGCCCGCCGCCACAGGCGCAACGCCACGCGGGTCCGCGTCAACTCCTGGTCCGGGGTCCTGACATCGAGCTCCTCGTCATGCAGGACCAAGTCCTCAAGATGCACGAGCTCCCCGCGATTCCAGGCCCACGCACAGGCCTCATGGAAATCCAGGCGGGCGCATAACCCGTCGCCAAGAGGCGATCTTGTACGTTCATCCAGGCGACTTACAGTGTCCTCAGCGGCCGCCAAGGCGGCAATGAGCTGGCCGATCGGCTCCACACGATGGCGAATTCCGAAGGCCTTTTCCACCGCTTCTCCCACAAGTTAGCTATCGTTACGAAAGCTAACAGGCCTCTAGCATTTGTCACCAATGCATCTTCCAGTCGGGCTGACGCCTCCTCGATAGAAGAGGGGGCAAACACCCAAATCTCCCTTTGCTCTGCAATTCGCAAAGCCGTCCCGAGAGGAACCAATCCCGGCCGCAGGCGCTCACCTTCGCCAGCACCGCCTCTCTCCGTGGATCATCCGCGAAAAGTGCGCGATCGCCGCACCATCAAACTCAAAGCGTGCCGCGCCGCGTTCTTCCACCTGGTCGAGCTCCTCAAGGATCGCCAGGGTGTCCCAGCATTCGGCGATGACATACCAGCTGCCTGTGTCGTAGTAGTCGTGGGCGTGGTTCAGAACCGCTTGCGCCATCGCCATCTTCGCCATTGCCAACTCCCGTTCGCGCTATCGGATCGGTGGGGCATTCCCGCGATCTCGCGACCGCCCAGGGGCGGGGATGAGGGGCAGGTCCAAGGTCGATGCAGGCGGAAGCCGTCCTGCACGGAGCGCAGCGGAGGAAGGCCGGAGGGTCCGGCTGCCATCGCCTCGCTTAGCGAGGTCGCCTTTGACCTGGACCGACCCGCCCTAGGTTCGTGAGATGGATCGCGGGTACGACCCACCGACCCTTCAGCGCTTCACAGGAGTCGGTCATTGCAGGGTGACGGCCTTTTGCGCGGGTTCCACGCATTCGTCCTGCGGGCCGGAGAAAGGGTTGGATCGTGCGACCTGGGGCTTCAGATCATTGCCCCACGGCCAAGGAACAAAACGCGTTGTCCGGAGCCGATAGAGGGGAAGCTACATCAGCCTCGGCGGGCGTCGGCGCCTGAAGCATGTGCCAGCGCCATATTGATCATCTCTCGCCTCTTGTACGCTGAGGTGCGGGCTCATCCGGTGATCAAGCAACCGACTGGAGCGGGAAGGGCGGATCTCACAGCCGACACGCTCCCGGACGACGCCACTCCACCACGAACGAAACGGCGGGCAAGGGAGCAAACGGAAATGTCTCGCCCGCCGCACCCGGCCCGTCCGCCCATCGACAATGCGCGGGTCTCAATCTAACCGTCAAACGCCTTGGACCGCCCGCCACGACGAAGACCATCGCCGTCAGAAAACGAACAAACCCACAGAAAACCGTCCCCGGGGGCCGCAACCCTGAAAAAGAAGAGCCGGCCCCGCGGGAGCGAGACCGGCTCGGCAGGTCGTTAGTTGACCGGGTTCCAGATGATGACTTTCTTCGAAGGGTCATCGCCGGGCGCCGGGGCGACGTTGCCGTAGATGGTCCCGAATTCCGGGGCGGAGAGCGAGACGGAGATGTAATCCGCCCCGCTGTTCGCCGAGACCCGGTTCCAGCCGGCGCCCAGTTCGAAGCCGTTCTTGCGGCTGATGATGCGATAGTCGGGCTCGTTGTCCTTGGCCTTGCGGGTGTTGGGAACCAGCGCGATCGGCGCGGTGACGTTGAGGGTGGCCAGGGTGCCTTCCAGGGTGCCGTCGGCCTTCTGGGTCAGGTTTGCGATGGTAGCCATGATGATAGTCTCCTTCGGTTGCTCGGGGACCATCCCCGATGGCGCTGAAGGAGGGGGTCGGGCGCCGCCGTCACCGGAGCGCAAGCGCAGGCCCACCCCCCTTGCGGGGGTTGACGGCATTAGGCGCCCGCGCCCCCTACAAAGGCGGCATGAATAGGGGCTGGTCTTGAAGCGGCCGGAGGGGGAGACGAACCCCGTGGCACGGCAAACCGGTCAGAAGGCCATCGGGACACCGACGCTCGCGCCTCCAACACCTAGCCGCGCAACTCCGCCGTACGCCACAGCTCGGTGACCCTGACCGAAGCGAAGCATCCATCAGCCGCGCCGAGGCGTCGCCCCTTTCGCCGGCGCGGTTCTCGAAAGCAATCGGGGTGGAAACCCGCTCCGCCAGCGTCAATCGCTCCCGAATTTGGGATCATCTTCGGCGACGCTCCGGGCCTGGTGACAGACTGGCGAGGATTGTCACTCGGGCCGGCCTCAGCCAAGCCCGCGCCGGGCTTTCCCCGGGAGCCTGGTCACTACAATGCCTCGCCTGCGCTGGTTTCCAGCGAGCCCAGCGGCTGACACGGGCGAGCGCCGAGGCCGCCTCGGCTGTTTTTGTGCGACGCAGAACCATATCGTCCGTACACGAAGTCGACCATGGCCACCAAGACAACCGCGCCAAATGCCCGCAAGCCCGCCACAAGCACCGTCGAAGCGAAGCTCACGCATAAGGCGGCGTCCGCCGACCCCACCGGCGCGTCCGTCGCGATGCGAGAGGCGCGCCGCGCCGGCCTGTTTGTTGGCGAGAAAACCCATTGCGCCAGCTTTCGGGCGCCCAAGGTGCTGGTCGAGACCGCCCAGCATGAGAGCGGCGTGACCAAGCAGACTGAACTTGGCCTGCTCGCGCTGGCCACGCTGGCGCAGCCCGATCCCACGGCGAAGTTCCTCGCGGAGACACTCGGAACGCTGGGAGCCGCTCGCCAGCTTAACTGTTGAACTTGCCGCGAGCCTTCGCGGCATCAAGGCGGCCGCAAACGGGAATTGCCCGTGCTGACTGCCAACAGAGACGGGTTCGACCTGATCCAGCAGCTGGCGCCACAAAGCCAGTTCACCCAATTCTGAACCGATCCGGCGAGACAGCGCCGTCAGGCGCCGTCGAACCGCCAGACCGGGATACCCATCTTGCGGGCCTTGTCGGCGAGGTTGGCGTTGATCCCGGTGCCGGGGAACGCCAGCACACCGATCGGCATCGTCTCCAGCAGTTCGTCATTGCGCTTGAACGGCGCGGCCTTGCGATGACGATCCCACTTGGGCCTGAACGGCAGGTGCGTCACCTTGCGCGACCGGGCCCAGGCCGCGGCGATGGCCTCGGCGCCGGTGGGGGTCCCACCATGCAGCAGCACCATGTCGGGATGCTTGGCCAGGACCTTGTCGAGCGCGTCCCAGATCCGATTGTGGTCGTTGTAGTCGGAGCCGCCGGTAAAGGCGATGCGCACGCCGGCGGGCAGCAGCGGCTCGGTCTCGGAGCGGCGCTTGGCGTTGAGAAAGTCGCGGCTATCGACCATGGCCGCGGTAAGCGCCTTGTGGTTCACCAACGAGCCTGATCGCGGCGACCAGGGTGAGCGCGTGTGCGACTGGAAGTGTTCGGCGGCCTCGTCGCGCATGAACTCCATCGCGTTCCTCCGCTCGATCAAAGTCAGCCCTTCGGCCAGGAGGCGCTCCAACTCGACCGATCGGACCTCGGAGCCGTCCTGCTCGCGCTGGCTGCGCTTTTGGCCGTCCTCGTTGACGTCGAGATCGCGCTGCACCCGGTCGGCGGCGCGGTGGAACAGGTTGACCGTCGCCCACAGCAGGTCTTCGAGGTCGGGTTCGAGACGGGTGTCGATCAGGCTGGCGCCCAGGGCGTCGAAGATATCGGCGACGGCGCCTCGGACGATGCGCTCCTCAGGCAATGGGCGGGAGTCCGGCTCGTCGGAGAATGGACGGTAGGCGTAGAGGGAAAGTTCTTCGAGGGCATGGGATGTGGGAGATCCGGCATGTTCGGGTTCGAAGTCGGAAAGTTCGCGGTCGGAGGTCATGGTGACTGCCTGTTCTGATCGGCCGCGCCCTTCGCGGCCTTCGCAGGCGACGAAAGACGGCCGGCGGACCGGGCCTGCACCCGAAGGGCCGAAGCGCAGCGGAGGATGGCGGGCGAGGCTTTCTTGGCCCGCGAGGAATGGTGGCGCAGCCGCCAGGGGAAGAAAGTTGGAGCCCGCCGTTGCGGGACCGGGACGCTTGCCGTCCGATCGCCCTCTGGAGAAGGCGCTAGTGCGCGGCCCTTTCGATAAGGCCCTCAACCCTTGGCGCCGCACCACTTCCCGGCCCGAACCCGGCCGACGTTTCAACCCAGTCGCAGCCCTTCGCAGACCCAGAACCGGACCACGTCCTCAGGAACGAGCTGGACCCGCACCGCGGCCCGCAGCGCTTCGATCCCGAGCAGGCGCAGATCATCGTTGAAGTCGCCCAAGATCGGCCTGAGCTTCACCGCCTCGATTCGGGCCCCCTCCGCCCGAGCGCTCAGACGTTCCGCCGCGATGTGACCGGGTTCGTCGTCATCGACCGCGATGTAGAGCCGCCGCAGCCCCACGGGCAGGATCAAGGCCGCGAGATGATTGGCCGAGAGGGCGGCGGCCATCGGCAGGGAGGGCAGGGCCGAACGCAGGGACGCGATGGTCTCAATGCCTTCGCCAGCCGCCATCACCTCCCGCGCCACGCCGAACCGGACGCCGTGCCCGAGCAGGTGGCCCATTGCCCGCCGCGGCGATGCGACAGGCGCTTTCATCGCCGTCACCGGGTCGAGCCAGGTCCGATGCACGCCGGTGATCGCGCCTTCGCCATCGGTGACTGCGGCGATCAACGCTGGCCACGCTCGCTTGCAGTCGGGGACGTCATCCTTGCGTGGCCGATAGTAGCAGTGCGGATGGAAACGGAGACGGCCGGCGCCCTGCAAATTCGCGATCCCGCGTTTGCGCAAGTACGCTTCCGCGACTGTGCCCGTGATCGGCTTTGACGCGGCGAACAGGCGGCGGGCGGCCTCAGGCGACCCGGTCGCGGCTGGCGGGTCCCGGCGATGACGCCGATCCTCGGCTGACGGCTCTGGCCTGGACAGACTGAGAAACCGACGCGCTTCGTCGAGTGTCTCGCCCAGGTGACCATGGGCCTGGCCCAGGGCAATGAGATCGAGGAGATCGCCATGGTCGCCGGTGGCGGCATCGGTCCACTTACCCGCAGCCCCGGGGCCAGACTCCGCGCCAGAGAGGCGTACATAGAGGCTGCGGCCAGGTTCGTTCTTGACGTCCCCGACCAGCCAGTAGCGCCCCTCGCGGTGACCTTTTGACAGATAGTGGCGGCACACTGCCTCGGCTTCCTGGCCGAGACGGCGCGCCAGTTCACCGGCCTGGTCCGATATCCGGCCCATCACGCGGCCGCCTTGCCGACCAAGCGCTGGAGCGGCCAGCGCTTCATCAACCGGTCCAGCACCGCTGGGCCGGCCCCATCGACCGGCACAAACATCCGCAGCTTCCACGAGATGATCTCGTGGAAGAGTCCGTATGCGGACAATCGATCGCGCATGGTCTCGGTAAAGCCGATCAACTCGATGCGATAGACCCCCATCGCTCGAACTCGGCGAAGCTGGAGATCCTCGGCGAGGTCGAGGATCGTGTCGCCCTCCAGCAGGGCGGCGAACGCAGCCGCGGGTTCGAGGACGGGCGCATCGCCCTGAGCGGCGGTGACGGCCCAGGCTGGCGAGACCCGCCGACCGACAATGCGTTCGCCGTCATCGGTCTGCAGCCGATAGACCCGGGTCGACTCCTTGGGCAGGCGCTTCCAGATCGGCAGCAGCAGGCCGGTGACGATATGCATGGTGCTGGTCGCGAACTCGGGAACCTCAGTGACCTCCGCCTCCCACGCGGCGGCGAAGGCGGCGCGATCGGCCTCCCGCCAATGTGTCTGCGCCATCATATCGAGGGGAACCGAGTGAGCCTCCATCGGCCGGACCAGCCGCACCCGCCGTTCGACAGCGCCATCGTCGAGCAACAGGCTGCGGGCAGGAACCTGCACGGCGGCGCGTCCCGACTGCGCATTGACCAGCAGCACAGCGCGCAAGACGGACAGATGCTCCAGCGCGTCGTCCAGCGTCAGGGGCCGGTTGCGGTCCTTCCGTTCGATCGCCAGCAAGCGCGTCGCCGCATTTGCCCCGGGGTGGACGTAGATGGTGCTCTGGCCCGTGATTCTGAAACTCGCGGCGGTCAGCGTCTCCAGTCCGACCTCATAAGTCCCAGACGCGATGGCGCCCTCGATGCGGGCCGACAGCAGGTCCTCGAACGCGGTGAACAGTATGTCCTGAAGCTCGATGGTCAGGGCCAGCATCCGGTTGAGGAAGGTGGTGATCGGCGGAAGCTCATCCCTGAACCCCGTGCTGTCGCCGAGTTGCAGGCCGGTCGCGTCCTCGAAGTCCTGCAGCGAGCAGCCATCGACCTTGCCGGTGAACAGCAGCTTGTAGAGCTGGCGCAGCGCGTCGCGCGCGTAGTCGGATTCCAGATTGTCCGAAGGGCGAAACAGCCCTTGGCCGCCGGTCTGGCGCTGGCCGCGAGTGATCGCGCCAAGGGTGTCCAGACGACGGGCGATGGTCGAGATGAAGCGCTTCTGCGCCTTCACATCGGTCGAAACCGGCCGGTACAGCGGCGGCTGCGCCTGGTTGGTGCGGTTGGTGCGCCCGAAGCCCTGGATCGCCTTGTCGGCCTTCCATCCAGCCTCGAGCAGATAGTGGACGCGCAGACGCTGGTTCCTGGCCCCGAGATCGGCGTGGTAGGAGCGGCCTGTGCCGCCTGCCTCGCTGAACACGAGGATGCGCTTGTCGTCGTTCTGGAAGGCGTCGGTCTCGCCGAGGTTGGCAGAGCCCGGCCGGGTCTCCACCACGAAGCGTTCGATCCCTTCGGAACCGGTGCGCCGGACGATGCGCCTGCCGCGCCCCGTCACCTCCGCCACCAAGTCGGTCCCGAAGTGGTGGATGATCTGGTCGAGCGCTCCAGGCACGGCCGGCAAAGCCGCGAGCCGCTCGATCATTCGCTGACGCCGCTGGACCGCGTCGCGGCATTCCACCGGTTGGCCATCCCGGTAGACCGGCCGCGACGAGAGGTTGCCCTCGCTGTCGGTGAACGGCTCGTAGAG
>PLSW01000151.1 GCA_003165275.1 Caulobacteraceae bacterium
CCCGTTTCACGGTGGAGCAAGGCGCTCGATTGATGTCCTCCACCGCACAGCGGGGGAGGTGGCGACGCGTCAGCGTCGACGGAGGGGGCGTCGGTCCGCCGCACGGACCCCGCCCCCTAGCTACACCGTAACCTGCGCCCCCATCTCCAGCACCCGCCCGGGGGGGATCTGGAAGAAGTCGGTGGGGTTGGCGGCGTTCTTGGTCAGCATGATGAACAGCCGGTCCTGCAGGTGGCCCAGGCCCTTGCGGGCGGAGGCCACCACCGTCTTGCGGCCCAGGAAGAAGGAGGTGGTCATCACGTCGTAGACCAGGCCGTACTTGCGGCAGGCGGCCAGGGCCTTGGGCAGGTTGGGCCGCTCCATGAAGCCGTAGCGCACCCGCACGCTCTGGAAGTCGTCGTTGATGGGCGTGACCCGCACCCGGTCCGCCTCGTCCACCCGCGGGGTCTCCGCGGTCTCCACGGTGAGGATGATGTTGTGCTCGTGCAGCACGCGGTTGTGCTTGAGGTTGTGCAGCAGGGCGCCCGGGGCGTGGTCCGGATCGCCGCAGAGGTAGATGGCGGTGCCGGAGACCCGGTGCGGCGGGCGCGCCTTGAGGATCTCCAGGAAGTCGGTGAGCAGGGGGGTGTCGCGCTGCAGCTTGCGGCTGAGGATGTCGTTGCCGCGCACCCAGGTGGCCATCACCAGGAACAGGGCCGCGCCCAGGATCAGCGGCAGGGCCGCCCCGGAGAGCAGCTTCAGGGCGTTGGCGCCCAGGAAGATGAAGTCCACCGTCAGCAGCGGCCCGATCAGGGCCAGGGCCGCCGGAAGGGGCCACTTCCACAGCCGGCGCACGACAATGAAGCCCAGGGAGGTGGTGACAGCCATGGTCCCGGTCACCGCCAGGCCGTAGGCGTTGCCCAGGCTGTCGGAGGTCTTGAACACCGCGATCAGCACGATCACCCCCACCAGCAGCATCATGTTGATCTGCGGCAGATAGATCTGACCGGCCTGGGTCTCGGAGGTGCGCTGCACCACCATGCGTGGCAGCAGGCCCAGCTGCATGGCCTGGTTGGTCAGGGAATAGGCGCCGGTGATCACCGCCTGGCTGGCGATGACGGTGGCGGCCATGGCCAGCACGATCATCGGCACCCGGGCGACGGCGGGAATCATCTGGAAGAACCAGTCCACATCCCCAACCGCGGCGCCGTGCGCCGCCTGCAGGGTGCGCAGGGCGAAGGCGCCCTGGCCCAGGTAGTTGATCACTAGGCAGGGCAGCACCATGAACAGCCACGCCGCCTGGATCGGCCAGCGGCCGAAATGGCCCATGTCGGCGTAGAGGGCCTCGGCCCCGGTCACGGTCAGGAACACCGAGCCCAGCACGAAGAGGCCGACGGTCCCATGGTGCGCCAGGAAGACCGCCGCATAACTCGGACTGATGGCCAGCAGCACCTGCGGGGCATGCACGATCTGCATCAGGCCGAAGACGGCGATGCAGCCGAACCAGACCACGCAGATGGGGCCGAAGAAGCCGGCCACCTTGGCCGTGCCCCGGGACTGCACCATGAACAGGATCACCAGGATGGTCAGGGCGACGATCAGCACCGTGCCCAGGGACAGGCCCTCGAGCCCGGGCACGCTTCGGAATCCCTCCACCGCCGACAGCACGGAGATGGCCGGGGTGATCACCGCGTCGCCGTAGAACAGCGCCGCCCCGATGCCGCCGAGCATGAAGATCATCAGGGTGCGCCGGCCGATGGCGGCCTGGGCCAGGGCCATCAGCGACAGCACCCCGCCCTCGCCGTGGTTGTCGGCGCGCATCAGGAAGATGACGTATTTCACCGTCACCACCAGGAACAGGGCCCAGAGCGCCAGGGAGACCACCCCCATCACCGCGTCGGTCTGCACCCCGCCATGGGTCGAGGCCTGGGCCAAGGCCAGGCGGAAGGCGTACAGCGGGCTCGTGCCGATATCGCCGAACACCACCCCGGCCGAGCCCAGCGCCATCGCCCAGAACGCGCCATGGCGCCCCGTGGGGGCCGCGGCGTCGGTTTTTGGCGAGGCGGGGTCTGTGGGGGCGGAATGGGCGGCGACGGGAGGGGCGCCAGTCATTCAGATTCTGCTCCGGGCGGCGCGGGTACGGCCCCGAGCGAACACCGCGCGGCGCGATACCGCTCTCCTAACGCCAGCGCAAGCGAATTGGCGCCGTGCCCCCGCCCGTCAGGCCACCTGCACCTGCGCCCCGGCCTGCCAGAGCACCACCCCGCCGCGTTGCCCCGCCGAGCCCAGGCCGATGGCCTTGGCCAGGGCCGAGCGGTTGGCCGAATAGGCGGGCGCCACCATCGGATAGTCCGCCGGCAGCCCCCAGCGGGCGCGATAGGCCTCCGGCGTCAGGTCGTAGACCGTGCGCAGGTGGCGCTTGAGGGTGCGGAACCGGCGGCCGTCCTCCAGGCAGATCAGGAAGCCGTCGCGAACGGACGCCTCGATCGGCACGGCCGGGCCCCGCGTCGCCGCGGCTGGCGGGACGTCGCCGAGGAGGGCCTGACTGACCCCGCGGATCACCTCGGGCAGGGCCGAGGCCGGCAGGGGCTGGGCGCCGACATAGGCGGCGACGATCCGCGCCGTCAGCGCGGCGGTCCGCGCCCCGGGATGCTGGATCCGATCCATCGGGAGTCTCCACGATCAGGGGGCTTGGGGCGAGGCGGCCTGGGGCGAGGCGGATCAGGGGTCTCGTCGATCCGCCTCGCCGCCGCCGGAAGACCACCACGGGGGCAGGGTGGTCCCCAGGCGACGCCGCGCCTGCTCTCCTAGGCGTTCTGTCGGGGGCATGGCCCCCTGACTCGGTCAGAAGCGCATGTTGAGGCCGAGGCGCACGATGCTGGTGTTCAGCTTGGCCGTATGGTCCATCACCTGGCTCAAGACCGCCGGGACCAGGGCCGCGGAGGAACTGACACTGCCGAAGTCGGCGTAGAGGTACTCCGCCTTCAGCGACCATTTGGGATCGATCGCCGCCTCGACGCCGCCGCCGAGGGTCCAGCCGGCCTTGGTGGTGGTCTTCGAGCCGTTTTCGGTCTCCGGCCCGAAGGTGTCGGTGAAGGCGCCCGTGGAGTGGAAATCGGTCACCGCGAGGCCGCCGGTGGCGTAGACCAGCACGCCGTCGGTCGCCCAACCCAGACGGGGCCGCGCCGTGAACAGCCAGCTGGTCTTGACGCCCTGGTTGATGGTGTAGGCGCTTGGCGAGCAGCAGGGATAGACCGCCGTCGTGCTCGTCGACTTGTTCAGGGACAGGGCGTCGATGTCCGCCTCCACTCCGACCACCCAGCTGCCGGTCTGCTGGTTGAAGCCGCCGCCGACGCCGCCGGTGAACCCGGAGGGCTTGAGGGACTCCGCGCCGTTGGCGGCGATCGAGGTGATGCTGCCGGCGGCGAAATAGCCCCCGGAGCCCGCGGTGGTGGCGACGTCGGACGTGCCGAAGGCGCCGCCGATGTTGGCGCCCACATAGGGGCCGGTCCAGTTGGTGGGGCCGGCGACCGCTGGGGCGGCCGCCAGGACGAGGGCCGCCGCGGTGGCGACAGCGATCAGGGTGGATTTCATGGGCTCAAACCTCAAGGGCGCCGACGCGACAGGCGTGCGGCGAAACGGCGGGGACCACGGATGGAGACGGCGCCGACGGCGCGAACGACGGCCGATGCCGCTCCTCGCCGCCTGCACATGATTTGGCGCCCCCACCCCTGTTCGACGTCAGGCGCGCCCCGCGGTCAGGATAGGCCCGAGCCGAGGGCGGTCATTGACGCCGCAATTGGAAATTTAACCCGGGCCCTACACCTCGCGAAGTTGCAGCTGCGATATGCAATTGTGCACGAATGTGCATAGCTATGCCTCGCGTGATCCTGGGCTTGCTCGTCCTGGACCTTGCATCTGCGGCCAGGTGGGGCGCCGCATTCACCGCGTGAACGCTCGGGAGTCAGGTCGATGTCAGCATCGGATCCGTTTCACCTCAAGCTCGCCTTCGTCCTGAAGCTGCTGTCGGTGAGCCGCGGCGCCCTGGCGGCGGAGCTTGGAGTGGACAAGTCCCTGGTCGGCCGCTGGGTGACCGGGGCGGTGAGACCGTCGGCCCACAACCTCGCCCGCCTCTCCGATTTCGTGGCCGACCGTACCGGCCGCTTCACCATGCTCGACTGGGACCGGCCGATGGCCAACCTGGCCGTCCACCTGGGCGCCGATCCGCAGACGGCGCCGGCGACGGAGCCCGGCGACGACGACGAAGGCTTTCCCTTCTCGCTGATGCAGGAGAGCCGGGCGACCACGGCGCGGCGGGCGCGCGCCTATGAGGGCTTCTTCCGCACCACCCGGCCCTATTCCCAGCTGCCAGGTCGGTTCATGCACGACCACATGCGCGTGCGCCTGGACCCCCGGGGCCGGCTGCGGTTCGAGATGACCACCGGCGGGGTGCAGGTGCAGGGCTGGATCTGGCTGCTGCAGAACCAGCTGTTCGTGGTCAGCGCCGAGCTGACCAGCGGCGCCTTCGCCTATGTGATCCTCAACGGGGTCAATTCGGTGAAGGCCGGGGTGCTCGACGGGCTGATGCTCTCCTGCGCCCTCGACCCGCTGCGCACCCCCATGGCCACCCCGATCCTCGTCGAGCGGATCGGCGACCTCACCGACGATCCCGCCGCCGACGACGCGCGCCTGGCCGAACTGGGCGGGCTCGATCCCCTGGCCCCGGAAGGCTCGGTGCCCGCGCACATCGTCCGCCACCTCGCCCGCGACGTCGGCCCGAGCCATGTCGCCACCGGGGGGGATTGGCTCCTGTTCGCCCCGCCAAGCCGGTCCCTGTCGCAGGGTGTTCAGATGGCCGGGGAGCCGCCGGTGGAGCGGATCGGGGGCTAGGCCGCGAGGTCTTCGCCGTTTGCATGACCAAGGCGGCTGTTCGCAAACGCGCTTTTCGCACGCGTCCGTGCGAAGCGGCGAGGGTCGCCGCGCGGGCGAAAGGCGATCGCCATCTCCCACGGTCGAAACGCGTCGAGACGCGGGCCTTTGCCGTCATAAGCGGCAAATACCGATCTGGTCTGGCTTTCCGCCGACCGGCGGCGTTCAGTCTTCGAAAGTCATGTCACCTTGACGGCGGCGCCGCTCAGCCGTTCCGGCGCCTTGCAACCCAACGGGAAACGACTCCATGCCCCGTGACGACCCCAGAGTACTCCTGGTGGAAGACGACCTAATGGTCAGCCTTTTCCTGGCCGATCTCCTGGCGGGACAGGGCTGTACAGTCGTCGGTCCGGCGGCCACACCGGCCGAGGCTGAAGCGTTGGCGACCGAGCGGGCCGTCGATTTCGCCATTCTCGATGTCAGCCTGGTGGGCGGCACCTCATTCAGAACTGCCGAAATTTTGATCAGCCGACGCCTGCCCTTCATGTTCCTTACGGCCTACGGGGTGTCGGGAATCCGCGAGGATCTTCGCACCAATCCCATCCTTGCAAAGCCGGTCGAGGTTGAAGCCCTTCAGGCGCTGCTGCGGGCGGTCGGCGTCGTCTAGGCCTGCACGTAGTGCGAAACCTTGATCAACAGGTCACGGGGGTCGATCGGCTTGGCCACATGGCCGTCCATGCCGGCTGCGCGGCAGGCTTCCACGTGCTGCGGGAGAACGTCGGCGCTCACCGCAAGGATCGGTGTGGCGCAGTTGCGGTTTGACTGGGCCCGAATGGCGCGGGTCGCCTGGTAGCCGTCCATGCGCGGCATCTGCAAATCCATCAATATGAGATCAAAGCCGGATTCCAGCGACGCGGAGACGGCCTCTTCGCCGTCGCGGGCCTCTGCGATGGTCGCGCCGAACGGTGCGAGCAGGGCCGCCATCAATTCTCGGTTGGCGGCCACGTCATCAACGATCAGGATCCGGGCCCCCGCCGCCGGCCCTTCCGCGGATGCGGCGCCGCCCCGTTCCTCGCCGACGGACGCAATTGAAACGGGTACGGTGAACCAGAACGTGGACCCGCGCGCCTCTTCACTGATGACGCCGATCTGCCCACCCATCAGGTCCACGAGCCCCTTCGAAATGGCCAGCCCGAGCCCGACGCCGCCATGGGACCGGCTGTCCGATCCATCCACCTGAGAGAAGCGCTGGAACAGGCGTTCTTCGGCGCCAGGCGCTATACCAATGCCCGTGTCGATCACTTCGAAACGCAGCAACCCCCTCGGACCGCCGTCCTGGCTGACCGCAACGGTGACGCCGCCGCGTTCGGTAAACTTGATCGCATTGCCGATAAGGTTGAGCAAAACCTGTCGCAGCCTATCGCTGTCGGCGATGGCCGTCGCCGCGACGGCCCCCCGCTGCTCGACCCGCAGCGCTAAGGATTTTGCCCCCGCCTCGAACCGCATCAGCTCGACGCAAGCCTCGACCAGGGGCATGGGTGCGAACGACTGGGCGTGGAGCTGGACGCCGCCCGCCTCGAGGGCAGAGAAGTCCAGGACCGCGTTGACGACGGACAGCAGGGCGCGTCCGCCGCCCAGCATCAGCCCGACGTAGGTTCGAGCGCGGTCCGGCAGGCCCTCCATCAGCTCCAACAGGCCGCCGAACCCGATGATCCCGGTCAGCGGCGTGCGCAGTTCATGGCTCATATTGGCCAGGAACTCGGACTTGGCGACAGAGGCGGCCTCGGCTTCGCGGCGCTTGCGGCGCAGCTCATCCTCCATGGCGCGACGCTCAGTGATATCCCGCAGCACCGTGACGACGCCGACGGGGGCGCCGGCCTCATCGTGGATCACCGCCGGGTGGCCCTGGAACCACACCAATCCGCCATCCCGCTTCTGTAGCAGTGACTCGTTCTGACTTCCGCTCGGCAGCGGCGCCCCGTCCTTCAGCGCTCGAATGGTCGTGCCTTCATATGCCCCCTGAGGCGAAAACTCGGAGACGTGGCGTCCGACCACCTCCTCGGGCTCATAACCCAGTTGGCGGATCGCGGGGGAGACGTACTCAATCACGCCGCCAAGGTCATAGCGCGCGATGATGTCTGGCACGCGCTCAGCCATGAGCCGATGGCGCGCCTCGCTTTCTCGCAGCCGCCGGTCGGCGTCTTCGATCTGCGCCAGGCTTTGCTTGAACGCGGCGAGGGTGGCGGCGATCCGGCCGGTCTCATTGCGGTCGGCCAGGTAGGGGACCTCAACGGTCGCGTCCCTCGCCATCAGCCCATCCATCGTCCGCAGCAGACCGTTGAGCCGGCCGGTGAGGCCCGCCGCCGTCGCCGCGGCCAGGGTTCCGGCCAGGCCGACGGCCAGGGCGACCAGGATCAGATCGGTCATCATGCCCTGGATCAGACGGTGCATGCGCCCGTTCAGCAGGACGCGCAACTCGGTGTTGTCGGCGCGCCAGGCGGCGTCTATCTCCCGTTGCAGCGCCGCTATGGCAGCCCTGTCCGCGCCGTTGTCTGCGCCGGCTGTCCGGTGCGCGAGCTCGGCTTGGAAGGAACCCGCGGCGAGGGCGAGGGTGGCGGCGCGCACCTTCAGCGCATCGACGTCAGGCCCCGGCGCCGCATGCCGCGCCACGGAGTCCAGAGCGTCCAAGGCGGCATAGGTGAAAACCTGCGTCTGGCGCAATGCGCTGGCGCGGGCGTCGGCCGTCCTCGCCGCGGCCACGGCTGCGGCCGAGGCCGCCAACTGGGGCAGGCTGACCGTGGTGGAATCGACCGCATAGAAACTGGGAAGTTCCGGATCCAGGGTCAGGTTTGATCCGTCAGCGACCGATCGGATAAGGGCTACGCCGGCGGCGAGCTTGGCTTCGTCGGGCGCTCGGTCGAAGGCCGCAACAGCGCCCGCCGAATCGAAGGCCGCGGCCGGCGCCGCCTTGCCGGCGACTTGGATCTTCGGCGACGCTGACGCCGCGCCGGCGGCCGCGAATCTCGGCCAGACTTGCGCCAGATAGGCGGCGCCGTCCAATTCCCGATGGGTAAAACTGACGTCCTTCCAGACCTGAACGGCGAAAAGCACTACCAAAAGGATGATCGGCGCGGCGAAACACGCAGAGATCAGGCTCAAGCGCGCCCCGATCGAGAGTCTTTCGTTCAGGAACCACAGCACCTGCGTCAATCTCCGGCCGCAGCAGTGTCCAATACGGTGAATCGATCAATATTGTCGATTTGCCGCGGTGCGCGCGTCATTGCGTCGCAGCCGCCGTCCGCCACTTCACCGGCATCGGGTCCCGTCCGCCCTCGACGATGAACCGGTCGATCCGGGCCCGGAGGACCGGCAGGGGCACGCTGCCCATGGACAGGACGGTGTCGTGGAAGGCGCGGATGTCGAACNNGCCAGGAGATGTAGCGGTCAACCTCGATCTCGATGTCGTGGTCGGCCAGGGCGGTGTTGTCGTGCAGGTAGGCGATGGCCTGGGCCCGGGTCCAGCCCTTGTGGTGGATCCCGGTGTCCACCACCAGCCGCGCCGCCCGCCACATCTGGAAGGTCAGCATGCCGAAGCGGTCATAGGGGGTCTCGTACACCCCCATCTCCAGCCCCAGGTGCTCGCAATAGAGGGCCCAGCCCTCGCCGTAGGCGGAGATGTAGACCTCCCGCCGGAAGGCCGGCAGCCCCTCCTGCTCCTCGGCCAGGGCCCCCTGCAGGGAGTGGCCGGGGGAGGATTCATGCAAGGTGAGGGCGGTCAGGTTGTAGAGCGGCCGTGACGGCAGGTCGTAGGTGTTGAGCAGGTAGACCGAGGTTCCCCCCCGGCCGCTGGTGTAGAAGGGGGCGATGTCCGCCGGCACCGGCTCGATGGTGAAGCGGCTGCGGGGCAGCCAACCGAAATAGCTGGAAAGCTTGCCGTCCATCCGCTTGGCGATCCAGGCGGCGTGCTCCAGCAGCTCCTGCGGGGTCTTGGCGTAGAAGCGCGGATCGGTGCGCAGGTAGGCCAGGAAGGCGGGGAAGTCGCCGGTAAACCCGGTCTCCTTCATCACCTCGACCATCTGGGCGTGGATCTTGGCGACCTCGGACAGGCCCAGCTGGTGGATGGCCTCCGGGTCCATGTCCAGGGTGGTGAATTCGCGGATCTGGGCCCGGTAGTAGGCCTTGCCGTCCGGCAGGCTTTCCGCCGCCAGGGTGGCCGTCGCGTGGGGGATGTAGTCCTGGTGCAGGAAGACCAGCAGGGCGGCGTAGGCCGGCTTGACCCTGCCGTCGATCGCCGCCCGGGCCTGGGCCTGCAGGGCGGCCTGTTCGGCGGCGGGGATGGAGGCGGGCATGGCCTTGAACGGCTTCCAGAACGGGCTCGCCTCGGCGGTCGGGGCGTCGGCGATGGCGGAGACCGAGACGTCCCGCCCGGCCAGGGTCACCCGCGGCGGGGTGAAGCCCCGCGCCAGGCCCGCGCGCATGTTGATGGTCTCGTCGGCGAAGAACCGCGGCACGTCGTTCAGCATGGCGATGTAGTGGCGATAGTCCTCGGCGGTGTGGAAATGGGCGCCGGCGACGAAGCCGAGGCCCGACCAGAACGATGAGTCCGAATTGAACGGCTTTTCGTACTCCCTGAACGCCTGCTGGGCGATCAATGTGTCGATCTGGTTGCGGTAGACCGCGTAGTCCACCGCCGCGCCGGGCGACAGGTCGCGCTCGGCGATCCCGTCCAGCTGGCGGCGAACGTCGCGCCAATAGGCCAGCCGCGCGGACTGGGCCGCGGCGTCAACTCGCGGCAGGCGGTCAGGGATGGAGTCGTCGCTGTCGTCCCCCGGAAACTCCTTCATCCGCCAGGCCCATTCGCCCTCGTAGAGCGCCTTGAACCGCTGGTCGGCGGCGGTGGGCGCCGGGGCCGTGGCGGCCGCCGGCGCGGCGGGCTGCGCCAGGGCGGGCGCGGCGACGGCCAGGGCGAGGACGAAGACGGCGAGGATCGGTTGAGTGTTGATACGCATGACGGCCGCAGTCCCCCGGATTCGGTGCGCCAGCCTAGCGGGAGAATTCGCAAAGTCAGCTACGCGATTTCAGCGGCTGTCCGGTCGGGCGAATAATACAGAGGCCTTCTCCCCTTGCGGGAGAAGGTGGCCGCCGAAGGCGGACGGACGGGTCGCGCCAGCCCCTCCGCGCGATGTCGACAAGGCAGCTCAGCGGCCGGCGCGGCCCCTCATCCGACCCTTCGGGCCACCTTCTCCCCCAAGGGGAGAAGGCCTAGATAGCGCTATTGGCGGATCACTATCCCGAGCCGGCCAACGCATTTTCTCAAGGGGTGCGCCCCCCCTCAATGAAAATCCCGCGACTTCGGCAGCACCCGCACGTCGCGCGGATGCCGATGCCGGGAGGGCTCGTCCCGGTCCTCGCCCCGCTCCGGCGCCGCGGACCGCGCGCCGTCGCCGGGGGACAGGGGCGGTTTCAGGGGCGGTTTCAGGGGCGTCTCCGACAGCAGGCGAAGATCCGCCGTCCGGTCCTCGACGCTCTCGGCGACTAGGTGGGTGACCCGGCCCTCGGAGTCCGGGGCGCGCTGGATGCGGCCGCGGATCAGCACCATCCGCGCGCCCATGACGATGGGCCGGTACTGCTCGAACACCTTGGGCCAGACCACCACATTGACCACCCCGGTCTCGTCCTCCAGGGTCAGGAACACCACCCCCTTGGCCGAGCCCGGCCGCTGGCGCACCAGCACAACCCCGGCCACCGCCGTGCGGCGACCGTCGGGAACGGCGTCGATGGCGCTGGCCTTCACCGCCCCGGCCCGGGTCAGGCGTTCGCGCAGGAAGCCCACCGGGTGAGCCTTCAGCGACAGGCGGATGGTCTCGTAGTCGCAGACCACCTCTTCCGAGAGCGGCGGCGCCGGCAGGGCCAGGGGCGGCGGCCCGGCCGCCTCCTCCAGCCCCATGGCGGCGAAGAGGGGCGCCGGGGCCGCCCGGGGCAGGCCCTTGGCGGCCCAGAGCGCCGGGCGGCGGCCGAGGCCCAGGGAGCCCACGGCGTCGGCGGCGGCCAGGGCGTCCATGGCCTGGGCGGGCAGGCGCGCCCGGGTGCGCAGGTCGTCGATGTCGGTGAAAGCCCGCGCCCCCCGCGCCGCCTCGATCCCCCGCGCCCAGTCCTCGCGAAGCCCGTCCACCTGGCGAAAGCCCAGGCGCAGGGCGAGGGCGGGCCCCTGGAACACCTCTCCCGAAGGGAGAGGGAGGGGGTGAGAAGCGGGGCCGCCCGCTTGGGGCGGCCCATGCAAGCGCCAACGATTTGGCGATTGCCGCGCCGAACGGTCGCCGCTCGCGGCGACCTGGGGCCCCTTGGCGTGGGAGGATGAGGGATTACGGTGGTTCAGGATGGGCCGGATAGACCGTACCCCCTCATCCTCCCAGGCTTCGCCTGGGCCCCTCCTTCTCCCCATGGGAGAAGGTAAATCCTCCAGCGTGCAGTCCCAGTCGCTGGCGTTCACGTCCGGATGGCGCACCTCCACCCCGTGCTCACGGGCGTCCCGCACGATCTGCGCGGGGGCATAGAAGCCCATGGGCTGGCTGTTGAGCAGGGCGGCGGCGAACACCTCGGGGTGGTGCAGCCTGATCCAGGAGGAGATGTAGACCAGCTGGGCGAAGGCGGCGGCGTGGCTCTCGGGAAAGCCGTAGCTGCCGAAGCCCTTGATCTGGTTGAAGCAGTTCTGGGCGAAGACGGGATCGTACCCCCGCGCGATCATCCGCCCGACCATCATCGCCTCGAAGGTTCCGATGGTGCCCACATTGCGGAAGGTGGCCATGGCCCGGCGCAGGCCGTTGGCCTCGTCGCCGGTGAACTTCGCCGCCGCCATGGCGATGCGCATGGCCTGTTCCTGGAACAGCGGAACGCCAAACGTCTTGTTCAGCACCTTTTCCAGCTCGTCCGGCTCCCCGTGCTCCGGCGCGGGGGCGGGGAAGTCGAGCTTGAACGGCCGGCCGGCGGCCTTGGCGGCGCGCCATTCCTCGCGCTTCTTCAAATAGGGATGCACCATGTCGCCCTGGATGGGCCCCGGCCGCACGATCGCCACCTGCACCACCAGGTCGTAGAAGGCCTCCGGCCGCAGCCGGGGCAGCATGCTCATCTGGGCGCGGCTCTCCACCTGGAAGACCCCGAGGGAGTCCGCCCGGCACAGCATCGCGTAGACCCGCGGGTCCTCCCGGGGGGTGGAGGCCAGGTCCCAGCGCACGCCCTTGTGCTTTTCGATCAGTTCGAAGGCCCGGCGGATGGCGGTGAGCATGCCCAGGGCCAGGACGTCGACCTTCATGATCTTCAGCTCGTCGATGTCGTCCTTGTCCCATTCGATGAAGGTGCGGTCCGCCATGGCGCCGTTGCCGATGGGCACGGTCTCCACCAGCGGCCCCTGGGTGAGGATGAAACCGCCCACGTGCTGGGACAGGTGCCGGGGGAATTCGATCAGCTCGGCGGTGATATCCAGGGCCAATTGCAGCCGCGGGTCCTCCCGCTTCAGCCCGGTGGCGTCCACATGCGCGTCGTTGACCCGGGCCCCGTAGGAGCCCCAGACGGTGTTGGCGAGGGCCGAGGTCACGTCCTCGGTCAGGCCCAGGGCCTTGCCCACGTCGCGGATCGCCGAGCGGGGGCGGTAGTGGATCACGGTGGCGCAGATCGCCGCCCGGTGGCGGCCGTAGCGCGCGTAGACGTACTGCATCACCTGCTCGCGCCGCTCGTGCTCGAAGTCGACGTCGATGTCCGGCGGCTCGCTGCGCTCCTCGGAGATGAAGCGCTCGAACAGCACGTCCTGCTTGGTGGGATCCACCGAGGTGATTCCCAGGCAATAGCAGACCACCGAATTGGCCGCCGAGCCGCGCCCCTGGCAGAGGATGCGCCGCTCCGGCGCCCGGGCCCACTCGACGATGTCGTGCACGGTGAGGAAGTAGGCGGCGTAGCGGACCTTGGCGATCAGCCGCAGCTCCTTCTCGATGATCTCCAGGATCGCCGCCGGCGCCCCGTCCGGGAAATACCGCTCCACCCCCGCATAGGTCAGCTTGCGCAGGTGGGAGTCCGGGGTCTCCCCCGGGGGAATGGGCTCGTCGGGATAGGTGTAGCTGAGCTCGTCGAGGGAAAACCGGCAGGCCTCGACGATCTCCCCGGTCCGCGCCAGGGCGTCCTCGTGGCCGCGGAACAGCCGGGCCATCTCCCGCGGCGGCTTCAGATGCCGCTCGGCGTGAGCGGCGAGGCGCAGGCCGGCCGCCTCGATGGTGGTCTTTTCGCGAATGCAGACCAGCACGTCCTGCAGCGGCCGCCGCTCCGGCTGGTGATAGAGGGCGGCGTTGACAGCCACCATGGGGGTCCCCGCCGCCTGGGCGATCTGGGCGAGGCGCCCCAGCCGGGCGCGGTCGTCGCCCCGGTGCAGGGGGGCGGCGGCGAGATAGAGCCGGTCCGGCCAGGCCGCGCGCCAGGCGGCGAGGCGGCGCTCAAAGGCCGCGTCCAGGGTCACGGGCGGCGGGGCCAGGGCGATCAGGCCTTCGCCGAGGGCGACGGCCTGAGAAAAGGTCAGCCGGCATTCCCCCTTGGGGATGCGCTCCTCGTCCTCGCCGGGGGCGTCGAACAGGGCCGCCGCCTGGTCGCCGCCGGCGTCGGGACGGGTGGCGATGCCGCTCTTGCCGATGGAGAGCAGCCGGCTGAGACGGCCGTAGGCGGCGCGGTCGCGGGGGTAGACCAGCAGCTCGGTCCCATCCAGGAAGGTCAGCCGCGAGCCCACCAGCAGCCGCACCCCCCACTCCTTCGCCGCCGCATGGGCGCGCACCACCCCGGCCAGGGTGTTGCGGTCGCACAGCCCGATGGCGCCCAGCCCCAGCCGCGCCGCCTCGGCGATCATCTCCCGGGGATGCGAGCCTCCCTCGAGGAAGCTGAAGTTGCTGATCGCGTCGAGCTCGGCGTAGGCGGGCCCGGGGTCTGCTGCGCTCATGCGAACACCCCGTGCAGCCACCAGCCGGGAATGCGGTCGGCGTCCTCGCGGCCATAGAGCCCCTCGCGGAAGATCCAGTAGCGGCGGCCCTGCTCGTCCTCGACCCGGTAGTAGTCGCGGGTGCGCTGGGCCCAGGGGCCCAGGCGCTCGGACGCCTCCGCCTTCCACCACTCCGGGGCCAGCCGCTCCGGCCCCTCGGCCTTGACCACCCGCCGGGGCGCCCGCCGCCAGGTGAAACGGGCCGGGACCCCGTCGGGGAGCTCGGCCAGGGTCTGCACCGGCTCGGGGGGATCGAACATCAGGATGGGGCGCGGGCGCTCGTCGTCCCGGTCCGGCGCCTTGGGCGGGGCGGGCTCGGCCCGCACCCAGATCTCGCCGCGCTCGGGGATCCAGCTTTCCCGCTGGCGGGGCCGGCCCACGGCGCCGTCCCCCAGCCGCGCCCGCAGCCGGTCGATGAGGGCGGCCAGCGCATCATCGGCGACATCGTCTGCGCCGTCCTGACCCGGGGTCTCGATCTGCCGGGCCCGCATCGGCTCGGCCTTGTCGGCGCAGAGCATCAGGGCGTCGATCCCGAACCCCAGGTCCAGCCGCTCCAGCCCCCGCTCCTTCAGCAGCCGCAACAGGTGCGCCGGGGCCGCGGCGGGGGCGCTGAGGGCGGCCTCGATGGCGGTGGTCCGCCCGTCGACCCGGAACCCGACCAGCCGCACGCTGCGCGCGCCCTGGCCGTCCCGGTCCAGCTGCTCGGCCAGGGCCTGGGCGAGGGCTGGCAGCTGATAGGCGACGCTCTCGTTGTCGGCGAGGGGGTCGGCGAAGACGGTCCAGGCCCGGTAGAGCGCCGCCGGCCGCTCCGGCCGCAGCACCTCGGCGCTCGCGCCCAGGATCTGGTCCAGCCGCTCCACCACCCGCAGGCCCTGCGGCCCGCGAAATCGCCGCGCCAGCCCCGCCCGGGGCAGGCCGTAGAGGTCGCCCACATGGCGCAGGCCGAAGCGCCGCAGCAGCACCAGGGCCGAGCCCTCCAGCCGCAGGGCCTCCACCGGCAGGCCCTCCACCGCCTCGCGGGTGCGGCCGGGGGGGGCGATGGCCTGCGCCCCCTCGCCATGGCGGGCCAGGGCCCAGGCGGCGGCGGCGGTGTCGGCGATGGCCAGGCGGGCGGGGATGTCCGCCCGGGCGAGGCGGGCGTGAATATCCGCCAGCAGGGCCGCCTCGCCGCCGAACAGGTGCGCGCCCCCGGTCATGTCCAGCAGCAACCCCTCCTGGCCGGGGATCAGGGCGTCCGCCGCCACCGCCGGGGAGAACCGCTCCGCCCACAGGGCCAGCCGCCGCAGGGCGTCGGCGTCCCGCTCCGGCTCGGCGGGGGCGCTGGCAAGGGCGGGCAGGATGGCGCAGGCGTCGGCGTGGGCCTGGCCCTCCCGCAGCCCCGCGGCCCGGGCGACCGGGTTCAGGGCCGACAGGGTCAGGCCCCGGGCGCCGCGCTCGACCAGGGCGAAGGGGGCGAGGGCGAAGGGGGCGCCCTCAGGCGGCGGCGCCGACCGCCGGGCGCCCGGCGTCCGGTCCTGCCGCCTCCAGACCGTGATCGGCCAGTCCGGCAGCCACACGGAGNNCCAGCTCCAGGTCCCAGCCGGCGGGCGGCCCGTCGCGGCGGCGTGTCAGGTCGGCGCGCAGCCGGGGCGTTCCCGGGGCGGCGGCGTCATGGGGATCGAGCCCCGAGCCCCGGGCGGCGATCCGCCAGCGGCGGCGGGCGGCGCTGAGGTCCCCCGTCTCGCCCGCCCGCAGGATGATCCCCGCGGCGCGGCCGGCCCGGGCGGCGAAGTCCAGGCGGCGGGTGGTCACGAAGGCCGGCCGCTCGGCGCAGACCAGCCCCCCGGCCACCGCCCCGGACTTCAGCGCCTCCTCCAGGGCCCAGAGGGCCTCGGCCTCCTTGTCCACCCGCACCCAGATCAGCCGCTCCGGCGCCGCCCCCCACCGGGCCAGGCCGCGGGCGAAGGGCCGGCCCCGCTCCCCCAGCCAGGCCGGAGTGGTGACGATGACCAGGGGCCTGCCGCCGGGCCGCCGGGCCAGCCGCGCCACGGCGAAGGCGAAGGCCGCCCCCGCATCCCCCGGCTCCGCCGCCCCCACCTCTTCCAGGGGCTCGCAGTCGGCCGGATAGGCCGCGGGATCGGCGACGGGGGATCGTTGAAGGGAACGCGCGTGCATGGCCAAACTCGATTGAGTTGCTATTTTGTTCTCATTGCGGAAGGAGTCAAGGGTACGGCTTCCTCTGGACCAGAGAAGCCATCTATGAGTGTGGCGGGTGCTCGCAGAGCCCGCTGAAATTGCCGATCACGCGAGGGACTGAATGCTCGAAATCGTTCGCTTCGGCTTTATCGCCGGAATGACCGCCATCATCACCGGCGGCTTGGCGTGGTTGATCAGCCGCGCCCGTCCCGCCGCTGCATCCGCTGATAGCGGAACAATCGCCCCAGAGAAGTGGAGCGCGCTGTTCACCGTGGTGTTTGGCGCGATCATGTTTCTAGGCGGTGGCGTGGCCATCCTCGCTGGAGAATGGCCGATGGGCCTTGTGGTAAGCATCATGGGCGCAGCCGCCGGCGGCTTCATGACGCCGTCGCTGACCAACACCCTCACGGGCGATCCGCTGCTTGAAGACGCCGCCCCCGAGATCGACGTCCCATTGGCCGGCCGCCACCGCCCGCGCCGCCTCGAGTAATACATTGCTTCCCAAATCCGCCTTACGGGCGAACCTCGCGAACTCCTTCGTCTGGTAGACGCTCATCTCGTCCCAGCATCCCCCAAAGTGTAGCTCTAAGGGCTATGTATTTCAAGCGCGCCGTCACGCCGCCTTCGTCACAAACGTCCCGATTGTTGCCATTTTGTTCTCATCATAGGGAGAGTCAAGCGCGCGGCGCAGACACTGCGACGGAAGGCATTTTGAATGGCGATGAAGGGGAGGCCGGCAGCGTCCGCGAACGCCGCGAACAGCGGCGGGCCCGAGGGCCCGCCGCCTTACGCTTAGCGGAAGAGGCCCAGCAAAGCCGAGCTGGACGAGTTGGCGATCGAGAGCGCCTGGATGCCCAGGGACTGCTTCGTCTGCAGAGCCTGAAGATTGGCGCTTTCCTTGGCCAGGTTGGCGTTGACCAGATTGCCGACCCCGGTGTCGATGGAGTCCTGAAGTTGCCCGATGAAGTTCAGGTGGGTGCCCAGGGCGTTGGAGCTCGCCCCCAGCTTGGCCAGGGCGTTGTTGGTGTTGGTGATCGAGGTGGCCACCGTGGTGATGGCCGCCGCCGCCAGGGTCTGGGTGCTGATCGACGCGGTCGCCGTCAGGGTGACGTTGGCGCCGCCCAGGGACAGGTCCTGGGCTTTGACCGTCAGCGTCGAGGTGCCGTCGGCGTTGGCCAGGGCGGCGATATCGGTGGCGCCGCTCTTGATCAGGTTGCTGCCGTTGAACGAGGCGTTGCTCACCACCTTGCCGATCTGGTCGCGCAGGGAGGTGAAGGTCGCGTTCAGGGCGTTGCGGCTGTTGGTGTCGAGGGAGGTGTCCGACGCCGACAGCGCCGTCGCCTTCAGCTGGTTCAACAGGTCCGAGACCGAGGAGCCCGCGGCGGTGGCCACGTCGATGGTCGACTGGGCGCGCTGAAGCGACTGCTTCACCGAGTCCAGGGACAGCGAGGTCGAGCGTTGATTTTGGGCGATAGCCCAGATCGCGCCGTTGTCTTGGACGGAGGAGACCGCAAGGCCAGTGCTGATCCGGTTTTGAGTGGTGGAGAGCGACGCTTCGGTCGCGTTAAGGTTTTGCAGGGCGATCAGCGCGCCCGGATTGCCATTGACACTCAGTGACATGGTAAAGACGTCCTATTTCTAAGGTGTCCGCCGTCATTTTAACCGCGGAGGGCAATTTAGCCCGAGGGTATAGCCAGCAATACGCGGACCACCCCCGCCGAACGCCGTTATGATCTAATCCGCTGGAATCGAACGGTTATGGTCTGATTCACCCCTGCCGACCCGGCAAGCCTTGCCTATGAAAACAAGCTGCCGGGCAATTCTTGCCGCCTGATGGGTAGAAATTGCCGGGACCAGGGGGGCGGGCCGCCGAACCTCGCCGCGCCGACAGGTTAAGCGAAATCTGAGATTTGTTGAAATTCAACAAGTTAATCGAACTTAACGCCAAGCTTTCCGCCTCCCGGGCGGCGGCGCGGCGTCAACGACCCTTAACGAATCGCCAACGGGCCGTTTGCGAGGTCAATCCCGATTCACATGTCAAGGGGAAGCCTATCGAGGGCCAGGGCGATCGCTTCAGGTTAAC
>PLSW01000067.1 GCA_003165275.1 Caulobacteraceae bacterium
GCCGAGGTGGGAAACCCGACTGTCGTCGCGACCCTGACCGTGGTTTCGGCCCTGCTGCCGATGCTGTTCGTCTCGGGGCTGATGGGGCCGTACATGGCGCCGATCCCGGTCAACGCCTCCGCGGCCATGGTGTTCTCCTTCTTTGTCGCCGTGGTCATCGCGCCGTGGCTGATGGTGCGCTTTGCGCGGTCGACCCTGGCCGATGGCCCGACCGGCGCGGTGCACAATGAGGGGCCCCTCGGCCGGCTCTACCGCCGGGTCGCCGCCCGGGTGATCGCCACCCGCCGCAGCGCCTGGACCTTCCTGCTGGGCGTGGGCCTGGCCACCCTGGTCGCCTGCGCCATGTTCGCCACCAAGACCGTGACCGTGAAGCTGCTGCCCTTCGACAACAAGTCCGAGCTGCAGGTGGTGCTCAACATGCCCGAGGGGACCTCGCTGGAGGCCACCCAGCGCGCCCTGGCCGACGCCGCCATCGTCACCCAGTCGCTGCCGGAGGTCACCGCCGTCGACGCCTATGCCGGGACCGCCTCGCCGTTCAATTTCAACGGCCTCGTGCGCCACTACTATCTGCGTAACAAGCCGGAGATGGGCGACCTATCGGTGGCGCTGGCGTCCAAGGATGCTCGCCATCGCAACAGCCACGCCATCGCCCTGGATCTGCGCCAGCGGCTGGCCCGGATCGCCCTGCCCGCCGGCGCGGTGATCAAGGTGGTCGAGGCGCCGCCGGGGCCGCCGGTGATGGCGACCCTGCTCGCCGAAATCTACGGACCGGACGCGGCGACCCGCCGCGGCGTGGCCGAGCGCGTCAAGGCGATCTTCCATTCGGCGCCCTACATCGTCGACATCGACGACAGCTATGGCCATCCCCGGCCGGGCCTGCGTCTGGTTCCCGACCGTGACCGCCTCGAGGCGCTGAAGGTCAGCGATCATGAGGTCTACGATTCCATCGGCGCGGCCCTGGGCGGTGAGCTCGTCGGCTACGCCCATCGCGGCGAGGGCCACGATCCCCTGGAGATCTCCGTGCGGCTGCCTCAGTCGGCGCGCAGCTGGGGCGAAGGCCTGGCCGCCATGCCCGTGGCCCAGTCGCAAGGCCCGGAGGGCGGCCGGCTGGTGTCGCTGGGCGAGGTGGTGACCGCGACACAAGAGCCGGGATCCACCCACATCTTCCGCCGCGACGGCCGCGACGTCGACATGGTGCTCGGCGAACTGGCTGGATCCTATGAAGCGCCGATCTACGGCATGCTGGCGGTCGACAAGGCGATCAAGCGGGCCGACTGGAAGGATCTGCCCAGGCCCGACATACGGCTCAATGGTCAACCGACCAATGAGTCCCGACCCACGGTGCTGTGGGACGGCGAATGGGAGATCACCTGGGTGACCTTCCGCGACATGGGCGCGGCCTTCGGCGTGGCCATCCTCGGCATCTACGTCCTGGTCGTCGCCCAGTTCAAAAGCTTCCGCCTGCCGCTGGTGATCCTGACCCCGATCCCCCTCACCCTCGTGGGCATCGTCATCGGCCACATCCTGTTCCACGCGCCGTTCACCGCCACCTCGATGATCGGTTTCATCGCCCTGGCCGGGATCATCGTGCGCAACTCGATCCTGCTCGTGGACTTCATCCGCCACAGCCGGGGCGACGGCCGGCCGCTGCGCGAGGTGCTGCTGGAGGCCGGGGCGATCCGCTTCAAGCCCATCGTCCTGACCGCCGCGGCGGCGATGATCGGCGCCAGCGTCATCCTGTTCGACCCGATCTTCCAGGGCCTGGCGATCTCGCTGCTGTTCGGCCTGGCCTCCTCCACCCTGCTCACCGTGCTGGTCATCCCGGCGATCTACATCGTGCTGCGGGACGACGGCCGGAAGACCACGCCCCTCCCCGCAACCGAAAGGACCATCCCATGACCGCCACCCACGACTGGCCCGAGGTCGCCGGCAGCCTGGTCCAGGCGCTCAAGCCCCTGCGCGGCGGCGCGCCGGAGACCATGACCGCCTTCAGCGGACTGGCCCGCGCCGCCCTGGAGTCCAAGGCGCTTTCGGCCAAGACCAAGGAACTCATCGCCCTGGGGATTTCGGTGGCGACCCGCTGCGACGGCTGCATCGCCTTTCATGCCGAGGCCGCCGTGAAACAGGGCGCCAGCCGTGACGAGGTGATGGAGACCATGGGTATGGCGATCTACATGGGCGCGGGCCCCAGCGTCATGTACGCCGCCCAGGCCCTTGAGGCCTTCGACCAGTTCAGCGCCCGGGCGGCGGAGAAATAAACCCTGGCCGGGCCGGCATCCCAGCAATGGCTGTGGAGCCGACCCCTTGATGTTGAGTGCGCATATTATACATTACGCAGATGTCAGTAGCCCATACCCCGTCGCCCTCAGAGGGCGTGTCGGAACTCCGGGACAGCGCCCACGCCGCCGCGCGGATGCTGAAGCTCCTGGCCAGCGAGCAACGATTGTTGCTGCTCTGCCGGCTGGTCGAGGGAGAAGCCTCCGTCGGCGCCCTGGCCGAACACGCCAAGCTCGCCCAGTCCGCGGCGTCGCAGCATCTGGCCAAGATGCGGGCCGAAGGCCTGGTGGCCACCCGCCGCGAGGCGCAGACCATCTACTACCGTCTGGCCGATCCGGCCGCGATGCGGGTTCTGGATACGCTCTGCGAGATCTATCGCGGCGATCTCGACAGCAAGACGGCGCACCGACGGGGTCGAGGCGGCCCCTCGGCGTGACCGCCTCAGGCCGCCTTAGGCCGGTCAGGTGTGGCGTTTGCCGGCGCGGGTGCTGAGGCCCGCCAGGGCGTAGAGCGGGCAGTAGCCGACCATGCCGGTCACCAGGGGCACGAGGCCGAGGTAGCCCCAGGCCGTCTTCGGGCCGACAAACACCAGGGCCAGGATGGCGACGCCGGCGATCACGCGAAAGACGCGGTCGAGGGTCCCTTCATTCATCTTCATCATTGCAAAAGCTCCAATTCACGACGCCTTTCGCGGCGGCGTGCTGGACCTTGGTCCCACGCCGCAGGCAGCGGCGTCTGTGACCAAGTCACGCTGGACCGTCCCGCAGGCGCTCAAGCCCGGAAATATCGTCGAGGGTGATCTGCCCCCGACGCAGGGAGACCAGGTCGGCTTGGACGAAGGCGGCCAGTTGGCGGCTGACCGCCTCCCTGGCTGAGCCGATTTCGGAGGCAAGCTCCTCGTGCGTCATCCGCACCACGCCGGCGCCCGCTACATGGGTCAGTAGCGCCCCAGCCAGCCGGGCCGGCAGGCCGGTGAAGGCCAGGGTCTCGACCATGGCTTCCAGGTCCATGAACCGGCTGGCGACCGACGTGAGCACGGCCGACCGGAAGGCCGGGTCCTCCGACATCAGCCGGTCAAAGGCGTTCGGTGGTATGAGGACGGCGTCGAGATCGGTTTCGGCGATCCCCTCCGCGGCATAGGCGCCCTGCCGGGCCAGGCAGATAAAGGTCTGGAGGCAGATCTCGCCCGGCCGCACCCTGTAGAGAACAAGCTCGCGCCCAGCAGCCGAGGTCAATCCGACGCGCAGGGCGCCCGCGCGCAAGGCGATGAAGCCGTGGCAAATGTCGTCCACGCGAAACAGGACGTCCCCCGCGCGGGCCTTCAGCACGACCGCCCCCGGGGCGCGGGCGGCCAAGTCCGCCATGGCTGACGGCTTTGCGCCGCCCCCAGGCCCGTCCCTCATCGCCAAGGCGGATCGACACCACCTCTGACGACGATGACCCGGTCGCGCCGACGGGTGTCTTCACTCATCGTCCTGGCCGTCGTCGCCAGCGTCGACCAGGTTAATCTCTTGCCAGATGCCGTTGAGGACGCCGAAGGCGACCGCGAGACCGAGGCCCAGCACCCAGGTGAAATACCACATGCGCATCGCTCCTTAGTAGAGGTCTGGATCCGTCGTGAGCGCACCGATCGTCGAGCGACCGAACATCACCTTGTAGGCCCAGGCGGTGTAGGCGAGCACGATGGGCAGGAAGATCACCGTGACCACCAGCATGATGAACAGGGTCATGTGGCTGGAGGAGGCGTTCCAGACGGTGAGGCTGGATCTCGCGTCGATGCTGCTGGGCAAAATGAACGGGAACATCGACAGGCCGACGGTGGAGATGATCCCGACCACGGACAGGGATGAGCCGGCGAAGGCGGGGAATTCCGATCCGGCGCGGATTCCGACCAGGGCGAGCAGCGCCCCGCCGAAGCCCAGCCCGGGGGCGGTCCACATCCAGGGATAGCTGGCGAAGTTCCTCAGCCAGCCCCCCGGCGCCGCCAGCGCCGCGGCGCGCAACGGATTGGACGGGCCGGACGGGTCGACGACGCCGTCGATCCGGAAGCCCAGGCCGCCGAACGCCACGAAGGCGTAGCCGATGGCGAAGAGGACGATCGCGGCGATGGCGGCGACGGAGCCGAACGTCCGCGCCCGGTCGCGCACCACCCCATGCTCGGCCTTGATGGTCAGCCAGGCCGCGCCGTGGGTGACCAGCATGGCGACCGAAAGCAGGCCGCAGACCAGGGTGAATGGCGTGAAGAGGCCGAAGAAGGTCCCCGTGTAGGTGGCGCGCAGATCGCTGTCGAGATGGAAGGGGATGCCCTGCAGGACGTTGCCGACAGCGACGCCGAACACCAGGGCCGGGACAAAGCCGCCCACGAACAGCGCCCAGTCCCAGGTCGTGCGCCAGGTCTTGGACGGGCGCTTGGAGCGGTATTTGAAGCCGACCGGCCGCAGGATCAGCGANNTGGTTGCCTTCCCAGGTCGCGCCGATGGTGTTGATCACCATCCGGCGCTCGCCGTCGTTGCGGGCGACGAAGGGCAGCAGCGCGGCGACCCCGAGGTCGAAGCCATCGGTCAGGGCGAAGCCGATCAGCAGGACGCCCATCAGGCCCCACCAGATGATCCGCAGCGTCTCGTAGTCGAGGGGGATGTCCATGCTCGAGGGTCCTTATTCGGCCGGGGACAGGTGGATGGCGGCCGCCTCGCCGTCGTCCGGCTGGTCGTGGTGGGCGTAGGGCCCACGCTTGATGGTGCGCACGATCAGGCCAACCTCGACAACGGCCAGGGTCCCATAGAGCAGGGTGAAGCCGATGATCGTCGTCCAGAGCTGGGCGACCGTCAGGCTGGAGGCTCCCAGGAAGGTCGGCAGCACGCCCGCCACCGCCCAGGGCTGGCGCCCCAGTTCGGCCAGCAGCCATCCGGATTCCGCGGCGATCCAGGGCAGGGGCATGATCGCCACCGCGGTCCAGAGAATCCACCGGGTGTCGACCCTGCGCAGGGTGACGAGGACGAAGGCGGCGCCGAAGACCGCGATCTGCAGGAAGCCGATGCCGGCCATCAGGCGGAACACCCAGAACATCACCGGCACATCGGGCACGGTGTCCCAGGCGGCCTTCTGGATCGTCGCCTTGTCGGCGGTGCGCGGGTCGGCGACATAGCGTTTGAGCAGCAACCCGTAACCGAGGTCGCGTCGACTGAGTTCGAAGTCGGCGCGGGCGCGCGGGTCCGCCGGGTTGGCTTTCAGCCGCTCCAGGGCGTCATAGGCCTTCACGCCGTTTTCGACCCGGGTCTCGGCCACCGCCACCAGCGGCAGGATGCCGGCGACGGGGCGATCGAGGCTGCGAGTGGCGATCAGCCCAAGGACATAGGGAATCTTGATCGCCGCATGGGTCGAATGGGTTTTCTGGTCGGGGATGCCGAAGGCGGTCAGGCCGGCGGGCGCGGGCTCGGTCTCCCACATGGCTTCCAGGGCGGCCAATTTCATTTTCTGGTTGTCGGTGAGCGCGTACCCGCTCTCGTCGCCGAGGACGACAACGGACAGGGAGGCGGCCAGCCCGAAGGCGGCGGCGACGGCGAAGGAGCGTTTGGCGACGCGCGGCCACTTGCCGCTGAGCAGCATGATCGCCGAGACGCCGAGCACGAAAACCGAGGCCGTGGTGTAGCCGGCCGCGACCGTGTGGACGAACTTGGCCTGGGCGACGGGGTTGAACAGCACCTCGCGGAAGCTGGTCACCTCCATGCGCATGGTGTCGGTGTTGAAGGCGGCGCCGACCGGGTTTTGCATCCAGCCGTTGGCGATCAGGATCCACAGCGCCGAGAGATTGGAGCCCAGGGCGACCATGAAGGTGGTGAACAGGTGGCCCTGCTTGGAGAGCTTTTGCCAGCCGAAGAACATCAGTCCGACGAAGGTCGCTTCCAGGAAGAAGGCCATCAGGCCCTCGATGGCCAGCGGCGCGCCGAANNTCCATGGTCAGGCCGGTGGCGACGCCGAGGACGAAGTTGATGCCGAAGATCGTCGCCCAGAACCGGGTGATCGTCCGCCAGATCGGGCGGCCGGTCATCACATAGACGCTTTCCATGATGACCAGCAGGAAAGACAGGCCCAGCGTGAGCGGCACGAACAGGAAGTGGTATAGGGCCGTCAGGGCGAACTGCAGCCTCGAGAGTTCGACGACATCCATAGACATGACTCAGCCCTTACCGTTTACGGCACTCAACACCCTTGGTCGCAGCGGCGCAATATCTGTATATGCTAAGATGCGCAAATACGTGGTCCTCGCGGGATGACGGCCGCCGACACTGTCGCCAACCGGACTTTCCTCAAAGCCTATGGGCGCGCCGCCCAGGCGCCCTCCGCGCCCCTGTTCGCCTTGATGGTGATCAACGCCGGGGGCGCCGCGGCCTTCGCCCTGACCCTGACCCTCGTGCTGACCGGCAAGGCCGCCCTGCCCGCGCTCGTGGGCCTGGTCGCGCTCGTGGGCCTGGTCGCGGCGCTCGGCGTGCGCGCCCTGGCCGGATGGGCCGCCGCACGGGTCTCCGCGCGGCATGCGCTGCGGGTCAAGGCGCGGATGCGCCGGGAGGCCCTGGCGGTCGTCCTTGGCCGCGGTCGCGGCGATGAAGCCTCGATCGGCGAGGCGACCGGCGCCGTCGTCGACGAGATCGAGGCGATCGACGGCTACTACAGCCGGTTCCAGCCCGCGGCGCTGGAGGCGCGCATCGGCCCGCTGCTGATCGCCGCCGCCGTCGCCCTGGCCAGCCCGATCTCCGCCGCCATCCTGTTGGCGACCCTGGTCCCGTTTGCGGCGATCATGGCTCTGGCGGGGGGCGCGGCCGCCGGCGAGGCCACGCGCCAGTTCGAGGCGTTGGCCCGGCTCTCGGGACACTTCGTCGACCGGGTCAGGGCGTTGCCGGTCATTCTGGCGTTCCAGGCCGAGGCGGCCGAGACGGCGATCGTCGCCGTGGCGGCCGAGGAGGTGAGCAACCGCACCTTGGGCGTGCTGCGCATCGCCTTTATCTCGTCGGCGGCGCTGGAGTTCTTCGCCGCCCTGGCCGTGGCCATGGTGGCCGTCTATTGCGGATTCTCGCTGCTGGGGCTGCTGCCGTTCAAGGTCCCGGAGACGCTGGATTTTCGCCGCGCCTTCTTCGCCCTCGCGCTCGCCCCGGAATTCTACGCGCCCTTGCGCAGCCTCGCCGCCGCCTATCATGAAAAGCAATTGGGCGAGGCCGCCGCGGCGCGGCTGCGCCCGCTGCTGGCGGACGTATCGCCATCGCCGTCGCCGTCGCCGGTGAAGGCGATTGCGGCGCCCGGACCGCAAGAGGTGCGGCTACGCAATATGGGCCTGCGGTTCGGCGACCTTCGGATTGGCCCGATCGACGCGGTCGCCCCGCGCGGAGCGCTGACCGCCATCGTCGGACCGACCGGGTCGGGCAAGTCGTCGGTGTTGTCCGCGATCCTGGGGCTGACCCCCCTCGACACCGGATCGGTGGAGATGGGAGACCTGCGTCTGGCCGACACCGGAGGCTTCGCCGCCCTCGCCGCCTGGTCAGGCCAGGCCCCGGCCTTCCTGCCCGGCACGATCATCGACAACCTGATGGCCGCCGGGCCGGACGTAACCTCAAAGGCGGCGCTGGATATGGCCGGGCGGGTTGGCCTGTCGACGGCCCTGCAGCGCCGGGCGGGCGGCGGCGACACGCTGCTGGACGAGCGCGGATCGGGCCTGTCCGGCGGCGAACGTCGACGGCTCGCCTTGGCGCGCGCGCTGCTCAAGCCGGTGCCCTTGTTGCTGCTTGACGAACCGACCGCCGATCTCGACGCGGAGGCCGAGGCCGAGATCATCGCCTTGATCCGGGCCCTCGCCGGCGATCGAACCGTGATCGTCGCCACCCACTCCGAAGCCTTGGCCGCCGCCGCCGACCATGTGGTTCGGCTCGCGTGACGGCGCCGTCCCCCATCGGCGACTTCCTGAAGCGACAGGTCCGCCTGCGACGCTGGGACCTGGTGATCGCGGCCCTGTCCGGGGCGGCGACGGCGGCGGCCACGACGCTGTTGCTGGGCCTCTCCGGATGGTTTCTCGCCGGCGCGGCCCTGGCCGGCGCCGCCGGGCCGATCGCCGTGCAGTCTTTCAACTACCTTCTCCCAAGCGCGGGCTTCCGCGGACTGGCGATCCTGCGCACCGCCGGCCGCTATGGCGAGCGCCTGTTTGGGCACCGCGCCGCCTTCCGCGCCCTGGCGGCCTTGCGCCCCGCGCTATTTGCGGGCCTCGCGGCCGCGCCGCCTCAAACGGCGCTGAGCCTCTCCTCCGGCGAGGCTTCGGCGCGGCTCGTTCAGGATGTAGGCGCGATCGAGACCGTCTTCGTCCAACGCTCCGCCCCCTGGGCCGCCGCCGCCGCGGCCGGCGCCGCGGTTGCGCTGATCGCCTTGGCCTCGGTCTGGGCGGCGATGGCTTACCTGGTCGGCCTGGGCCTGCAGATCATCGTCGGCCGCGTCCTTGCCGATCGCCTGAGCCGAGACCCGGGGCGCGACCAGCTGCGCGCCAGCGGCCGGTTGAAGGACGGCCTGGGCGCCTACCTCCTCGCCGCCCCCGAGCTGCGCTGCTTCGACCTGACCCCGCGGGCGATCGAGGCGCTCATGGCCCACGACGCCGAGCTGAGCCGGGCCAGTCTCGCAGGCCGGGACGCCGAAGCTCTCCTCGCCTTGGCCCAGGCGGGTCTGGCCGCCGCGACGGTGGTCGCGGTCGCGGCCCTGTCGTCCGGCGCGGCCTTGCCGTTTGCGGCGCTGGCGGTGCTGGCGACCCTGGCCGGTCTGGAGGGCGTGACCGGCCTGCTGCGCGCGGCCCAGCAACAGGGCGCCTACCAGGAGGCGGTCGCCCGCCTCGACGCTGTGCTGGTCGCGCCGGCTCTGGCGGCCGCGCCGCCGCCGACCCTCGCCAATCTTGAGATCGATGGCCGCCCGTTCGAGCCCGGCGCCCGCATTGGCGTCGCCGGCCCATCGGGGGGCGGCAAGACCCGGACCCTGGAGGCGCTGGTGGGCCTGCGCCCGGCGCCGTCAGGCCGTTTCCGTGTCGGCGGCGCACCCCTGGAGTCGACGCCCCTGGGGTGGGCGCGCCCGCTGTTCGCCTATGCGCCGCAGGACGCCCGGCTCCTGACCGGCACCGTGGCCGAAAACCTTCGACTGGCGGCGCCAGAAGCCGACGATGCGACCCTGTGGGACGCCCTGGCCGACGCGCAACTGGACGCCCGGGTCAGACGCCTGCCTGAAGGTCTGGCGACCTGGCTTGGCGACGGCGGCGAGGTCCTGTCCGGCGGGGAGCGGCGGCGCCTTTCGCTGGCGCGCGCCTTCCTGCGGCCCGCCCCCTGGCTGTTGCTCGACGAGCCGACAGAGGGACTGGATTCGGCGACCGAGGCCCAGTTGGTCGCGACCCTCGAACGTCGCCTATCCCGGACAGGCCAGGGCGCGGTGATTGTCAGCCATCGCCCCGCGCCGCTGGCCCTGTGTACGGAGATCCTCGATGTCAGCGGCCGGCTATAGGCCCGCAGCGGGCGGTGGCCTTGGAAGGTCGCTGATCATGACTCTCAGCCGCCCTTGGGAAGGTACGCTTCAGGCGGCAGGCTTAGCGTCCAGCCTAAAGCCCGCCTAAAGCCGTCAGCGCATCGCGGCGCTCGGCATATTTGCCGCCGAGGAATTTTGTATCCAAGAACGCGTGAAGGATCTTCAGCGCCTCGCCCTGCGGCGTGAAATCCGCGCCGAGCACAAGCACGTTGGCGTCGTTGTGCTCGCGCGTGGTTTTGGCCATGGCGACGCTGCCGCAAAGCGCGGCGCGCAAATTCTGATAGCGATTGGCGGTCATGGTCATCGCGTGGCCCGAACCGCAAATCAGAATTCCAAACTCAATCGAATTTGATTCAAACTCCGCCGCCAGTTTTCTGGCGTAATCCAGCGCGTCACAACGCTCCGTGCTGTGCGCGCCGAGGTCTTTGAGCACATAGCCGTTTTGCGCAAGCCAGCTGACAAGTTGGCCCTTCAGGGCGTAACCGCGGTGGTCCGCGCCGATGGGAATGACGGTCTTGCTCATGGGGCATCATAACCGAGCGGTCTGAAGGTCGCCTACAGGCCGACATCGTGAGGACCTGAAATGGTTCGTTGACCGGGGTCAATTGCAGGGGGCCCGCGGCTGGTGAAGCCGATGATCGGGGCTTTCAGGTCAAGCTCATCGACGAGGCGCGTGGACACGGCGGGCCGACATCGGCCCGGTAGATCGCATGTCCAGACTTGAAAGAAACAAGCGCGTGGACGGCGCATGCGAGCGCCGTCCACGCATCACTCGAATCTCGGGACGATCGGCTAGAAGGCGACGCGCACGCCGGTGGTGAAGGCGGTGTTGTTGCTTTGGATGAAACCGTTGGCGAGCCCCCCCGAAACCCGGCTGTACAATAGGCCTGTGTACAGGTCCGCGCGCTTGAGAAGACGCCAATCCAACACCGCGGACACGGCGTACTCGTTGCCGGCGCAAGCGGCGGCGTTCGCCCCCTGAGGCGCCGAGCCCGTGATCGCGGGGTTCAGATTCGCGCCGCAGCCGACGCCCGTATGCGTGCTGCTGCCACCGGCATTATATTTGGTCGCAGAATTGGTGTAATTATTCTGAGTTATGTAATAATAGGCGGCGTCGAAATCGAGATTAGGCATGATCGAGTACTTTTCGCCCAGCCAGGCGACCTGCAAATTCTTCGAATTGACATAGGTGTTGGCTTGAACGACGGCGGGGTAACCCCCGTTCAAGGTGAGGGTTTGACCATTCGCCGTCGCCGTCGCCCCGAACAGGTCGCTCGGCGAACTCAGCCGCGCGTCTTCGTAACCGCCGTACACGGTGAGCGCATGCCATTTATACTTCGCGGCGATCACCTCGGCGCTGATATCGGCGAGGGTCGCCTTGAGCGTGTCGGGGGTCGGCGCGCCCGAGGTGTAGTTGCTCAAGGTCACCGCGTCCTTGGCGTAGGCGTAGATCGCGTCGACCGAGAACGCGCCGACGTCGCCGCCGAGATCGAATTGGTAGGCGTTCTCGGCGTTGTTGCGTTGATCATAGCCGCCGAGCTGAGCGAGCGCGCCGGCGCGGAAGCGGTCGTAGGTCAGCTGGTATTTGACCGACATATTGAACTGCGACAGCTCGGTATCGCCGGCGCCGGCGACAAACGTCGAAGAATTGCCGAGCACCGAGAAGGCGTAGGAGCCGCCGAACGGATCGTATTGGGTGGCGAGGTCGTTGCTGAACGCATTCTGACGCCCGACGGTCAGCGTGCCGAAGGTGGCGTTGCTCAGGCCGACGTAGCCGCGCGAATTGTCCCAACCCGTGGAGCGGGCCGAGTCGGTGTTGGTGTTCTGCCTGGCCAGTGAAACATTGTTGTTGTCGACCAGCGACTTCGGGCCGTTGACCAGTTTCAGCGAAAGCGGGTCGAAGCCGGCGTTGACGTCGCCGATCAGGAACCAGTCCGGGACCAGCTGCTCCCTGATCTTGATGCCGATATTCGACTGGGTGAGGCCGCTCGGCACGCCCTGCCAGAGGGCATGGTTGTTGACCTTGGAAATCAGCTCGCTGACGCCCGTCTTGGCGTCTCCATTGAACGGAGCCGCATGGGTCTCATAGCCGCCGCCGACGTCGACAGTGCCGTAGACCGTCAGGCCGTAGGCGGACAGCGGGCAGTCGGCCGCGCTCGCCTCGAGCCAGTTGGTGAAGGTCGCGAAGCAGGCGGGCTTGGCGGCGGCGGTGGGCTGGGCGAAGGCGCCGCCCGCGGCGCCCGTCATCAGAAGCCCGATGAGCGCGCCGCGGCGCGCTGCGCTAGAAAGCATGAATTGCAACGGAAATCCCCAAATTGGTTGGCGCAGAGGCGCCTTTAGGCGCTGACTTTCAAGGGGACGTTATAAATCCTACCGGTGGAATAGAGATTAAATTTGTCAGCCCTCAGATTTTCTAACGAAATGGGCGGCGGCTGGTTGTTGGCCGCGGCCTAGCGGTCGCCGAAGGGGTTTGGCGGGCCGCAGACATCCAATATGGCATCGGAACGGGATGGCTGCATCGTGCTCGCCGATGCTCGCGCCTGCGGCGTTCGACCATGCCGGCCTGTCGGTCGATGCCGTCTTCGATCACGTTCAGAACGCCGTGCCGCTGTCATCGCTGACCGCCGCCCAAGACGTCGCCTGCCCCGGGGCCCTCGCGGGCGCCGAACGGCATGGTGTCGGGCTATCTCGCCACATCCGCGGTCTCGTCGGCGATGCGCGTCCGCTTCGGCTCCTGATCACGGCCATGGCGGTCGGCCCGCGATCAAAACGGGGCCGAATGTCGGCACGCACCTCTCCATGTCCGGCAAACAGCGACCAGCGCAAAGAAAAACCGCCGCGGCGAGAGGGCGCCGCGGCGGTCAAACTCGACCCGTTGCTGGATCGGTAGTGGACTAGAACTTGTACTGAGCGAACACGCCCACTTCGTCGTAGTGGCCCGGCGCGGTGAACGAGGTGTTGCCGTCCGTGAAGTTGATGGAGCCGGAGCCCTTGGCTTCTTCGCGCTTGTAGACCAGGGCCAGGTCGATCACCTTCACCGGCTCGTAGTTCAGGCCGAGGTTGAAGTAGTTGATCGTCTCGGTCGAGTGCAGCGATTGGCTCGGCTTGGAGGTGTCGTAACGGCCGAACACCGAGAATTGCGGGGTCAGGTTGAACGAGCCGAAGCCCGAGTAGCCGTGGCCCTTGTCGGTGGCGACCGAGGTGGTCTGGGTCCAGTTGGTCTCGTTGAAGTATTCGAGGCCGACGCGGAACATCGGGTTGACGAAGGCGACCAGGGCGTCCTGGCGTTGCGCGGTGTGGAAGGTGGGGTCCGGGATCGCCTGGTAGTCGTTGCTCAGCTTGCCGCTGTAGCCGCCGACCGCCCCGACAAAGCCGTTCCAGTTCAGGTTGACGCGGCCTTCCACGTCCATGCCCTTGGAACGGATGTCGTTCTTGTAGCCGGCGCCGTCGACGACGGAGACCGAGTAGCCCAGCAGGCCGTTGGCCAGGGCGCCGGAGGCGTTCACGCCGGTGTCGGCCGAGTTGCCGTCCTTTTGGAGGTCCGCGATCGTCTTTTCGACGAAGCGATAGCCGTAGACGCTTTCCGCGAAGGGAATCCAGGGCATGTCGGCGGCGCCGCCGCGCACGACGAGGGCGTCGCCGAACACCTTGGCCTGGATGTAGGCCTTCTTGACGACTTCCGTGCCCTGCAGCGAGCCGCCGTGGAACGCGGCGCCGTTGGGCGCGAAGTCGGCGGTCAGGCTCGCCGACCAGATGTCGTCGAACTTGTGGTCGACGGTCAGATAGGCGCGCTTGATGTCTTCGCCGGTGCCGTTCTTGTTGTTCGGCGAAGGCGATTGGCTGATGTTGGTCAGGTCGGCGAAGACGGTCGCGCCGACCTTGGTGTCACCCGACCAGTTCGGCTTCGGCGTGGCCTTGGCCACGTCCGCGGCGACGACGCCGGGCAGGGTCTCGATCTGGCTGGCGACCTGGGCGTGGGCCGCGGCGGCTTCGGCGCGGGCAGCGGCGGCGTCGCTCTGCGCGGCGGCGATCTGGCTCTGATCCTGCGCCCGAGCGGCTTCCTCGGCGTCAAGACGGGCGCGCAGGGCTTCAACTTCAGCGCCAAGATCGCGCGCCGGCGCCGCCTGCTCGGCCGCCTTGTGATGATGCTTCAAGGGCTTCGCGTCGGCGGACGCGCCGACGCAGAGCGCCGCCATGGCGCCGAGGGCGATGCTGCCCACGAGGTAGATTTTCCGTTGCATGAGTTGGATTCCCAAATTCCCCGCCTGCATTTCATGTTCAGGCCCGCGGACTGCTTAGTTTCAACGCGTGACAGTTTGGCGATGGTTTGCGCACAAGTTTGCGAAGGCGCCCCCACGGTCGCGCCACGGGCGGACACGAATGATCCTGCGTTTCCACGCCCATAGACGCGGCGTAGCTTTTGTTGGCCGCAGCCTGCCACGCCACGCGAAGCAGAATTGGCTCCAAGCTTACAGTCACCCGCAGATTGGGCCCGTTGGGCCTTGTCCAGTGCTGTCGGCCAGCCGGAAACGGAGCCCTGTCAGCCCCCGGCTGCGGCGAGTCTTGCCACGCTCACTGCCAAAAGCCACAACGTCCCGAAACGAATCCGGGGACATCGACCATGAACCGCATCCTGGCCCTGGCGGCCGCCCTGGCGATCAGCGGCGCCGGCCCCGCCGCCGCCGGCGACCCGCCCTCCCCCGCCACCGTCGCCGCCCAGGCCGCCGCCCAGGCCAGCCTGCCCTTTGCCGACCGGGAGGACTTCGACTTCGCCGGCCGCGGCTTTCTGGCCACCCGCGCCGATCCGAAAATCCTGCGCGCGGACGGCGGCGTGGCCTGGGACCTGAAGGCCTATGATTTCCTGAACGGCCCCGCCCCCGCGACGGTCAATCCGGGCCTCTGGCGCCAGGCGCAACTGCTCGCCAAGCACGGCCTGTTCAAGGTGACCGATCGCATCTGGCAGGTGCGCGGCTTCGACATCGCCAATGCGACCTTCATCGCCGGCGACACCGGCTGGATCGTCATCGACACCCTCACCACCGCCGAGACCGGCCGCGCCGCGCTGGAACTGGCCAACAAGACCCTGGGCGCGCGGCCGGTGGTGGCGATCATCTACACCCACAGCCACTCCGACCATTTCGGCGGCGCCCGGGGCATGGTCGCCCAGGCCGATATCGACGCCGGCAGGATCCAGGTCATCGCGCCGAAGGGCTTCCTGGAGGAGGCGGTCAGCGAGAACGTCCTGGCCGGCGCGGCCATGGGCCGGCGCGCGACCTATCAGTTCGGCTATTTCCTGACCCCCGGCCCCGACGGCCAGATCAGCTCCGGCATCGGCCAGGCGATCGCCAAGGGCACGATGACCCTGCTGCCGCCCACGATGACCATCGACCACACCGGCCAATCCCTGACCGTCGACGGGGTCAGGCTGGAGTTCCAATACACGCCGGGCACCGAGGCGCCGGCGGAGATGAACATCTACCTGCCCGACCTGCACGCGCTGAGCATGGCGGAGAACGCCAATGTCTCGATGCACAATGTGCTGACCCCGCGCGGGGCGCTGGTGCGCGACTCCAAGGCCTGGGCCGACGACCTGACCCAGTCCATCCGCCTGTTCGGCGGCCGCACCGACGTCATGTTCACCAGCCACGGCTGGCCGCGCTTCGGCCGGGAGGCGGTGAACCGCTTCTTGGAGGATCACCGCGACGCCTATGAATACCTGCACGACCAGTCCGTGCGGATAATGAACGAGGGCCTGACCGGACCAGAGATTGGCGACCGCATCGCCCTGCCCGCCGGCCTGGCCCGCGACTGGTTCAACCAGGGCTTCTACGGCTCGATGAGCTTCAACGCCCGCGCCGTCTATCAGCGCTACATGGGCTGGTACGACGGCAACCCGGCCAACCTCGCGCCCCTGGAGCCCGCGGACGAGAGCGCGCGGATGGTGGCGGCCATGGGCGGCGCCGCCAGGGTGACGAGCCTGGCCAAGGCGGCCGCGGACAGCGGCGACTATCGGTGGGCCGCGACCCTGCTCAACCGCGTGGTCCTGGCCGACGCCGCCAACCAGCCAGCGCGAGACGCCCTGGCCGGGGTCTATGCGCAGATGGCCTACCAGTCGGAGAACTCGCTCTGGCGCAATATGTACCTCTCAGGCGCCGCGGAGCTGAAGTCCGGCGTCAAGACCGGCGGGGGCGCGAGCGTCGCCATCGACCTGATCCGCAACATGCCCTCCAAGATGCTGTTTGACCTGGTCGGGGTGCGGTTGAATCCGGACAAGGTGAAGGACGCCCGGCTAAGCCTGGAGCTGATCTTCCCCGAGCGCCACGAACAATACTATGTGCGGGTGCGCAACGACGTGCTGGTCGCCGAGCCCATCGCCGCCCCGGGCCCCGTGGACGCCACCATCACCCTGCCCCGCGCCAGTTTCATCACGACCCTATTCACTGGAGCGCCGCTGAAGGCGGGGATCGCCGCCGGAACGGTCAAGGTCGAGGGAGACGCCGGCGCCGTGGATCGCCTGATCGGCTGGTTGGACCGGTTCACCCCGGACTTTCCGATCGTGACGCGATAGGCGGGCGCCCAGCGGGACGGCGCCGTCAGTCATGACGGCGCGACACTGAAACTGAGAAATCGGCGCGCCGGGCTTGGTCGACAGTCGCGTGGGACGGTCCAGCTGGAGAAAACCGCCGATGACGTCGGCTGAATCGTTGGGTGAAAACGCCATGACCCCGCCGTTCGCCGGACTGCGCCACAACCATATGAATTTATTTAAAAAAGACGTGGTAGGCGCGGAGGGACTCGAACCCCCAACCAGACCGTTATGAGCGAGAGTCATTTAGACTATCTACTTGTTTTATTGGCAAATTTAGACGTCGTTCGCGCGGCC
>PLSW01000036.1 GCA_003165275.1 Caulobacteraceae bacterium
CGAGGCCAGGGCCCGGCGCAGCGCGGCCAGGGCGGGCGCCTCGTCCAGGTCGAAGAGGATCAGGGTGCGCACGGCCTTCGGCGCCGGCAGCACCTTCAGGGTCATTTCGGTGACCACGCCCAGGGTTCCGAAGGCGCCGGCCATCAGCTTGGAGAGGTCGAAGCCGGTGACGTTCTTCACCACCCGCCCCCCGGCCGCGAAGGTCTCGCCGAAGCCGTTCACGGCGTGAAAGCCCAGCAGATGGTCGCGCGGCGCCCCGGCGCTCGGCCGGCGCGGGCCGCCCAGGCCAACGCCCACCGCCCCGCCGATGGTCCCGCCCCCCGGCGCAAGGCCGAACAGCGGCCCCAGATCCGGCGGCTCGAAAGCCAGGTGCTGGCGACCCTCGGCGAGCACGGCGTTGATCTTGGCCATCGACGCGCCCGCCTGGACGGTGAGCACCAGCTCCTCCGGTTCGTAGATCAATACCCGGTCCAGGGCGGACAGGTCCAGGACCGCGTCCGCGCGCACCGGATGCCCGAACCCCCGGCGCGAGCCGGAGCCGACGATCTCCAGGCTGCGGCCGGCGCCCACCGCCGCCCGCACCATCTCCGCCGCCCCTTCGGCGCTCTCGGGTCGCAGGATCTCGCCCATTCTCAGAACCTCGGCAGGTCGGGAAAGCGCATCGCCCCGCCGCGAACATGCACCCGGCCGAGTTCCGCGCAACGGCACAGGGTGGGGAAGACCTTGCCCGGGTTGAGCAGCTGCTCCCCGTCGAAGGCGCAGCGCAGCCTTTGCTGCTGGTCGAGATCGGCGGGGGCGAACTGCACCTCCATCAGGTCGCGCTTTTCCACCCCCACCCCGTGCTCGCCGGTGAGCACCCCGCCTACCTCGACGCAGAGCCGCAGGATGTCGGCGCCGAAGGCCTCGGCGGTCTCAAGCTGGCCGGGGATGTTGGCGTCGTAGAGGATCAGCGGGTGCAGGTTGCCGTCGCCGGCATGGAAGACGTTGGCCACCTTCAGCCCGCGGGCCTCGGACATCTCCCCCATCCGTCCCAGCACCTTGGGCAGGGCGGCGCGGGGGATGGTGCCGTCCATGCAGAAATAGTCCGGCGAGATGCGGCCCACCGCCGGGAAGGCCGCCTTGCGCCCGGCCCAGAAGGCCAGCCGCTCGGCCTCGCTCCCGCTCGCCCGCGCCGACACCGCGTGGTGGGCCTTGGCGATCTCCAGCACCCCCTCGATCAGGTGATCGACCTCCGCGGCCTGGCCGTCCAGCTCGACGATGAGCAGGGCCTCCACATCCAGCGGGTAGCCCGCGTGGACGAAGGCCTCGGCGGCGTGGATGGCCGGGCGGTCCATCATCTCCATCCCCGCCGGGATCACCCCGGCGGCGATCACCCCGGCCACGCAGGCGCCGGCGTCCTCGATGCTGGGAAAGCCCAGCAGCACCGCCCGCTGGGTTTCCGGCCGGGGCAGGATGCGCACCGTGACTTCGGTGGTGATCGCCAGCAGCCCCTCAGAGCCGGTGAGCACCCCCAGCAGGTCCAGCCCCCCGGCGTCGAAGGTCTTGCCGCCCAGGCGCAGGATCTCCCCGTCGGCCAGCACCACCTCCAGGCCGAGCAGGTTGTTGGTGGTCATGCCGTACTTCAGGCAATGCACCCCGCCGGAGTTCTCCGCCACATTGCCGCCGATGGTGCAGGCGATCTGGCTGGAGGGGTCGGGGGCGTAGTAGAAGCCGCGCGCCGCCACCGCCTCGGTGATCGCCAGGTTGGTCACCCCGGGCTGGGTCACGACGCAGCGGTTTTCGTAGTCGATCTCCAGGATGCGGTTCAGCTTGGAGAGGCCGAGCACGATCCCGTCCGCCAAGGGCAGGGCGCCCCCGGAGAGCGAGGTGCCGGCGCCCCGGGGCACGATCTTCAGGCCCACGGAGCGGCAGTAGGCAAGCACCTTCGACACCTGCTCGGTGGTCGACGGCAGCACCACCGCCAGCGGCGAGGTGCGATAGGCGGTCAGGCCGTCGCAGTCGTAGGCGGCCAGCTCCGACGCCGCCGCGATCACCCCCTCGCCGGGCACGATGGCCCGCAGGGCGACGACGAATTCGGCGCGCCGGGCGACAAGGGCCGGGTCGGGAACGGGCATCCGCATGGGAGCGAGCCTATAGGGGTTTTAGAGGCATCGGTGACAGGAGTTTCGGTGACAGTTTACTGAACTCATTCCGCGATCAGGCCAGCTCCGCGACCGGACCCGAGTTAAGTAAACTGTCACCGAAACCGGCGGGGTCTGGCGGAGGGGTGATGCGAACCGCGAAGTGGCGTGGGGCTCATTTCTTCGCCTCGTTCTGGGGGATGCACATCTCGCAAGTCCAGTCGAAGAGTCCTTCTCCCACGAGGGGAGAAGGGATTCCGGGTTGGCTTCAGGAACTGTGTGACTCTCCAGGCCGTTCCCCGCGACCGGGATGACCCGCCGGGCGGCGACGGCGATTCCAGCTGATCTCAACCCGCCCTAAGGCGAGCCGCCGCGCGGCGGGGCCTCGTCCGGCGCGCCCCTGTCCGCCTTCGCCGGCTCGTTCGACGCGCCCTCGCCGCCGTTGCCCCCGACCCCGGCGTAGGGCGAGCCCCGCGGCCGATCCCGGGCCTCCTCGACGGCCCAGTCCGCCTGGGCCCATCGCGCCCAGTCGGGCTCAAGACCCATGTCCCGGCAGATGCGCGCGATCACCAGGCCGGTGGGCAGGCCCTCCAGGTCAAAGTCCTCGTCGCCGCGTTCCAGGTATTCGCGGGCCTCGTCCAGGCGCTCGAGGATCGACTCGTCGTCCTCGCTCTTGGCCTCAAGGGTGGCCTCGATCACGTCCAGCACCGCCTCGGACCGGGCTTCGACCCAGTCGGCCTGCGCCTGCTGTTGAACGGCCCGGGTCCGCTGGACGCGCGCCTCGGCCACCTCCGCCTGGCGCATCGTTTCGCCCTCGGCGATACGGATCTCCAGCATCAGCGTCAGCCGGATGGCGCGGGTCAGCCGTCCGAAGTCCGTGCCCGGCCCGACCCGGGTCGGCGGCGACGCGGCGACAGGGGCGTCCGCCGCCCTCGTCCGCTCGCCGTCGGCCGCCTCCGCCGGCGAGGGCGCCAGCAACTCCGCCTGTCGGTCCATCGACTGCGCAATCCGCACGCCGATCTCCGCCAGCTCCTTCAGGATGCGGACATGCCGCGCCACCCGCTCGGCCTCGGGGTCGAGGGCGTCGTCGGCGAGGATTTCGGGTGCGTCTGCGGCGGTCATTGTGGAACAAAGAGAGAACACAGATTCACGTCGGGGTCAAGGCGGCGGCCCGGCGGCTCGCCGTCCAGCGGACCGAAAATTAGCGTTCTGTAATTCGCCTTCTCACGGCGGCTCCGCTATTCGATGCAGGCGCGATCATTGTGGGCGGCCGCGCTCGGGGGGAATTGGCTTGGTGCGTGGATACGTGAACATCGGACTTGTCGGCGTCGTTTCGGCGTTGCTCCTGGCGCCCGTCGCGGCGTCGGCGGCGGACTCGGACGCGAACGATTCCGCCCTGGGGTCGGTGGTCGTCACCGCCGAAAAGCGTAGCCAGGACGTGGAAAAGATCGGCGTCGCGATCAACGCGGTGGGCGGCGAAAAGCTGGATACCCTGCGCATTCAGCAGCCCCTCGATCTCGCCTATGTCTCCAGCAGCCTGTCGACCATGAACTCGACCACCGACAGCACGCCGCTGTTTCTGGTGCGCGGCGTCGGCCTTGACGACTTCAACACCAACAACAGCAGCGGCGTCGGGACCTACGTCGACGAGGTCTATCAGAGCTTTCCCGGCTTTCTGACCGGCGCGCTCTATGACATCGACCGCGTGGAGGTCCTGAAGGGCCCGCAGGGCACCCTCTACGGCAAGAACACCGCCGGGGGGGCCATCAACATCCTGTCCCGGCAGCCCACGAACGACTTCGAGGGCTATGTCGACGCCAACTACAGCCGCTGGGACACCGCCGAGCTGACCGCCGCCGTCAGTGGCCCGATCAACGATTCCATCAAGGCGCGCCTGGCGGCGACGGTGACCAGACAGGGCGAGGGCTACCAGACCGATATCGACACCGGTCAGAAATACGGCCGCCTCGATCGCGGCGGCGTGCGGTCGATTTTCGACATCCGGCTGAGCGACACCCTCAGCCTGAACCTCAACGCCCACTATGTGTACGACAATTCCACCCCCTCATCGCCGTCGACCCCGAACGTCGAGGCCCTGGCGCCCCCGCAGTCCTTCCCCACCGCGGGGCTGCTGGACAGCCCGCCGGGGGGCACGCAGGTGCGGGTGGGCGGCCTGCCGGTCTTCAAGCACGAACAGGGCGAGGGCGTGGTCGCCAAGCTGAAGGCGCAGCTCGGCGCCTTTTCGATCACCTCGATCACGGCGTTCGACTATTTCTCCGACCACAGCCTGGACAACTACGACGGCTATCCGGCCGCGGACAACAATTGGACCAAGAACTTCCAGCAGTCGCAGTTCAGCCAGGAGGTGCGCGCCGCCTCGAGCAGCGGCGGTTTCATCGACTGGATCGTCGGCGCCGACTATTCCGAGAACTGGTATCGCTGCCGCGACGCCCTCGACTGGACCTTCGTCTACGGCCTGGCCACCTCCATCACCGATTCCGGCAAGGCCATCACCGCGGCCAACTTCACCCAGAAGCAGCAGTCGGAGGGCCTCTACGCCCACGCCGAGACGCATCTGTCCGACCAGTGGACCCTGGTGACCGGGCTGCGCTACTCCCACGATCAGGTGTCGTTCGACGGCGCGACCATCGACCCCACCGGCCTGCTCACCTACGCGTCGAACGGCTTTACCGGGCCGATCACGCCGAACACCGTGCTGGCGGCCCTCGATCAGACCCGCTCCAGCCAGGACGTCTCCTATCGCGCCGAACTCGACTATCGGCCCCTGAAGACGATGCTGCTCTATTCAAGCCTGGCGACGGGCTACAAGGGCGGCATCTTCTACGGACAGCCCGCCCAGGTGCAGGTGGACTGGAATTACGTCAGTCCCGAACATGAACTCACCTTCGAGCTGGGCGTGAAGAGCCGCTTCCTGGGCGATTCCTTCGAGGTCAACGCGGCGGTCTTCGACACCGCCATTCGCGACCGCCAGTCGAGCTTGTCCCTGTGGGCCGGGCCCGTCGGAACCCAGCCCCTGATCGCCGGCCTCGGCAATGTGCCGCGCTCCAGGATCGACGGCGCCGAAAGCGACGTTCGCTGGCGCCCGATCAGCGGCCTGACCATCGACCTCGGCGCCACCTATCTGCATTCGCGCGTGACCCGCTCGCTGACCAGCGACAACGGCCTGGCGCTGTTCACCCCCGTCCTGGTGGGCCAGATGCTGCCCGACGCGCCGGCATGGAGCGGCGAATGGAGCGTCCGCTACGAGCGTCCGGTGGCGCAGACCCTGAAGATGTACGTCCAGGCCAACGACCACTACACCGGCTCCGAGCACCCCTACCTGGCGGATCCGACCACCTTCGGAAACGCGGAGTCCCTCGGCGCGCGGATCGGCGTTTCCAACCCGGCCAAACACTGGGACATCAGCCTCTGGGGAACGAACCTCTTGGATCGGCGCCCCCTGACCTACGCCTTCGCCGGCAGCGAGGGGCAGCGGGTGTCCTTCTACCAGAAGCCGCGCTCCCTCGGGGTGGACCTGAACTATGCGTTCTGACCGGCGTCGGGTTGATAACCGGCGTCAGCCTCCCAAATCGGGGCCGCCCCCGTCACATCCGCTCACACACCTTGAATTGGCTATTTACCCCTTAAATGCTTAGGTCTCGGCGTGACGAGGCCCACCCTGGCCCGGAACCGGCGAGACGAGCGTGAGCGCAGACTTCCATTCCCTCTACAGCCACGACTTCCTGCGCGTGGGGGCGGCGGTGGCGCGGGTGGAGGTGGGCGATCCGGTCCACAACCTCGCCGCCACCCTGGAGCTGGCGCGCAAGGCCGACGCGGACAAGCTGGGCCTGGTGGCTTTCCCTGAGCTGGGCCTCAGCGCCTATGCCATCGACGACCTGCTGTTCCAGGACGCCCTGCTGGACGCCGTGGACGCCGCGATCGGCGATCTGCTCGCCGCATCCCACGACCTGATGCCGGTGCTGGTGGTCGGCGCGCCCGTGCGCTGCGACGGGCGGCTCTACAATGCCGCCGTGATCATCCACCGGGGGGAGATCCTGGGGGTGGTCCCCAAGACCTACCTGCCCAACTACCGCGAATTCTACGAACGCCGGCATTTCACCTCCGGCGCGGGGGTGATCGGCCGCGAGATCGACGTCGCCGGCCGCACCGTTCCCTTCGGCGTCGACCTCTTGTTCCGCTCCACCGGCTCGGTCCCCTTCACCTTCCACGTGGAGATCTGCGAGGACGTCTGGGTGCCGATCCCGCCGTCCAGCGCCGCGGCCCTGGCCGGGGCGGAGGTGCTGGTGAACCTCTCGGCCAGCAACATCACCATCGGCAAGGCCCGCCAGCGGCGCCTGCTCTGCGCCAGCCAGTCCTCCCGGGCGATGGCGGCCTATGTCTACACCGCCGCCGGCCCCGGCGAATCCACCACCGACCTCGCCTGGGACGGCCAGGCCGGGGTGTTCGAGCTGGGCGAGGCCCTGGCCGAGTCCGAGCGGTTCGCCGGCGACCTGATCGCCGTCGCCGACGTCGACCTCGGCCGCATCCGCCAGGAGCGCATGCGCGGCAACACCTTCGGCGACTGCGCCGAGAACGAGGCCCATCGCACCTATGACTTCCGCTGGATCGACTTCGGCCTCGACGCGCCGGAGGGGCCGCTGGCGCTGAGGCGCGTGGTCGAGCGCTTTCCCTATGTGCCCTCCGACCCGGTGCTCCTGCGCGAGGACTGCTACGAGGCCTACAACATCCAGGTCGAGGGCCTGGCCAAGCGGCTGCAGGCCTCAGGGGCCGAACGGGCGGTGACCGGGGTGTCCGGGGGGCTGGACTCCACCCAGGCCCTGCTGGTCTGCGCCCGGGTGATGGACAAGCTCGGCTGGCCTCGGGACCGGATCCTGGCCTACACCCTGCCGGGCTTCGCGACATCGGCGGGGACCAAGGCCAACGCCTGGGCCCTGATCAAGGCCATCGGGGCCAAGGGCGAAGAGATCGACATCCGCCCCGCCGCCACCCAGATGCTCGGCGACCTCGGCCACCCCTTCGCCGGCGGCGCGCCGGTCTATGACGTCACCTTCGAGAACGTCCAGGCCGGCCTGCGCACCGACTACCTGTTCCGCCTGGCCAACCAGCACCGGGGCATTGTGGTCGGCACCGGCGACCTGTCGGAGCTGGGCCTGGGCTGGTGCACCTATGGCGTCGGCGATCAGATGTCGCACTACAACGTCAATTCCAGCGTCTCCAAGACCCTGATCCAGCACCTGATCCGCTTCGTGGCCGAGTCCGGCGACGTGGACGCTGACACCGCCAAACTGCTCGAAGCGATCCTGGCGACGGAGATCTCCCCGGAACTGGTGCCGGCCGGCGCCGATGGGGCGATCCAGTCCACCGAGGCGGTGATTGGCCCCTACGCCCTGCAGGACTTCAACCTCTACTACGTCACCCGCTACGGCTTTCGCCCCTCCAAGGTCGCCTTCCTGGCCCTCAGCGCCTGGGGCGACGCCGCCAAGGGCCCCTGGCCGGCGAACCTGCCGGACGGCGCCCGGCGGGCCTATGACCTGGCCGAGATCCGCGGCTGGCTGAAGGTCTTCCTCACCCGCTTCTTCGCCACCAGCCAGTTCAAGCGTTCGGCCATGCCCAACGGCCCGAAGATCTCCTCCGGCGGCTCCCTCTCCCCCCGCGGCGACTGGCGCGCCCCCTCGGACGGCAACGCCCGGGTGTGGCTGGCGGAACTTGAGGCGCGGGTGCCGGCGGGGTGAGGCTTGGCTTGCATGACCGCCCCTGCGTCCTTCGACACGGTCGCTCCGCTCCCTACTCAGGATGACGAAGAGGGCGGGATCGCATAACTTTACGTCATGCTGAGTAGCGCGCCCCTTCGCGCGCGTGTCGAAGCACGCAGGGCGCCGCAACGGCCCTGGCTCATAGACCCATCCGCAACCGCCCCACCCAACCCGCGAGCCCCCCCCCATGCCGACCCTCCCCCGCGCGACCCCGGAATCCGTCGGCCTGTCCTCGGACGCCCTGAAACGCGTCGACGTCGCCCTGCACCGGCTGATCGACGACGGGACCCTGGCGGGCGTCGTCACCACCGTGGGCCGGCGGGGCAGGGTGATCCACGAGTCTGCCATGGGGGCCAAGAACCTTGAGACCGGCGAGCCTCTGCAGCAAAACACCATCTTCCGCATCTTCTCGATGACCAAGCCGGTCACCGCCGTGGCCATGATGATCCTCTACGACGAGGGCCTGTGGCGTCCGGAAGACCCGATCGCCAAACACCTGCCCGAATTCGCCGATCTGAAGGTGTTCGCCGGACAGGCCGCGGACGGATCGGCGATCCTGGAGGCCCCCGCCCACGCCCCCACCGTCGGCGAGGCCCTGACCCACACCGCCGGCTTCAGCTACGGCTTCGATCCCACCAACCCCGTCGACGCCCTCTACCTGCGCGCCGACCTGTGGAACGCCGGCGGCCTCGCCGGGATGATGGGCCGCCTGGCGGGCCTGCCCCTGGCCTACCAGCCGGGAACCCAGTGGCTCTATAGCATCGCTATGGACATCCAGGGGGCGATGATCGAACGCCTGACCGGCCAAAGCCTCGCGGGCTTCATGCGGGCGCGCATCTTCGGGCCCCTGGGCATGACCGACACCGGCTTCCACCTGCCGCAGGACAAGCTGCCGCGGCTGGCCACCCTCTATCGCCGCAGCCAGAGCCGGGGCCTGGCCGAAGTGCGCCGCCCGCCGCTGATGTCCGACCCCACCCGCCCGCCGGCCCTGGCCTCCGGCGGCGGCGGCCTGGTCTCCACGGCGGCGGACTACGCCCGCTTCGCCCAGATGCTGCTGGGCGGGGGCGAGCTGGATGGGGCCCGGATCATCCAGCCCGCGTCGGCGGCGCTGATGATGACCAACCATCTGCCGGACGCCCTGCTCACCGCCGGCCATGGGATCGGCGCCCAGCAGATCCGGCCGGGCTTCGGCCACGGTTTCAACGGCGCGGTGTTCTTCGATCCCGAGGCCGCCGAGATCCCGGTGGGTACGGGGACCTACCAGTGGGACGGCGCGGCCGGCACCTGGTTCTGGGTCGATCCGGCCAACGACCTCTTCTACGTGGGCATGATCCAGCTCATGGACCCCGCCGGCGCCCCGCCCCTGCAGGCGATGACCCAGCGGCTGATCGCCGAGGCGATCGTGGGGTAGGGGGGCGTCCGAGGCAGCGCGGAACCCCCCTACGCCCCACCCATCTCCAGCGCCTGGAACAGCGGCGTCGGCGCCGCCCGGCGGCGTTCGGGGGCTTCAGGCGCCGGCAGGTGGCTCTCGACATAGGACCAGAGGGCGGCGATCTCCTCGCTGGCCCGGCTGAGGGGCTCCGCCTCCTGCACCCCCAGGCCGGCGGCGAAGGCGTTCTGGTAGATCAGCCGGTTGCGCAGGCCCACCGGGGCCACGGGCAGGCCGTAGCCGATCAGCAGGTCGATGGCCTCGGCCACGATCACCGGCTCGCGGCCAACCCGTTGGCTGGGCGCCTGGTTGAGGACAAAGGCCGTGGGCCGGCCGAGGGGTTTCAGATCCTCCACCGTCTTGGCGATGGCGCGCAGGTCGACGGCGGTGGGCCGGACCACGATCAGGGTCAGGTGCGCGGCCTTGGCGGCCTCCAGGGAGTCGTCCAGGGCCGAGCAGCGGGTGTCGATCAGCATCAGGTCCAGGCCCGAGCGTTCGACGGCGTAGCGGGTGGGGTGGATGGCGCTGGCCTTGACCGGGACCACCAGGGGCGTCTTGGCCTGCCGCGCCCGGGCCCATTCCACCAGGGAGCCTTGCGGGTCGGCGTCGGCGACCAGGGTCTTCAGCCCCGCCAGCTGCCCGGCGACGGCGAGATTGGCGGTCACCGTCGACTTGCCGGTGCCCCCCTTCTGCGCCACCACCGCGATGATTTTCATCGGCCCGGGCATTGGCTAGGCCCGCGTCCGGTTGTGGGCGAGCGCTTGTCTCGCGAAGGCCGTGTATTCCGTCATCCGCCCGACCACTTCGATCACATCACTCCGCGCCAATAGGGGCGGAGATTGTCATTTCCATGACCTTATATTTCAGGACCGGTGAATCCGCGGTTATTACGAAGCGTGGCTCCCGGCCGATGACTGTTTAGCGGGCGTCGGGCTTCGATCTCTGATCGCAAACTGATCCGATCGCAGCATGGTTGCGGCGGACCGACGCCCCCTCAGTCAGCTTCGCTGACAGCTCCCCCGTTTCACGGTGGAGCAAAGCATCGATTGTCCTCCACCGCGAAGCGGGGGAGGTGGCGACCCGCGAAGCGGGGCGACGGAGGGGGCGTCGGTCCGACGCACCCTGCCAAGTTTAGCTCAGCAAATCACGGTCTAGAGCAACGCCTCGACCCGGTTCGCCGGCCGGCACAGGGCCGTTCCCTTGGGCGTCACGACGATCGGCCGCTCCACCAGGATCGGATGGGCCACCATCGCCGCCAGGATCGCGTCGTCGGTGGCCGATGGCTTGTCCAGGCCAAGCTCGGCGGCCGGCGTGCCGCGCATGCGCAGGATATCGCGGGGGCGCAGGTTCATCGCCTTCAGCAGGCCCTCCAGCTGCGGCTTGGTCCAGCCGGCCTTGAGGTATTCCACCACGGTGGGGTCGTATCCGGCCGCCCGGACCGCGGCCAGGACGTTGCGCGACGTGCCGCAGTTGGGGTTGTGAAAGACGGTCACGGCGTCGGCGGTCTGGGGCATCGGGCATCCTTCGGCGGGTGCGTGGCTTGCGCGCGGCAGGACGCCCCGATACACGCCCGATGTCCGGCGGCGAAGGCCTCCGCCGCGCGAAGGGGCGTTTTCTTGGAGCCGATGCTGGTCTCGACCCTGGTGGTGGCCCTCGCCGAGATCGGCGACCGCACCCAGTTCCTGGCCATCGTCCTGGTCTCGCGGTTCCACAAGCCCTGGCCGATCATCGCCGGCATCCTGGTCGCCACCCTGGCCAACCACGCCCTGGCCGCCACCGCCGGCTTCTTCGTCTCCGACTGGCTGAAGGGGATGTGGTTCCAGTACCTGCTGGCCGCCTCCTTCTTCGCCACGGCGATCTGGACCCTGATCCCGGACAAGGAAGACGACGTGGCGGCCCCCGCCGGCCATCTCAGCGTCTTCCTCACCACCGCCGTGACCTTCTTCGTGGTCGAGATGGGCGACAAGACCCAGATCGCCGCCATCGCCCTGGCGGCCCGCTTCCACAACATCAGCCTGGTGACCGCCGGCTCCACCCTGGGGATGATGATCGCCAACGTCCCGGCGGTGTTCCTGGGCCGGGCCGCGACGCAAATCGTTCCGTTGCAGTGGGTCCGATTCGGGGCGGCGGTGATCTTCGTCGGGCTGGGGGTGTGGACGATGGTGGCGGCGCTGGCGGGGTAGGGGAGGGCTGCGCCGGTCTGCGTGCTTCGACACGCGCGCGAAGGGCGCGCTACTCAGCATGACGTGAATCTTTGCAGCCCACCCCTCCACGTCACCCTGAGTAGGGAGCGGAGCGACCGTGTCGAAGGGCGCACCGGCCATTCTGCCGCTCTTGCTCGCAGCCGAACTCCCCCCACAAACATTCGCTAACCGCCCCCATGCTACCCCTCCCCCCATGACCGGCCCGGCGACGATCTCGATCATCATCCCCACCCAGCGGCGGCCGGTGTCCCTGGCCCGCGCCGCCCGGTCGGCTTTCGCGCAAGCCGGGATCGACCCCGGGACCGTCGAACTGGTGGTGGTCGACAACGATCCGGCTGGCTCCGCAACCGCCACGGTGAACGCCCTGCGCCCCGAAGCCCCCTTCGCCCTGCGCTACGTCCACGAGCCCCGCAGCGGCGTCGCCAACGCCCGTAACGCCGGGGTGGCCGCGGCGAGCGGCGGCCTGATCGCCTTCCTGGACGACGACGAGGAGGCGCCGCCCGGCTGGCTGGCCGCCCTCCTTGACGCGCAAGCCCGGTTCGACGCCGACCTGGTGTTCGGCCCCGTGCGCGGCCGCGCGCCCCAGGGCCCGCTGCCCCACCGCGCCTATCTGGAGGATTTCTTCTCCCGCAAGGGGCCCGCCGACGCGGCGGTGATCGACGCCGTCCACGGCTGCGGCTGCAGCCTGGTGCGCCGGGCGGCCCTGCCCGATCCCGCCGCCCCTTTTTCCGCCGCTCGCAACGAAACCGGCGGCGAGGACGACCTGCTGTTCGGCGACATGCGCGCCTCCGGGGCGCGCATCGCCTGGGCCCCCGACGCCTGGGTCTGGGAGGATCCCGTCCCCGCCCGGCTCAGCCTCGCCTATGCGATCCGGCGCGCCTTCGTCTACGGCCAGGGCCCGACCTACCACTGCGCCACGGCCAGCCCGCCTCGGGTGCTGGGGGTGGCGCGCTGGATGGCCATCGGCGCCGCCCAGGCCGGCGCCTACGGCCTGCTGGCGGGGTTGAAATGGCTGGCGGGCGCCCCCGACCGGGCCTTCGCCCTCGACCGCGCCGCCCGCGGCCTGGGCAAATTCCTCTGGTGGGGACCGTTCAAGCTGCGCCTCTACGGACAAACAGAATCGCCCAAGTCTTGAGGTTAACGCTGGGTGAGGCGCCCGAAACCTTGGCGATTCGGTCGCGCGGATAGCGAATGCTGTTGCGATGCACCATTTTACGTTTGATCGACGGGTCCTTGCAGCCCAAGCCTTGGTAAGGCATTTGTGAGGAGGAGCGCGCCGGATCGCGCTAGCGGTCGGCGCCGCCGAAGGAGTGTTTGTGACTACCGTCGCTAAGATCGAGACCTTTGAACCGGCGCCGACGCGCCACGCCAAGCTCCTCGCCTGGGTGGAGGAGATCGCCGCCCTGACTCAGCCGGATCGTGTCTACTGGTGCGACGGCTCGGACGAGGAGTGGGCGCGGCTGACCGCCGACCTGGTCGCCGCCGGCACCCTGAAGCCGCTGAACCCGGCCATCCGCCCCAATTCCTTCCTGGCGACCTCCGATCCCAGCGACGTGGCCCGGGTGGAAAGCCGCACCTTTATCTGCTCGGAAAAAGAGGCGGACGCCGGCCCGACCAACAACTGGCTCGACCCCGCCGAGATGCGCTCGGACCTGAAGGACCTGTTCAAGGGCTGCATGCGCGGCCGCACCATGTATGTGGTGCCCTTCTGCATGGGCCCGCTGGGCTCGAAAATCAGCGCCCTGGGGGTGGAGATCACCGACAGCGCCTATGTCGCCGTCTCCATGCGGATCATGACCCGGATGGGCAAGGCCGCCCTCGACCAGCTCGGCGAGGACGGCTTTTTTGTTCCCGCCGTCCACTCCGTCGGCGCGCCCCTGGCCCCCGGCCAGGACGACGTGGCCTGGCCCTGCAATCCGATCAAATACATCGTCCACTTCCCCGAGAGCCGGGAGATCTGGTCCTACGGCTCCGGCTACGGCGGCAACGCCCTCCTGGGCAAGAAGTGCTACGCCCTGCGCATCGCCTCGGTGATGGCGAGAGACGACGGCTGGCTCGCCGAGCACATGCTGATCCTCAAGCTGACGTCACCCGCGGGCGAGTCCCACTATGTGGCGGCGGCCTTCCCCAGCGCCTGCGGCAAGACCAACCTGGCCATGCTGCAGCCCAGCCTGAAGGGCTGGAAGGCGGAGACCATCGGCGACGACATCGCCTGGATGCGCTTCGGCGAGGACGGACGCCTCTACGCCATCAATCCGGAGGCCGGCTTCTTCGGCGTTGCCCCCGGCACGGGAATGCATACGAATCCCAACGCCATGGCGTCGCTCACCAAGAACTCCATCTTCACCAACGTTGCACTCACTCCCGAGGGCGGCGTCTGGTGGGAGGGCATGACCGACGAACCTCCTGCCGAGTGTACGGATTGGAAGGGCAATCGTTGGACGCCCCAGATTGCCAAGGAAACTGGCGCGGTTGCAGCGCACCCGAATTCCCGCTTCACGGCACCTGCGTCGCAATGCCCCACAATCGATCCTGATTGGGAAAATCCGAACGGCGTGCCGATCAGCGCCTTCATCTTCGGCGGACGCCGTCCGACGACGATGCCCCTGGTCTACCAGGCGTTCAACTGGACCGCAGGCGTTTACACCGGCGCGACCATGGGTTCCGAGACCACGGCGGCTGCCGCTGGAGCCGTGGGCAAGGTTCGCCGCGATCCCATGGCAATGCTGCCCTTCTGCGGATATCACATGGCCGACTACTGGCGTCATTGGATCCAGATGGGACGGAATCTCAGCGTTACGCCGCGCATTTTCCATGTGAACTGGTTCCGCAAGGGGGACGATGGAAAGTTCCTGTGGCCCGGGTACAGCGAAAACATGCGGGTTCTGAAGTGGATCATCGACCGCGCACACGGCAGGGCCCTTGGCAAGGAAACTCCTATCGGCTGGCTTCCCCGCTATGAGGACATGCACTGGGATGGCTTCGATTTCCCGAAGGAGACCTTCGACCAATTGCAAGTCGTCGACCGCGAAGCCTGGAAGCGCGAGGTCATCGGTCACGAAGAATTGTTTATCTCACTGCACGATCATCTGCCATCCGAGATGGTGTATGAACGCGAACTGCTGATCTGCCGGCTGTAAAACCTGTCCGGCGCACATCAACAAGAATGCCGCTGCCTCGCGCAGCGGCATTCTTGTTGGGTGTCATTCCGAACGAAGTGAGGAATCCCTGCGCCGATCAAATATCCGGTACAGGCATAGAGGCATTTCGGCCAATCAACCCCGGCTCTGCCTAATAGCTAAACGAGCTTCCCCAAATTTCGGATAGGTGGATACCAGCCGATTATTCGTTGGCTACCTACCCTCCTATATTTCCCCGCAAAAATTTGAAAACAAAAGGGTTAAGAGCTAGGTTTCAAGGTTGAAGTTCAAAATCTCGCGCCGGTGTATCCATCTACTTTCAGGATAGCAAATTCGAGGGGTGATTCCATCGCTTTGGGAAGAACTCTATGTTACTTAGGATCAGATACTTGGAAGGAATTGGCGAGAATTTTCGCTTGACACAGATGCAACCGGTGCAGGTTTCAGGTTGGTGGCTCCCACTTTTGCGAATGGAGCAAAACTATTGAGTATAGAAGCGCACGGCCGATACCGGCGAATAGCGTAGCATTACAGATGCGACGTTGTAACGAATTCGGAAAGAACTGCATTCTTTTAAGTGTTGGAAGCAGTTAGAAGTGGAGGCATCCATGCGCGAGTTACTCCCAGTTGTAGGTTTCTTGATCGTCTACCTGGCGCTAACCCGGTTCGTCTTGCCCAAACTCGGCGTGTCGACCTGAGCCGTGCCTAATCCGAAGACCCGCGTGTCGGGTCCTGAGCAAGACAGCGGTAAGACAAATCCCCGGCAGAGATGTTGAAACGGGGCTCACGGGAGCCCAATCATCCCAGCCATGCATGGACAAACAGTCAACCCCTTCCATCGTGCAATAGCTATGGGGCCGGACTGATGCAACTGAATAGACTGTCCAATCGGCGTTTATCGGGACTGATAGTGGTCTGCTTCGATCGGTTTTGGGTCCGTGGTCTCCCGTTACCAAATGCGAGGCACCTGGGGCACCCATTTCAGTGGAAGAACACACTACCATGGC
>PLSW01000101.1 GCA_003165275.1 Caulobacteraceae bacterium
AGGGCGCACAACAGGTGGGTGTCGGCCTTGAGCTCGCGAAGCCGCCGCTTGAGGGTGTCGGGATCTTGGGCCGCTTCGGCCAGGCCCGCCGCCTCGGCGAGGATCGACGCCAGCCGCGCGTCCGGCGTCCCGGCGAGGAGCCAGGCCAGCCGCTCCGGCCGTCGCCGGGCGAGGCCGCCCAGGTAGGGCGAGGCCCCGAACACCGGCGCCAGCGCCGGCCAAGCCTGGGTGAGGCGAGGCGCCCAATCGGCTGCGGCGGCGGCCTTGGCCAGCACCTCCCGGGTCCGCTCCGCCGCCGCGGCGTCGAGCACCGGACCGCAGGGGCGCAGATCGGCGGCGAGGACGCCCTCGCCGGCGCTCACGCCGCCCTCGGCAGGATCACCGCGACCCGCAGGCCGGGCCCCATGGCCCCGACCTTGCCCGGTCCCTCGTCCAGCTCCAGCCGCCCGCCGTGGGCCTCGGCGACCGCGGCCACCAGGGACAGGCCCAGCCCAGCCCCCGGCTGGTTGCGGCTGTTCTCCAGCCGCACGAAGCGCTGCACCACCCGCTGGCGATCCTGGTCGGCGACGCCCGGGCCGGTGTCGGTGACGGAGAACTCGGTCTCGCCGGAGGATCGCCGGCGCACCCGCAGCATCACCGCCCCGCCGGGGGGGGTGTACTTGACCGCATTGTCGAGGACATTGGCCAGGGCCTGGGCGATGAACTCGCGATTGCCGTTGGCCTGCAGGCCGGGGGTCAGCTCGGCCTGGAAATCCAGGCCCCGCTCCTCGCAGAGGGGCTCATAGAGCTCGGCGACATCGGCGGCGAGCTGGCCCGGGTCGAAGGGCGACTGGTCGGGCGCAGAGCCGGCCGCCTGCAGCCGGGCGATGGCCAGGACCGCGCCGAAGGTGCGCAAGACCCCGTCAGCGTCCTCCAGCGCCTGGGCCAGGGCCGCCTTGGGGTCGCCCTTGCCGGCCTCCACGTCCAGCAGGGCCACTTCCAGCCGGGTGCGCAGCCGCGTCAGGGGCGAGCGCAGGTCGTGGGCGATGGCGTCGCCGGCGTGGCGCAGGCCGCCGATGGACCGCTCCAGCCGGTCGAGCATGTCGTTGAGGCCTGCGCCCAGCTCCTCGAATTCGTCGCGGGCGCCGCGCAACCGCACCCGGGCGCGCAGGTCGCCCCCCTGCACGGCGGCCACCACCGTGGTCAGGCCGGCAATGGAGCGGCTGACGTTGCGGCTGAGCAGCAGCCCGCCGGCGAGGCCCAGCAGGACCACCAGGGCGCCGGCCCCCCACAGGGCGCGCACGATGCTGAGCACATAGGCCTGGGCGTCGCTGACGTCCTCGCCGACAAACAGCAGCTCGCCGCCCATCAGCCGCTGGCGCTCGCCCAGGGTCAGGCCGCGGCTGACCGCGCCGTTCTGGCCCTGGCCCACCAGCTTCAGGTGCACCCAGCTGGTGTTGTTCTCGTCGAAGGCCTTGAGCGGGCCGGGATCAACGGCGCCGAAGATGCGCCGGCCGGAAGCGTCCAGCAGCACATAGATGAACTGGCCCCGATCGACCCGGTCGGCCAGGGCCGACTTCAGGCCGGGCAGGCCGCCGGTACTGTAGACCAGCTCGAGGGACTTCATCTCCCGCGCCACCCCGGCGTCGGCGGTACGGGTGACCTCGCCGGCGGTGACGGCGTAAAGATAGATGAAGAGGGCCGTCGCCGCCCCGGCGAACAGGCCGACGAACAGCAGCGTCAGCCGAAACGGCGTGGTGCGGAAAAGAGCCGGCAGGCGCATGGCGCGCGCCTAGGGGTCCAGCCGGTAGCCGGCCCCGCGCACGGTCTGCAGCATCGGCCGCTCGAAACCCTTGTCGATCTTCGAACGCAGCCGCGAGACGTGGACGTCGATGACGTTGGTCTGCGGGTCGAAGTGATATTCCCAGACCTTTTCCAGCAGCATGGTCCGGGTCACCGACTGGCCGGCGTGGCGCATGAGGAATTCCAGCAGCTGGAATTCCCGGGGCTGCAGGTCGATTTCCTTGCCTTCACGGCGCACGCAGCGACCGATCAGATCCATCTCCAGGTCGCCGACCCGCAGCAGGGTCTGCACCGAGCCGGTGTCGCGGCGGCGGGCCAGGGCCTCAACCCGGGCGATAAGCTCGGCAAAGGCGTAGGGCTTGACGAGGTAGTCGTCGCCGCCGGCCTTCAGCCCGGTGACCCGGTCCTCGATCTCGCCCAGGGCGGACAAGAACAGCACCGGGGTCTGGTCCCCCTGCCGGCGCAGGGTCTCGACCATGGTCAGGCCATCCATGTTGGGGGTCATGCGGTCGACCACCATCACGTCGTAGGTGTCGGCCTCGGCGGCCTTCAGCCCCAGGGCCCCGTCGGCGGCGTGGACCACCTCGTTGCCGGCCTCGGTCAGGCCGCGAACCATGGCGGCGCCCGCCTCCAGGTCGTCCTCGATGATCAGGATACGCATCGCCCCCCCTTAATTCGGCCGCCAGCCAGAGCCGGCGCGCGGCGGCGAATCGCGCCCAACCCTGGCTTGCCGCCTAAATCGTCCCGCGCCTAGCCTTCCAGCTTGACGGCCACGAAGGTCGTGCGGCCGTCGCGCCAGACGCCGAGCAGGATGCTTGAGCGGCCGGCGTGACGAGCATCCGCCACGGCGGCCGGAATGTCCGCCGGTTCGCGCACGCTGCGGTCGCCCGCGCGGACGACCACGTCGCCGGCCTGCAGGCCCTTTTCCTTGGCGTCCGAGGACCCCTTCACGCTGAGCACCGCGGCGCCCTTGATGTCCGCCGGCAGGCCGAGGCGGTTGTGCAGGGCCGCGTCATCCGTCGATCCGAAGGTCATCCCCAGGACGCTGGGATGGGCGCTGTGGTCCACCCCGGGCGCGTCACCGGCGCCGTCCTGCGAGCCGTTGTCGTTGCTGGCGAGCTGGGTCTCCGACGGACGCACGCCGGAGCGGACGTTGAGGGTCATCAGCTTGCCGCCCCGCAGCAGGGTGACCCGCAGCGGGTCCCCCGCGTGGGACATGGCGACCATGCGGGTCAGCTCGGTCGACGAACCCACATCATGGCCGTTCAGCTCGACGATCACATCGCCGCCCTGGACGCCGCCGCGCTGAGCCGGACCGTTGGGCACCAGCTGCGCCACCAGGGCCCCCTTCTTGCCGGGAACGCCGAGGCTTTCAGCGATGTCGGGGGTGACGTTCTGGATCGTCGCGCCGAGGTAGCCGCGGGTGATCTTGCCCCCGGCGATCAGCTGCTTGGTGATGGTGTCGGCGACGTCCGCGGGGATGGCGAAGCCGATGCCCACGGACCCGCCGGACGGGGAGAAGATCGCCGAATTGACCCCGATCACCCGGCCGTAGATGTCGAAGGTCGGACCGCCGGAATTGCCGCGGTTGATCGGCGCGTCGATCTGGATGAAGTCGACGAAGCTGTCGCCGATGTCGCGGCCGTAGGCCGAGACGATGCCGGCGGTGGCCGTGCCGTCCAGACCGAAGGGGTTGCCGACCGCGATCACCCAGTCGCCGACCCGCGGCTTGGCCGAGTTCTCGAAGTCCACGAAGGGATAGCCTGTCCCGGCCACCTTCAGCACCGCCAGATCGGTCGCCTCGTCGCGGCCGACGATCTTGGCCGGCATCTCCTTGCCGCCCTTCAGGGTGACCTTGATGTCCTCGGCGTTCTCGACGACGTGGTTGTTGGTGACGATGTAGCCGTCGCCGGTGATGAAGAAGCCCGAGCCGGACGACTGGGTCTTGGCGCCCTTGCCGCCGTCATCATCCCCGTCGTCGCCGCCCTGGCCGTCCGGTCCAGGCACGGCGAAGGGCAGGCCAGGGATCACCAGCCGCCGGGCCGCGCGCGGGTCCGTGTGCGAGGTGACCTCGATGGAGACCACCGCCGGCGAAACCCGCTCGAAGATGTCCGCAAAGGACAGGGGGGCCCCGGGCGGAGGCGAGAAGATCGTCGCATTGGAGACGCGGGTGAGCGGCAGCGAATGGTTCAGGGCCAGGGCGCTGGACGGCGCCCAGCGCACGCCGCCGCCCGCCAGGGCCGCCGCGGCCACGCCGGCCGCCGCAACGCCAATGATGATGCCGGTCTTCCTCGAAGCCATGTTAGGTCTGATCCTCAATCTCGCGTCGGGACATGACGTCGAGAGTCCATTTCGCCAAAGTAAGGGCGGCGACCCCCGACGCCAATCCTTAGGTCAAAGGAATTGTGAGTCCGGCAAGGCCTTTTGCGGTACGCAATTTGGGCGCAACCATGGCCGAGGCGTCAATTCTCACGAATTTGTTTCAGCCTTGCCTCTTCCTCGGGGCTCAGTTCCTCGCCGAGCACGCCGGATTTGCGCGCGCGGACCAGCAGGGCCACCCCGCCGATCAGCACGATCAGGAAGGGCGCCAGCCAGAGCACCGCATTGCCCGCCGACCATCGCGGCTTCAGCAGAATGAATTCCCCATACCGGGCCACCAGGAAGGCGCGGACCTGGGCGTCGCTCCAGCCCTGGGCGATTTCCTGGCGCACGGTGACGCGCAGGTCGCGGGCGAGGTCGGCGTCGGACTCGTCGATGGACTGGTTCTGGCAGACCACGCAGCGGATCTGGGTGAACAGCGCCCGGGCGCGGGCCTCCTTCGCCGGATCGGCCAGCCGCTCCGCCGGGTCCGAGGCGGCCGCCCCCATACAGGCCAGGGCCGCGACGATCAGTAGCAGGCGGCGGATCATTCGGCCGGCTCCGGCGCGGGTCTTGGAACACCGATGCGCAGCCGCCGGTCAGAGAGGCTGATCGCCCCGCCCAGAGCCATCAGCAGCGGCCCGATGAAGATCAGCCGCGCCCAGGGATTCCAGAACACCCGCACCAGCCATGTCGGCGCGCCCGTGGGGCCGGTCCGGCGCTCGCCCAGCACCACATAGACGTCGCTCACCCCCCGAAGGCACAGGGCGACCTTGGAGGTGGTCTGGCCGCCGATAGGATAGAACCGCCGCTCCGGTGCGGCGACGCAGGTAGGGCGGCCGTCACGGGTGACGGTGAACACCGCCCGCTCGGCGGTATAGTTCGGCCCATCGACCTCGCCGGCCTTTTCGAAGGCGAGCTTGAAGGCGCCGGCGGTGATGGTGTCGCCCACGCCGACCACATTGGCGGTCTCCACCTTCCAGCCGCCGTCCACCGCCGCGCCCAGCAGGAAGACCCCCAGGCCCAGGTGCGCCAGGGTCATGCCCCAGGCGCCGCGCGGCAGGCCGCGCAGGCGCCGGCCGGTCTCGGCCACCGGAACCCGGCCGACGCGGCCCCGCTCCAGCAGTTCGGCCAGGGCGCCGGCGATCAGCCACATCCCCAGGGCCACCGTGGCGGCGGGCGCCGCCTTGCGCGGTTCGGCGAGGAAATAGACCAGTCCGCCCAGGATCACCGCCGTCAGCGCCGCCCACCAGAGCCGCTGCAGGACCCCCGGCAGGTCGCCGCGCTTCCAGGCCAGCAGGGGCCCCACCGGCACAAGGATCATCAGCGCCGCCCCGAGAACCCCGAAGACCAGGGTGTAGTAGGGCGCGCCCACCGAGACGGCGCGGCCGAAGGCCTGGGCGATCAGCGGATAGAGGGTGCCGAAGAGCACCGCCACCGTGGTCGCCGACAGCAGCAGATTGTTCAGGAGCAGGGCCGATTCCCGGCTGATCGGGGCGAACAGCCCACCGGGGGGCAGGCTCGGCGCGCGCCAGGCGAAGAGGGCGAAGCCGGAGCCGGCGGCGATCCCGAGGATCTCCAGCAGCAGGGTTCCCCGGGCCGGATCGACGGCGAAGGCGTGCACGGAGAGCAGCACCCCGGAGCGCACCAGGAAGGCGCCGAGCATGGAGAAGGTGAAGGCCAGCAGGGCCAGGAACACGGTCCAGGCGGCCATGGCCCCGCGCTTTTCGGTGACCACCGCCGAGTGCAGCAGGGCCGTCGCCGCCAGCCAGGGCATGAAGCTGGCGTTCTCCACCGGATCCCACGCCCACCAGCCGCCCCAGCCCAGCACATAGTAGGACCAGAACGAGCCCAGGGTGATGCCGATGGTCAAAAGGCTCCAGGCCGCCAGGGCCCAGGGCCGCACCCACCGCGCCCAGGCCGCGTCGGTCCGCCCCTCCACCAGGGCCGCAACGGCCAGGGAGAAGACCACCGACATGCCCACATAGCCGGCGTACAGGAACGGCGGATGGATCGCCAGGAAGGGGTCCTGCAGCAGCGGATTGAGAGAATTGCCCTCCACCGGCGGGTGCAGGTTGCGGGTCAGGGGGTTGGAGGCGAAGACGGTGTAGGCGAGGAACAGCACCCCCAGCAGGCCCTGGGTCGCCACGGTGGAGGCCTTGAGTTTCGCCGGCAGGCCACGCCCGATCAGGGCGATGGCGGCGCCGTAGCCGGTGAGGGCCAGGCACCAGAGCAGCATCGAGCCCTCGTGGCTGCCCCAGACCCCGGCGATCTTGTAGAGCAGCGGCTTGGTGGTGTGGGAATTGGCCGCCACATTGGTGACCGAGAAGTCCGAGGTGACGAAGGCGTAGGTCAGGGCGGCGAAGGCGACCGCCACGCCGATGAAGGCTCCCGCCGCCGCGCCCTCGCCGGCCGCGCTGAGCAAGCGGGAGCCGCGCAGCCGCCCGGCGATCGACAACCCCGCCTGCGCCGCGGACATCACCAGGGCGAGGACCAGGGCGAAGGCGCCCAGTTCAGCGATCATTTAGCGACGCTGGCCCCGCCGACGCCGCCGGGCCCGGCGGGTCCGCCATGCCATTCGCCCGAGGCCTTCAGGGCCGCGGAGACCTCGCGGGGCATGTATTTCTCGTCGTGCTTGGCCAGGACCTCGGTGGCGACAAACACCCCGTCGTCGCGGTAATGGCCCTTGGTCACCACCCCCTGGCCCTCCCGGAAGAGGTCCGGCAGGTCGCCTTTGTACACCACCCGGCTGTCGGCGCGCCGGTCAGTGATGGTGAAGCCGACATTGCCGTCAGACGCCTTGATCAGGCTGCCGTTCTCGACGAGGCCGCCCAACTCGATGGATCGGCCGGCCGGAACGTGCGCCGCCTTGGCCTGGGCCGGGGAATAGAAGAAGGACACCGAATCCCCCAGGGCGTAGATGGCCAAGCCCGTGGCCGCGACCAGGATCGGGGCGGCGACGGCGACCACCATCAGTCGGCGGCGGGCCTTGCGGGATTTAGGCAACAAACCGGTCATTGCGGGGCCTCCTCGGCCTGATGCAGCACCGCCAGGGCGTCCGGGCGGCTCTTGAACAGGGCTTCCGCGCGGGTCTGCGCGGCGCTCTTGCGGGGGGCGTCCCCCAATACCGTATAGGCGCGGATCAGCCGCCCCCAACCGGCCGGATCGTCCGGTTGTGCGGCGAGCCGGGCGGCCAGGCGATCGACCATGGCGCGGATGAAGGTCTGCTGATTACTCCCGGCCGGCGACGGGTCCGCCGCCGTCGGGGCGGCGGCGTCAGCCGTGGGCGCGGCGCCGGATTTCTCGATCTGGGCGATCTGGGCGTCCAGGTCCTTGCGGGTGGGGTTGGCGGGGTCGATCTCGGCGGCGATGGCTCGCAATGCGGTCAGGCCGCCCTTAAGGTCGCCGTTCTGAATCTGCGCCATGGCCAGGTTGTAGCGCGGGGTCGGCGCCTTGGGATCGATCGCCCGGGCCCGCTCGAAGGCCGCCGAGCTGGCGGCCGACGGCACGCCCTGCGCCTCCGCGACCAGCAGTTCGCCAAGGGCGGTCCAGAGGTCGGCGCGGTTCGGGTCGATGACCAGGGCCTGGCGCAGGCTGTGCTCCGCCTGGAAGGGCTCTCCGGCCGCCAGCTGGGCCTGAGCCAGATAGTAGAGCGGCACGACCTTGCCCGGATGTTCGGCGGCGATCGCCCCCACCACCGCGGCCATGCGGGGCGGATCGAGGCTGGCCGGATCGGCGTTTCGCCAGGCGGCGAGGCGCTGCTTGTAGGGCTGGTCCGGGGTGGCGGGAGACCCGACCAGGAGATAGACGCCGATAGCCGCAAGGGGCGCGAGGCCGGCGACGGCCAGCACCCAGCGCCGGTCGCCCGACCCGGCGACGCCGCCGCCGGCGTCCGTGGGCTGGCGCTCCGCAGCGCCCAGCAGCCGCCGCGCCGCCTCGGCCCGGGCCAGACGCACCTCGCCGCCGGGCAGCAGGCCGCGCTCGGCCAGGTCATCGATTTCACTGAGCTGCCGGCGATAGACGCCCAGGCTCGGATCCTCGGCCAGGGCAGGCCCCGCCGCCGCGCGGGCGGCGCGGAGGAGGACCAGGCTGGCGATGAGCGCTGAAAGCAGCGCCGCGGCGATCCAGAAGCCAATCATGCGCGGTTGATTAGACCAGATGACCGGCCCGCGCGAGACCGGTGAATTACTAGGGTCGCGACAGCGGGATCAGGCCGCCGCGGCGCGTCGCCGCACGAGTTGGCCGGCCTGTTCGCCCCGGGCGGCCTCCACGAACCGGGCGGCGACCTCCATATAGGCCTTCACCCGGTCCAGGGCCTCGACCTCTTCGGCGCGCAGGGTCTCCAGCAGGTTCTCAACATATTCGTCGAGCTTCTCCTCAAGCTTTTCGCCCACCTTGGCGCGAACCGAGCCATACCCGGACTGGTTGGCGGAGCTGCGGCAGTTGGCGAAGAAGGCCAGCAGGCCCTCGGCCTTGCGCTGGGCCAGGGGATCGGGGTCGGCCACCAGCTTGGGGTGGCCCTTAAGGTGTTTGCCGAAGCGCACCATCTGTTGCGGTAGGGCCGCGTCGACGGCTTTTTCGATCTGGCTGAGCCGAGCCTCGGCGAGGATGGCCAGGGACTGTTTCTGCTTGGCGATCCGCTTGCCCCACATGCCCGCTTTGCTCAGTTCGATGGCGGTCTCGAACTCGGCGATCTCCTGGGAGACGACATGCAGGATCTGGCCCGCGGCGGCGCCGGCGGCGGCGCCGTCACCCGGATTGAAATCGCGGAAAGCCGCCAGCCGGCGGTCGATGTCGTCGAGCACCGCCTCGCCGATGCGGGCGAGCTCGGACACGGCCACATAGCGGTCGGCCGGGCGGTCCATCACCGCTGATAGCACCCGCAGCACCAGCCAGGGCTCCGAGAGGTTGGCGTAGAGTAGGTCAAACAGCCGCGGGCCGGCGTCCTCCGCCAGGGCGACGGCGTCCCGATAGGCCAGCCGCATGGCCGCCGACTTCTCCTCGCTGGGGCGGCCGACCCAGTCCGGCAGCCGCTCCACGGCCTGGCGGGCCACCGGAGCGAGGTCGAGCATGTTGGCGAAGTCTTCGGGGGCCTGCGGGTTGAACTGGCGCAAGGCCTTCACCGCCGGTCCGAAGTCCTCGCCAGGGGCGCGCAGGCCAGCCGCCGCCGCCGCGCAAAGCTGATCACAGGCCTCCATTTCGCGGGAGGCCTCCGGATCGGCCCGGCGCGCATCGGCCGCGCGCAGCCGGTCGGCCATCTCCGGACGCACGGCGCACGCGGCCTTCCAGAGCGGTTTCAGGACGTCGGCGGGAAAGCGGGTCGGGGTCTCGTTGGTCGTCCGGCAGAGGGCGGAAATCGGGCCGAACGCCTGGGCGCGCATGCGCCGGTCCGCCGCCTCCGCCGCGATCAGGTCATAGACCGCGGCCATCGCCCCGCCTTGCGGCGCTTCACAGGCCAGGGCCCGTTCCAGCGTCTCGACCGCCGCATTCGGCGCGGCGCTGAACAGGCTCGAGAGAATCGACGTCTGCGCGTCAGTAAGCTTGGGCATGACCACCGCCGGCGCCGAACGCGCCTTCTTCAGGCCGACTATGCTCAACGGGAGTTAAGGCTTCCCCAATACGTATTACCCCTCAGATCGCGGCAGTTCGAGGACGATCCTCAACCCGCCCATCGGAGAGTCTTCCAGGGTCAGGGCGCCGCCGTAAGCCCGGGCCAGCTCATCGACGATGGAGAGGCCCAGGCCCGAGCCCGGCGCGCTCTCGTCCAGCCGCGAGCCGCGCTTGAGCGCCTCGGCGCGCTGGTCGGCGGGAAGGCCGGCGCCATTGTCGTCGACGGTGATCACCATCCGCCCGGCGCCCGGCGGCGCGGTCCCGCCCGGGACCATCGGCTCGGCGACGGCGCGGACCCGGCCCTTGCTGAACTTGCAGGCATTTTCCAGCAGGTTGCCGAGGATTTCCATCAGGTCCTGCCGCTCGCCCTGGAAGAACAGGCCGTCCGGCGCCCGCCAGTCGATCTCGACGGGGGGCTCGCGGAAGATGCGCTCCAGGGTCAGGGCCAGCTCCTCCAGCACCGGCGCGACCTCCGTCCGCTCGCGCTGGCCCTGGGAGCGGGTAGCGGCGCGGGCGCGGCGCAGATGGTGGTCGACGTGGCCGCGCATGGCCTCGGCCTGGCGGGTGACCACCGCGGCGAGAGGGCCGGGTTGGCCGGCGGCCTCGGTGAGCATCACCGACAGGGGGGTCTTCAGGGCGTGGGCCAGGTTGCCCACATGGGTGCGCTGGCGCTCGACCACCTCCTGGTCATGCGCCACCAGGGCGTTGAGCTCCTCCGCCAGCGGCTCCAGCTCCGAGGGATAGACCCCCACCACACGGTCGGCCTGGCCAGTCCGCACATCGGCCACCTCCCGCCGCAGGGCGAAGAGCGGACGCAGGCCTATCCGGACCTGGATGAAGACCGCGAGGATCAGGCCCAACCCCAGGACGATCAGGCCGCCGGCGGTTTCCGCCGCGAAGCTGGCGGCGTCGACCTCCAGGGGAGAGCGATCCTCGGCGGCCATGAACACCACGGGCGCCGCGCGGCCGGGCAGCTGGGCCTGCATCGCCGCCGAGCGCAACAGCTCGTGGGCCGGGCCGATGCTGTCGTAGTAGATCGGCTTGCCGGCCTGGGCGGCGAGGGCCGCCACGCCGCCGGGCGGGGGCTTCAACTCGCTGTCCCACAGGGAGCGCGACCGGGCGCCCTTCAGGGCCCGCAGGCGGTCCCCCTGCGGCTCGGCGATCTCCCAGTATTTGCCGGAATAGACCCGGGTGGCGCGGGAATCGGTGAGCGGCGGGGCGTCGACCTCGCCGCCTTCGTCGATGCTGGAGCCGGAATAGAGGCCGTTGACCACGTCGAAAAGGTCGTCGTCGAAGCGGCTGGTGGCGGCCTGGTGGAACAGGGCGGTCTGGGCGAACCCTGTCGCCACCAGCACCGGCACGATCGCCACGGCCGCCAGCAGCACCAGGCCGCGGGCGACGGAGCCTTCCCAGAGGCGGGCCAGCTTCACCGGTCGGTCGCCTCACCCTCCAGGGCGATGAGCCGATAGCCGAGGCCGCGCACGGTCTCGATGCGATCGGAGCCGATCTTCTTGCGCACCCGGCCGATGAAGACCTCGATGGTGTTGGAATCCCGGTCGAAGTCCTGGTCGTAGAGGTGCTCGACCAGCTCGGTGCGGCCGATCACCCGGCCCTGGTGCATCATCATGTAGTGTAG
>PLSW01000275.1 GCA_003165275.1 Caulobacteraceae bacterium
GATGATTGCGCGTCCGTCTCACGGAACGTGCGCTCAGTCTCAAATAGCGCGCGTCGAGAGCGCCCTACAGTCTCAGCTATCGTGCGTCGGAAATGAGCGATGATTGCGCGTCGGGCCGATCATCATTGCGCGCCGCTAAGCGCCTTCGCCGTCAGCTCATAAGTACGGGTGACCACGCGCACGGCCTCGTCGCCGGCGGCCTCGTGCGGGCCTCAAGCCCGCCCGCGCGAAGGATCGTCACCCGGCCGGGACGAGCCGCCACCGGCGGCTCGGTCGGAGTGCAGCGGAGATAGAACGCGGCCAGTCAGGACGCGCCCTTTGCAACTATTCCCTACCGCTTGGGTTTCTGCTATGATCGGCTATGCCTACCGTCCTGCGTATCGGCGGCCTGCGGGTCGTGATCTGGCCGAACGACCATCGACCGGCTCACGTCCAAGTAAATTGCGCGGACGGGGAGGCGGTGTTCAACCTGCATTGCCCCGGTGGACCGCCGGCGCTGCGGGAGAGTTACGGGTTCAGGTTGACCGACCTGAACAGGATTGAGGTCGCGCGGGCGGGCGGCGATCACCGCCCTGTGCGCGGAATGGAGGACGATACATGGCGATCACCGAGCACGATCTGAAGCAGGCGGAGAAGCGCATGGCAGCGGTGCGCGAGGCCGGCCATGCCGTGTCGGCGCGATATGACCGCCGCCGATCGCGCGTCGTTGTCGCCCTCAATACCGGGGTCGAGCTAGCCTTTCCGACGCGACTTGCCGAAGGGCTGGCGGACGCCTCGCCCGACAATCTGGCCGATATCGAAATCAGCCCGGCCGGCCTCGGCCTGCACTGGCCTCGCCTGGATGCCGATCTCTATGTGCCGGCGCTGCTGCAAGGCGTATTCGGCTCGAAAAGCTGGATGGCGCGCCAGCTCGGCGCGGAAGGCGGTCGGTCGCGCACCATCGCCAAGGTCGCGGCCTCGCGCGAGAATGGCCGCAAGGGTGGACGGCCAAGGAAGGTCGCTACGGCATAGCCGCGCATCTTCAAGGAGGCTTGAAATGGTCGAAGAAACGACGAGGCCCTGCCCCTCCTGCGACGGTGTCATGCGCCGTGGCGTTCAGGAGGAGACGGTTACCTTTCAAGGCGAGTCGCTGACCTACCAGCAGCCTGGCTGGCACTGTGAAAACGGTGATGACGGGGTTCTTGAAGGGTCGGACAACGACTATGCCGACGCGGCCCTGCACGAAGTCATGGCGCGAGCGAAGCACTCGCCGATTTCGCCGCTGACGCGGTCACACTGACCGGCGCCAGCCGCATTGGGTGTTTATGGGTGTCCTATCGGGTGGAACCCTTGCGGCGCCTTGGGTTTGCCTTGGCGCGCGCACGGACGGTCTTCATGCTGGAATGGGCGAGCACCTGACGCTTGAGTAGGTCATCAAGACTCGCGGCAGCCGGCTCAGCAAAAAGTGCGATCAGGGCCTCCTCACACCGCAGAGCGAGCGCGGCCTTGATCAGATCCTCAATTGACGCCTTGCCCTGCGTCTCCAGGCGCCGCCAAGTTCGATAGGCGACGCCGGATCGTTGTGCGGCCTCTTGCTGTGGCCAGCCCAGGGCCACGCGCCGAACCCTGATCCGGCCGGCGAGTTCCTGCAGCAATTCGGGAGCTGTGTTTAACATCGTCCTTATATGGACAATTAGGCACAACTTTTCACTCTAATTGTCCATATTCGGCCAACTACCTGTGTGGCTTAAAGACTACCGCGAGGCAGCGGAGCCTCCGCAGATTCGCTTTGCAGCGCAGCCTTCGCGCGGGCGCTCGGGTGGACTTCAACCCAATTACGGTCTTATATATGCGTCTGTCAGGTTGATTCTGACCATTTTATGAGACTTATGATGCAGTCAGCCGCGCTCGAATCCTTATCTCCAACCGTGCGGCGATCCCTGGCCAAGCTGGGGACCGACATCGCCACTGCTCGGCGCAAACGCAATCTGACCATGGTGATGATGGCGGAGAGAATCGGCGCGGCCAAGACCACCTACCTGAAGGTGGAGAAGGGCGACCCCTCCGTCTCCATGGGCATCTACGCCATGACGCTCTTCGTTCTCGGCTTTGGCGAAGCGATCGGGGACATCGTCGACCCCGGGCGTGACGATGTTGGCCTGCTGCTGGACATCGAACGCCTGCCCAAGCGCGTGCGGCCGAAGAAGGCGCCAACAGCGCTATGAGGCGGACCATAGGCATCGCGCTGGGCGACAACGCACGCGGCCTCGGGACGCTACGGTTCGACGCCCAAGGGGCACGGGAGAACGCCGCGTTCGCCTACGACGCCGAGTGGCTGGCCGCGGCCGACGGCTTTGCGCTCGAGCCCGGCCTGCCTCTGGTGGCCGGCCCACAATTTCATCGCAAGGGCCGCCTCGGGTCGGTCTTCCACGGCGCGATCGCCGACACCGAACCCGATGGCTGGGCGCGGCGCGTGATCCTGCGCGACCATGCCAAGCAGCGGCAGGAAGCCAGGCGCGCGGGCGGGGGAGGGGAGGCCGGCGCGCTCAACGCGCTCGATTTCCTTCTGGCCGTTGATGACGCCAGCCGCGTCGGCGCCTTGCGCTTCAAGGACGAAAGCGGGGCCTTCCAGCGCGCTGTCGAAGACGGCCGACGGACCACCCCGCCGCTGATTGAGCTCGGCATGTTGCTATCCGCGTCGCGCGCCGTGGAGACCAACAGCGAGACGGTGGCCGATCTGCAATTCCTGAGAGGCCGGGGCACCTCGTTGGGCGGCCTGCGCCCGAAATGCACCGTCGTCGACTCCGATGGACGCTTGTCGATCGGCAAGTTTCCCAGCGTGGCGGATGATCGCGCGGTCACCAAGGGAGAGGTCCTGGCCCTGCGGCTGGCGAAGGCCGCCGGAATCGACGCTGCCGAATGCCGCCTGGTTGAAAGCGAGGGGGAGCCGGTAGCGCTGATCCGGCGTTTTGACCGCCCGGATGGCGGCGGGCGGCTGATGTACGTCTCCGCCGCCACCATGCTCGGCGTCGAGGCCGAGGCCGGCGAGCACGCCTATACCGAGATCGTCGATGCGCTGCGGGCGAACGGCGCGGCGCCCCAGGCCGACACCGAGGAACTTTGGCGGCGAATCGCCTTCTCAATCCTGATCAACAACGTCGATGACCATTTGCGCAACCACGGTTTCCTGCATGTCGATCGTGGCCAGTGGCGGCTTGCCCCCGCCTTTGACGTCAACCCATTCCCTGAACGCGCCAGGGAGCTGAAGACCTGGGTGTCGGAGGAGGCCGGGCCGGAGGCAACGATTGAGGCTCTGATGTCGGTGCTTGCCTATTTCCGGATAGCGCCGGCCCGGGCGCGCGAGATCCTCGCAATGGTGGAGCGGGCGGTATCGCAGTGGCGCGCCGTGGGACGCGGCCTCGGCATGACCACGCCTGAACTCGACCAGTTCGCCGAGGCCTTCGAGCACGACCAGCGCGCGGCGGCGCGTAGCGCGAGCCGATGATGGCGCTTGGCGCCGAGAGCCGAGCCCATCCCTGGATCGTCCGAAATCTGTAGGCACTTTTCGGACAAGGCTCTGATGAGCCAAGCCGCCTCGAAGTTCTCTTCAGATGAAGAAAGCTATAGTTTATATATGGCCTTCCTCGTGTTTTTCGTATCAATCATGCGCCCATGCCTCGCCAGCCTTCCGCGCCGTTCTTCAGCAACACGCCGGTTTTTGTCCGGGCGCAGTACGCACGCGCGGTAGGCCGCGAGGTCGGCGACAAAGTCGTCACCAGCATGCTGAGCCAGCATCTTAAGGCCGGCAATATCCGACGCATCGCGCGCGGTGTGTTCGCCTCTGTGCCAAAGCACGCCGATCCGGCGACCTGGTCCGTTGATCGCGCCCTGGCTGCCTCGCGGCTGCGACCGGGCGGCGTCATCGGCTATCACTCCGCCCTGCAGCTGCACGGCCACGCCTATTCGGAAGGCTTCGACGTCCAGGTGATTGCCACTGGCCAACCCGGTCTCCTGAAGACCGCGGACTTCACGTGCCGCTTCGTGAAGTCCTGGGCGCCGCTCGCCGACCAGGACGTCACCGCCGTTGACCGTCTCGGCCAAATCCTCCGCGTCACCACACCAGAATGCACGGTCGCCGACCTGTTCGATCGGCCAGACCTGGCCGGCGGCCCCGAGGAATTGATCAATTCGCTCGATCTTATCGGTCGTCTCGACGCGCGCCTGGTGCTCGGTCGGCTGGGCGCCCTGGATAATGCGACAGCGGCCGGCGCCGCCGGCTGGTGGCTGGAAGCCAACCGGGAGCGCCTTGGCGTGACCGACGAGATCCTGATCGACCTTCACGCCCTCGCACCCCGACAGAATCGCTACGCGCTGGGCGCCCGTCCCGGCGCCGGCAGGTTAGCGGCCGGGTGGGGGGTGATCCTGCCCGAGGTCTTTTTGAGCCCAACCTTCGAAGGACATCCACAGCCGACACCGCGCCAAAAATAGCGTGGCTGGAGCGAACGCGGCACTGCCCAGTTAGCCTGCCTCTCGGCGCTGCCGATCTGGATACAAGAATTCCTCCGGAGCTTGATCAACGCCGCGAGGCCCAAGGACCGCGCATCTCTTGACGAAAAGCACACTCCGGCCTCATACTAGTCAGACTAGTTGGAGACATCTCATGAGCGCGAGCGCCAAAAAGCCGAGCCACGATCCGGTCTGGCAGTTGCAGGAGGCCAAGGCGCGGTTGAGCGAGGTCGTCCGACGGGCTGTCGATGAAGGGCCGCAACACGTCAGCGTGCGGGGCGAGCCGGCGGCTGTCGTCCTGTCCGAGAAGGAATATCGCCAGCTCACCTCGAAAAGTCCGTCGATCGTCGATCATATCCTCGCCGGCGAGCCGTGGCCCGACGATCTGGTCGATGCCATCAATGACCGGCCGCATGGGCCGGACCGCCAGATCGATTTCTGATGTACCTGGTCGACACCAATGTCCTGTCCGAAGCCCGGCGTGGACGGCCCGAGGCCCGGGACTGGCTGCGGTCGGTCGATCCGGACCAGGTCTTCCTGAGCGTCGTGACGCTGGGCGAGATCATGAAAGGTATCAGCCAGAAAACCCGCACCGACGCCGCCGCGGCGGTCTCATTGCATCGCTGGCTTGAGCAGCTGCGGGTGGACCACGCGCGGCGGATCCTGCCGATCAGCGACGAGGTCGCCCTGGAGTGGGGCCGGATCGCCGCCGTGCGTCCGCAGGACATGGCCGACGCGCTGATCGCCGCCACGGCAGCGGTGCATCGCAAGACCGTGGTCACCCGCAACGTGTCCGACTTCAAGGATCTCGGCGTGCAGGTCATCGATCCTTGGAATCTTGGGTAGGCTCGCAACCGTGTGCAGCTGGGCGTCAGCCGGCCGTGTTGGCCAGCCCATGTCTGCGCAACTCCATCCGAGACAGTTGCCGCTTGTTGACCGCATAGGTGCGCGAGGGATGAGCCCCGCGGTACTCCGCCCAGCCGCGCGGTTCGTCGATCTCCGGACCACCACAGACAGCCAGCCCAGAGACGATGTCGCGCACCGCCGGCGTCACCAGCTGGCGGACCGTGATCTCCCGAGCCCTAGCCGCGGAGCCTGCACCTCGGGCGGGACGGGTGACGGTGCGATATTCCGGCCTGGGAAGTTGCGCCAGACGCACCTCGAACCAGAGCCCCTGAAGGCGCCGAAGCTCGCGATCTTCGGTGAGGCTGACCCGGTCAACCGGGGCGGGGGCCGCTGGCCGGTTGACGCGCGCCTCAGCCCAGGCCAGCCGATCCGTGCGCTTCAGGAGCCCGTCGCGCGGATCGACATAGAGTCCCTGATACCAGCGCAGCCCGATGCCGGGCCAGAGGCGAGCGGCGGCCATGGGATGCAGCTGGACGAAGTCCTTGATATGGTCGAGCACATGCTGCTGGACCGTGCTGGACGACTTCAGATTTGCGGCGATCTCGGAAAACACCTTGTTCCAGGGGCGGCCGACTTGCCGCTCCAGGTAGCGTCGAAGCGGCGCCAGATTCTCGTTGAGCTGCTTGAAGCCGCCAGCTTCGTGCACACCGCGGCGCATGCCGATCGACTTGGGTAGCAACTCGTCCGGCAAGCGGCGGCCACGGCGCGCGGCGCTGTCGATCAGCCTCGGGCGCTCCACGAGCACCTTGGCCATGTCCTTACGCATGAAGACCTCTCCTTAATTGAGAAAGGCTCCGCGCAACGCAATGCACCCGCTCAGCTGATGGCTGGCGGGTGGGGCAGGTCAAGTTGTCGGAGCTCAGGTGATTGGTGAGCGCGGTTCATCGCTCCGGCAGCCGAAAAGGTCAAGCCCGCGCATCAGCGCCAGTCGCGCCAGGCCTCCGGGCTATTTCGGATCAAGGAGGGCGTTAAGGTGCGCGTGCCGGGGATCCATGCGCGACCCGGCAATCGCCTTGATCTTTTCATCCGTAAGCTCCGCGGTCGCGAAGCTGCGGCGCCTCTTTGGCAATTTGGATGCTCTAACTTTCACGTTCGCATCACATCAATTCGAGCCGGACTTTTCGGCCGAGCAACTCGGCGGCACGCTGCAAAGTGACAAGGGTCACATTGCCGTCAGTCGGATCAAGAAGGCGGCTGATCTGGCTTCGGCTTGTGCCCATACGCTCCGCCAGCCGTTTACGGGAAAGCCCCTGATCCTTCATGGCCTGTCCGATTTGCCAGGCCAGAACTTCCTTGATCGCGACCGCTTGAAAGGTGTCACGGACCCCTTCCTCTTCGAGGAAGCTGTCAAGCGTCGTGAAGTCCTCGGGGTTGCGCAGCGTGGTGCTCACCATGATCAGCCTCCATTTACTCGAATTCGTCCATGCGCTTGCGCGCCAGCTTTAGCTCCGCATCGGGCGTCTTCTGGGTCTTCTTGATGAAGCCATGAAGCGCCACAATGCGGCCGTTCACGAAGCAGAACAGCACGCGGGCGATCCGATTGCTGGTCAGGTCGCTGCGCACCTCCCATAGCCCGCCGCCGAGCGGGCGGCAGAGCGGCATACCGACGGGCCAGCGGAACTGGACGCGCATCAGGTCTTGACCGACGATGTTGCGATCGACCGGCTCCAGTCCGCGCAGCCAATCCAACACCACTTCGGCGCCCGCCGGCGTCTGGTAGAAGACGACAGGTAACTTTCGGGGCGGTTCGCTCACGCTGCCTCATATAATGGTCATG
>PLSW01000135.1 GCA_003165275.1 Caulobacteraceae bacterium
GCGTGCGCCTTCAACCACTCGGCCACCTCACCCCCGATCGAGGGTCGCGCCGGGCGAGCGATCGGAATCGCTGCGAACGGCCCGGCCCTGCGGGAAGCCGCGCAATATACTGATGGCGGGCGGCGGGACAACTTTTTCCGCGCGTCTGGCGATGTTTCCTTTTGCGCCTATGTTGGGAGGCTGATCGCCCGCCCGCGCCGAAGGACCCCGCCGATGCTGTTCGCCCGTAAATCCCTCGACCTGCCGACCGCCGAAACCGCCTTGAAGGGCCGGCCCGATCCCCTGCCCACCGCCCGCGATCACTTCGTGAGCGGCCGGCCGCTGAAGGGCCCCTATCCGGAGGGTTTCCAGCAGGCGCAGTTCGCCATGGGCTGCTTCTGGGGCGTGGAGCGCAAGTTCTGGAGCCTGCCCGGGGTCTGGGTCACCGCCGTGGGCTATGCGGGGGGAATCACCCCCAACCCGACCTACGAGCAGGTCTGCTCCGGCCGCACGGGGCAGAACGAGACAGTGCTGGTGGTGTTCGACCCGAACGCGACGTCGTACGACGCGCTGCTGAAGGCCTTCTGGGAGGGACACGATCCCACCCAGGGCATGGCCCAGGGCAACGACGTCGGCACCCAGTACCGCTCGGCGATCTACACCTATGACGAGGCCCAGGCGCGGGCGGCGCAGGCGTCCAAGGCCGCCTACGAGCCCGCCCTGCGCGGACAGGGCTACGGGCCGATCACCACCGAGATCGCCCCGGCCGGGGCCTTCTATTTCGCCGAGGACTATCACCAGCAGTATCTGGCCAAGAACCCGGGCGGCTATTGCGGGATCGGCGGCACCGGCGTGGTCTGCCCCATCGGCCTCGGCGTGACGGCGGGGCCGGCTGCTTGATGCAGCGCTGCAAGGTGGCCCGTGCGTCCTTCGACACGGTCGCTTCGCTCCCTACTCAGGATGACGGAGTATTGTGGGCTGCAAAAGCCTTCGTCATGCTGAGTAGCGCGCCCTTCGCGCGCGTGTCGAAGCACGCACGCTCGTTCAGCCATCCTTGACCCTCGACGATTTCCGCGCCGCCTGCGCGGCCCTTCCGGCGGCGTCCTACGTCAACCAGTGGGGCGGGGCGCATGTCTACAAGGTCGGCGGCCGGATTTTCGCCATCGCCGGCTTCGCCCGCGCCGGCGGCGCGCCGGCGTTCGCGTTCAAGGCCTCGGAGATGGCCTACCAGCTGCTGATCGAGCACGGCCTGGCCGAGCCCGCCCCCTATCTCGCCCGCGCCGGATGGGTGCGGCTGGTGGCGCAGGACGCCCTGACGGACGCCGACCTCGCCGCCTATCTCGCCCAGGCCCACGCCCTGGTGGCGGCCCGGCTGACCCGCGCCGAGCGGGGAAGGCTGGGGCTCGGCTGAACCCGGACCGGGGCCCCGGAAACCTCTGCCGTACTTGCACGTTTCACCTCCTGTCGCATTTGTCAGGGGGGTCCCGATGCTGTTGCACTTCATGTTGACGCATCTGGTCAAGGTCGGCCGGCTGTCAGTCGTCTTCGGCGACGGGACGGTGGAGAATTATGGCGACGGCTCCGGCCCGCCGGTGGCGGCGCGGCTCACCCACGCCGGCGCCCGCCGGATCGTCCTCGATGCGGAGCTGGGCCTCGGCGAGGCCTATATGGAGGAGGACCTGGTCCTCGACCGCGGGGACATCTGGGACCTCTTGGACCTGCTGGGCCGCAATTTCGAACGGCGGCCGTTTCCCAAGCACACGGTGTTCAACCGGGTGAAGGCCAATCTGCTGCGACGGCTGCAGCAGATGAACGACCGGGTCGCCGCCCGGCGCAATGTGGCCCACCACTACGACCTCTCCGTCGACCTCTATCGCCGGTTCCTCGACGAGGACATGCAGTATTCCTGCGCCTACTTCGCCCGGGGCGACATGACCCTGGAGGAGGCGCAGGCCGCCAAGAAGGCCCATATCGCCGCCAAGCTGCGGCTGACCCCCGGGGCGCGGGTGCTGGACATCGGCTGCGGCTGGGGCGGGCTTGGGCTGACCCTGGCGGGGGACTACGGCGCGCGGGTGACGGGGGTGACGCTGTCGACGGAGCAGCTGGCGATCGCCAACCAGCGGGCCGATGCGGCGGACCTCGGCGCCCTGGCGAAATTCCAGCTGGAGGATTACCGCGACGTGCGCGGCCCCTTCGACCGCATCGTCTCGGTGGGGATGTTCGAGCATGTGGGCGCCCCCAACTACCGCACCTTCTTCGAACGCATCGCCGAGCTGCTTACCGACGACGGGGTGGCGCTGATCCATTCCATCGGCCGGCACGAGCCGCCCAATGTGACCAACGCCTTCATCCGCAAGTACATCTTCCCCGGCGGCTGCATTCCGGGCCTGTCGGAGGTGACGGCGGCGGTGGAGGCGGCGGGGATGTGGATCACCGATATCGAGGTGCTGCGCCTGCACTACGCGCAGACCCTGCGCTGCTGGCGCGAGCGGTTCATGGCCCAGCGGCAGGCGATCGCGCTGATCTACGATGAGCGGTTCTGCCGCATGTGGGAGTTCTATCTGGCGGTCAGCGAGCTCAGCTTTAGGGCCGGCGACCACATGGTCTTCCAGCTGCAACTGGCCAAGCGCGCGGACGCCCTGCCGATCACCCGGGACTACATGGTCGACGGTGAGCGGGGCATGGCCGTGGCCGGGGCGGGGCGGCGGCGGGTGAGGGCGCGGTGAACCGACGCGTTCTGGTGTACCGGCGCCGTTGCGAGATCGTGCGTGGCTCGAGACGCGCGCGAAGAACGCGCTCCTCACCATGACTAATATTCTTGCAGCCCAAATTCCTAGTCATGGTGAGGGCGACCGTAGGGAGCGTCTCGAACCACGCACGTTCGCAATGCAACGCTCCCCCGGTGGGAAAACGTCAGTTTATATCCGGCCCATCAGCACGAGGATGATCAGGATCAGCAGCACCAGACCCAGGCCGCCGGACGGGAAATAACCCCAGCTGCGGCTGTGGCCCCAGGTCGGCAGGGCGCCGATGACGGCCAGAATAAGCACGATAATCAGAATGGTGCCAAGCATGGGATCCTCGCCAGTAGGTGGGCGGCCAAGGGAGGCGGCCGCTTGTTCAGGCTAAGCGGTTCAGCACGGTGAAGGTTCCTTGGCAAAGGCGGCCACGGCGACGCGATTGCGTGCTTCGACACGCGCGCGAAAGGCGCGCTACTCAGCATGACGTAGAGGTGTTGCAGCCCACCCCTTCACGTCATCCTGAGTAGGGAGCGAAGCGACCGTGTCGAAGGACGCAGCGGCGGGCGTGCAACCTTGCAGCTAAGCCAGCGGCGACGGCGCCAGGCCCAATGATTTGAGGAAGGGCTCGGCGTAGTCGATGCGGCCGGTCAGGGTCTTCGGATCGCCGGAGGCCAGCTGGTAGACCGCCTCGGCGATGAATTCGATTGGCTGGACGCGGTCCTTGGTGGCCGCGTTGATCAGGCCGTGCACCGCGACCCCCGGGGTGTCCACCAGGCCTGGGGAGACCACATTGACCGCGATGCCGTCGTCGAACACCTCCGACGCCAGGCCGGTGGTGAACCGCTCCAGGGCCGCCTTGCACATGCCGTAGACCGTGCCCCCGTGGCCGCGGCGGGTGTAGGGCGGCTGCGGGTTGAGGCCGGCGGGGGAGGAGATGTTGACGATCCAGCCGCTCTTTCGCGCCTTCATCCCCGGTAGCACCAACTGGGCCAGGTGGAAGGGGGCGTAGACCTGCACCTCCATCATCAGCTTGAAGCGCTTTTCGGTGAAGTCGGCGACCGGGGCGAAATAGGTGATGGCGGCGTTGTTGATCAGGATGTCGATGGGGCCGAAGGCCGCCTCGGCCTCCTCCACCAGCCGTTCGCGCTCGCTGGCCTGGGCGAGGTCGGCCTTGACGAAGGCGGCGTGGCCGCCGCCGGCGCGGATGCGGGCCACGGTCTCGCCCAGGGTTCCCGGCAGGCGGCTCTCGCCGTCCTCGGCGGTGCGGGCCGAGACCACCACCTTCGCCCCTTCCATGGCCAGGCGCACGGCGATGGCTTCGCCGATGCCGCGGCTGGCGCCAGTGACCAGGGCGACGCGGCCCTTCAGGGGGCCGTCGGGGTTGAAGGCGGCTTTCGCGGGGGATTGGGTCATGGGACGCTCCTCGGGCGGCTTGTTGGGGGCGGATTGTTGATTTTACCAAATCGTCGCGGGTTTTTCGGCGCGGGGCAAGGCGCTAGGTTGGCGCAAGCAGGGGAGGGACCCATGAGCGACATCGACTATCCCACCGCCACGGCCGGCGACCTGGTCTCGGCGCTGGCGGAGCGGCGCATCGGCGCCCTGGAGCTGACCGACATCGCCATCGCCCGCATCGAGGCGGTGGACGGGCCGATCAACGCGGTGGTGGTGCGCGACTTCGACCGCGCCCGGGACGCCGCCCGGGCGGCGGACGCGGCCCTGGCCCGGGGCGAACGGCGCCCGCTGCTGGGCCTGCCGATGACGGTGAAGGAGTCTCACAACGTCGCCGGCCTGCGCACCAGCTGGGGCGTGGAGATGTTCGGTCACTGGATCGCCCCTGAGGACTCCGTCGGCGTCGCCCGGCTGAAGGCGGCGGGGGCGGTGATCCTCGGCAAGACCAATGTGCCGCCGATGCTGGCCGACTGGCAGGCCGACAATCCCATCTACGGCCGCGCCAACAATCCCCTCGATCTCGCCCGCACCCCGGGCGGCTCATCGGGGGGCGGGGCGGCGGCCCTGGCGGCGGGGATGGTCGCCCTGGAGTTCGGCTCGGACATCGGCGGCTCGATCCGGGTGCCGGCGGCCTTCTGCGGGGTCTTTGGCCACAAGCCCAGCCAGGGGATCATTCCCACCCGCGGCCACGCCCCGCCGGGGGCGGACGGGGCGGCGATCCCACTGGCGGTGGTCGGCCCCCTGGCGCGCACCGCCGCCGACCTGGAGCGGGCGCTGGACGTCCTGGCCGGGCCGGACGCGGACGAGGCGGCCGGCTGGCGGCTGGACCTGCCGGCGGCGCGGCATGGGCGACTCGGAGACTACCGGGTGCTGCTGCTGACCGCCCATCCCCTGGCCGCGGTGGACGACGAGATCGTCGCCGCCCTGGACGCCCTCGGCGGGCGGCTGAGCGCGGCGGGCGCCACGGTGGTCCGCGAAAGCGCGGCGCTGCCGGATCTGGCGGCGATGCACCAGACCTACATGACCCTCCTCGGCGCCTTGACCAACTCGCCGGAGAAGGCCGCCGCGCCGGACGCGGTGAAGGCCGGGGCCTACATCATGGCGCTGCACGCCCAGGCGGTCTTTCGGCGGCAGTGGGCGGCGCTGTTCGAGACTGTGGATGTGGTGATCGCGCCCTGCTTCGGGTCCGGCGCCTTCGCGCACATGCGGCCGGAGGAGGGGACCCTGCCCATCAACGGCCGGCCCGAGCCCAGGCTGTCGCAGATGGCCTGGGCGGGGCTGGCGTCCCTGCCGAACCTTCCGGCGACGGCCCTGCCCATCGGCCGTTTCGCCGGCGGCCTGCCGATCGGGGCGCAGGTGATCGGGCCCTATCTGGAGGACCGGACGACGATCGGGTTCGCGGGGTTGGTGGCGCGGGGGTTGGGCGGCTAGTTGGTGGGGACAACTGTTTTGCGACGCGAAGGAGGCCTTCTCCCCTCGTGGGAGAAGGTGGCGCGCGAGTGCGCGACGGATGAGGGGCCGCGCCGGCCCATCCGTTGCGGTGTCGACACGCCGCCGCAACCGCCGGCGCGGCCCCTCATCCGGCCCTTCGGGCCACCTTCTCCCGCGAGGGGAGAAGGCTTAGGATTCATGGCCCTTCGGTTCGACTGACACACGGCGTGACGCCGAGCGCTTCTCCCCTCAGATGGAGGAGAAGGGGAGCAATTCGACCTACTTCTTATCGATCGGGGAGATCTTCACCCCTTCTAGGCTCAGCCCGGCCATCAGGCCCTTCTGGCCGTAGATGAAGGCGTAGGCGTCGTCCTTGAGGGTGCTGGTGGAGAGGTTCTTGGCCACGCCCTCGTCGACCACGACCACCGTCGGGCCCACGCCGATTTCCCAGCCGTGGCTCTCGTGGATGTACTCCACGGCCTTTTCCGACATCAGGAAGACGACGTAGGAATAGGTCTGGGCGCCGATCTGCAGGCCCCAGGAGCCGCCGATGGAGTTGTAGTAGCGATCGGTGGCGCCCTTCACCAAGAGCTCGCCCTCGCCGAAGCTGCCGCCGAACACCAGGCCCGCCTTGACGATCTTCGGGAACACCAGGGTGGCCCGGGCGTCGCGGGCGACGCGGCGGGCGAAGGGGTGGATCTCGTCCAGCCGGCGCAGGGCCTGGCGGGAATCGGCGTCGATCTCCGCGCCGCTCGCGGCCTGGGCGATGCCGCCGAGGCCGAGGCTGAGGGCCGCCGCCGCCGGCGCCGCCGCCAGCATGTGGGTGAGGACAGTTCTACGTTCGATCATCATCGTCTGCTCCTTCCGAGAGCCATCCGCGCCACGGCGGGGTTGAGACAAACAACACGCAAGAGAGGAACTAGTTTCAACGGGCGCCTTGAGGCGGGTCAAGTATCGCCAGGACGAGCCGCCCTGGGTCCGACCCGCGTCAGGCGCGCCCGCGCACGGCCCGCAGGATGAACAGCAGCAACATCGCCCCGATCGCCGCGGTGATGATCTCGGAGATCCACCCCGCGCCGATGTGGATGTGCAGGGCGCCCGCGCCCCAGCCGCCGATGAAGGCGCCGATGATGCCGACGACGATGTCGCCGATCAGCCCGAAGCCGCCGCCCTTGACGAAGACACCGGCCAGCCAGCCGGCGATGGCGCCGATGATCAGCCAGGCGATGATACTGTGAGAGTCCATGGTCGTTCTCCACCTTTGGCTGGCTAAGCCGTGGGGGAGGGGATTGGTTCCGTGGGGTCGGGCAAAAGCGGTGCCGCGCTCCACGGTCGATGGCGGGCTATCTTATGTAATCTTCGGCAAATTTGTACTCGCGGTTTTCACGATACAGTATCACCCTGTCGGGAAACACTGTGGCCTGCCAGCCTGGGAGGGCGCCGACGATTAGTTGGAGGAAATCCCGCGTCGTGATGGGCGTGGAAGGTATATTGACAGTCGCGGCGCGCTGGGCTGCATGACCTACCTTCCAGTGGGCGCCCGAGGTCTTCCCATCTGCCCGGGCTACCTCATCGGTTTCATATCGCAGCAAGTAAGGCAGCCGGTCCTTCACAGTTGCCAACAAGTCGCGCGCGCTACTCGTCCCACCGGGAAAGACGTCAAGCGGCTTGTCAATATCAATCGGATATTGCAAGTCAAACTTGGCTGGCTCCTGTGTTTCTCGATTCCTTCCAACGTCATTAGATCCAAATCCACTATCATTCCAGAGTAGATGCTCCGGATTCTGGCGGCGTAGCTCTCTAATTAATGTAACCGTTCAGCTCCCCCCTTC
>PLSW01000138.1 GCA_003165275.1 Caulobacteraceae bacterium
CGATGCCGGTGTCTTCCACCTCCAGCCGCAGCCGCATCTGACCGTCCCCGAGGGGGACGGTGGTCAGGCGGGCGGTGACGTGGCCGTGCTCGGTGAACTTCACCGCATTACCGATCAGGTTGAACATGATCTGCCGCAGCCGCACGGGATCGGCGGCGATCCAGGGCCGCAGCGCCGCCGCGTCGCCGCGCAAGTCCAGGCCCTTGGCCCGCGCCTGGCCGGCCAGGAGGGCGATCACGCCGCCGAGGGTCTCGGCGGGGTCCATCGGCTCCGGCGCCAACTCCAGCTGGCCGGCCTCGATCTTGGAGAAGTCGAGGACGTCGTTGAGCAGCTGGGTCAGCATGTGGCCGCAGTTGTTGGCCTGGCGGATCAACTCCCGCCCCTGGGGGGAGAGGTTTTCACGGTCGATAAGATGCAGGGCGCCGAGGATGCCGTTCATCGGCGTGCGGATCTCGTGGCTGACATTGGCCAGGAAGTCGGCCTTGGCGCGGTTGGCGGCGTCGGCCTCCAGGCGCGCCGCCTGCAGCGCCAGGTCGGCTTCCACGCTGGCGGTGACATCGCGGCTGACCCCGATGGCGCCGACCGCAACCCCGTCCTCGAAGACCACCTTGACGGCGGTCTGCAGCCAAAGGATGCGACCGTCCTTGTGCCGCACGCGGCCGGCCATGGTCAGCGGCTGGTGGGGATCGCGCATCAGCTGTTCGGAGGCCGCCATGGCGTCCGCCCAGTTGTCGGGGTCGATGAACCGGGACAGATGCTTGCCGACCATGCCTTCCGGGCGGTAGCCGAGGATGGCCAGGGAGGACGGCGAGACGTATTCGTAGACGCCTTTGACGCTGACCCGGGTGATGACGTCGATGATATTGTCGGCGAGGATCTGGTAGTCGCTCAGGCTCTTGTTGATCAACCGCTGCGACGCCTGGGCCGAGGGGGTCTCGATGGCGCGGCCGAGGCTGAAGAACAGGCTGAGGCCCATGGCGCTCCAGACCGGCGCCATCTGCCGCCAGTCCCGGCCATCGGCGAAGGCGATCACCGTGAAGCCGCCGATGGCGGGGGCGGCGCCGGCGACCAGGAACAGCCAGGGCACGTTGTGAAACAGCAGCAGCTCGATCGCCACAACCGACAGGGTGACGATGGCGGCGCACGCCATGCCCGTGGGGGAGCCCGTGCGCCAGAGCAGGACGCACAGCAGCAGCCACCAGCTGACCATGGCCAGGAGGCTGGCGGCGAACGCGCCTCGACGGGCCCAGGTCACGACTTCGACCCGGGCCATGGACCGCATGGCGAAGTAGGTTGGGACCTCGATCGCCCATCCGCCCACAACCCAGGCGGCGGCGACGGGCGCCTTGGCCAACATCAGTAGGATGGCCCCGCCGAGCAGGGTGAGGAAGAGCCGGACCATCCAGACGGGCCCGATCAGCAGCGCCGCCTCGTCCAGTCGTTGCGCCAGGCTCGGCGCGACGACGGGCCCTGGCGAGGCCGGTGCGAACGTCCCCGGCGTCAGCGCAGCGGAAGGCGCCTTCAGGTAGGAGGCCCGGCGATTTTGACGGGAAGTCGTCATGGAGCGAGCCCGTTGAAGATGGTCGCCATCAAGCGCGCCGGGGGTAATGGCTTCGCTAACCCGGGGTGCGACAAATTGACGGGCGGGCCCGGCCGGACGCGGGGCGCCGATGGTGCGGGCGGCCGAGAAATATACCGGGCTTGACGCGGCCTCGAATCAATGTTCATTCTTTGTTCTATGCGTAGCCACACAACCCGATCCCCAGCCGACGCCGACCTGGACGTCGCCCGCGCGTGCGAGAGGGAGTGCACGGCGATCCTGCGAGAGCTGGCCGCGATGGAGCGGGACGTCGCGCGGCTGTTGCTTGATCGGGTCATGGCCGCGGCGCGCGGGGAGGACACGCCCGATCTCGCGGCGCTCAAGCTGGAGGCGGAGCAACTGGCGGAGATGCGGGAACTGGCCGAAATGGAAAGGAGCCTGGCGCGGTCGATGCATCGCCCCGATCAAGCCCAAGCCCAAGCCCAAGCCCAAGCCCAAGCCTTGGTGGACGACGTCCGCAGGGTCGCGGCGCTCATGCTCAAGCCGCCCACGTCGACGACCCGGCACTGATCTCATAGGCGATTGGATCCGCCGATTCCCGGACAAGGCGCCCCTGAACCCCTTGGCGGCGATTGGGCGCGCGGCCCAAGGCGCCGAAGGAGCCCCGGTCAGGGTCGGGAAGTCGCGACGGCGAATGCCGATGCCTGGCAAAGTCATCGGAACCTGAATTGGACCTCAACGCGGTTCTGCTGCGGGTTTAGGCGGCGAAAGGCGTCCAGCCGCGATCCACCCGTTGACCCCGCCGCCGTCCACGGCTACCCGCGCCGGATGACCGCCCCCTCGACCACCCCCGTCTCCCGCCTCGCCGACATCGCCGGTCGCTACGATGTGCTCCTCTGCGACGTCTGGGGGGTGATCCACAACGGCCGGGAAAGCTTCCCCGAGGCCTGCGCGGCCCTGGCGACCTTCGCCAGGGCGCGCGGCCCGGTGGTGCTGATCTCCAATGCGCCGCGGCCTTCGGCGGACGTGCTGCCGCAGCTTGACGCCCTGGGGGTGCCGCGGACGGCGTGGCAGGCCTTCGTCAGCTCCGGGGACGCCACCCGGGTGCTGCTCGCCGAGCGGGCGCCGGGGCCGGCCTGGGCGATCGGCCCGGCGCGGGACGCGCCCCTCTACGCCGGGCTCGGCCTGGAATTCTCCGGACCCGAGGACGCCGCCTTCATCGCCTGCACCGGCCCCGAGGACGACGAGCGCGAGACGCCGGAGGATTATCGCGCGCGACTGGAGGTCTGCGCCCGGCGGGGCCTGACCATGATCTGCGCCAATCCCGACCGGGTGGTGCAGCGGGGCGACCGGCTGATCTATTGCGGCGGCGCCCTGGCCGACCTCTATGCGGGCCTGGACGGGCCGGTGCTGATGGCCGGCAAGCCCTATGCGCCGATCTACGATCTGTGCGTCGCCGAGGCCGAGGCCCTGCTGGGCCGCGCCGTGGATCGCCGGCGGATCCTCTGCGTCGGCGATGGAATCCCCACCGACGTGAAGGGCGCCGCCGACCAGGGCCTCGACTGCCTGTTCATCGCTTCCGGCATCCACGGGGCGGAGACGATCGGGCCGGACGGGCGGCCGGATCCTGCCCTCACCGCCGCCCTGCTGGCCCGGGAGGGCGCCCATGCGCCCCTGGCCATGGGAATGCTGACGTGGTGACGGCCGACCCATTGTTGGATCGGCGCGATCCCGTTTGCCTGGTCACAACCCACCGTCACCCCCGGGCTTGTCCCGGGGGCAAGGGATCACTGACCGATGAAATCGGCGCGCCTATGTTAGCCACCTCCCGTTCGTGTTCCCCCGCCCCCGGGACAAGCCCGGGGGTGACGGAAATTCTTGACGGCTCTAACTGGCGCGCCCGCTCCGGTTTCGTGAAGCCGCAAGGCGTGACACGCGGCCGATCTGGGCTAAAAGCAGCAAGGCTTTGTGCGGAGAGTGCGGGTTGGCGGGCTTGAAACTGGAAGACATGGTCATCGGTCAGACGGCCGAGCGCTCCCATACGGTGAGCGAGGCGACGATCGCCGCCTTCGCCGAGGTCTCCGGCGACCACAACCCCGTGCACCTGGACGCCGACTTCGCGGCCCAGACCCCGTTCAAGGAACGCATCGCCCACGGGATGCTGTCGGCGGCCTATATCTCCGCCGTCCTGGGCAACGACCTGCCCGGACCGGGGGCGATCTATCTGTCGCAGACCCTGAACTTCCGGCGGCCGGTGAAGATCGGCGATGTGGTCACCGCGCGGGTGACCGTCGCCGCCATCGACGCCGAAAAGGCCCGGGTGACCCTGACAACCGTGTGCGAGGTGGCCGGCAAGGCGGTGGTGCAGGGCGAAGCGGTGATCCTGGTTCCGCGGCGGGACGCCTAGGTGGCCCTGCGGATCGTCCATGGCTGGCGGGACCTGGCGCCGGAGCAGCGCGGCGCGGCGGTGGCGCTGGGCGAGTTCGACGGCGTGCACCGGGGCCACCTGGGGGTGATCGCCTCGGCCGCACGGGCCGCCCACGACCTGGGCCTGCCCCTGGGGGTGATCAGCTTCGAGCCGCACCCGCGCCGCTACTTCCAGCCGGGCGTCGAACCCTTCCGGCTAATGACCCTGGACCAGCAGGCCCGGGCCCTGGGCGCCCTGGGGGTGGATTTCTTCTACGTCCTGCCCTTCGAAGCCGAGATGGCGACGATGACCGACGCGGATTTCGCCGCCCTGGTGCTGGCCGAGGGCCTGGGGGCGCGGCACGTGGCCGCCGGCTTCGACATCACCTTCGGCAAGGGCCGCACCGGGGATCCAGAGGTCCTGCGGCGCTACGGCGAGGCCCACGGCTTTTCGGTCTCGATCACCGAGCGGGTCGGGGACGAGGTGGTGGCCAAGTTCTCATCCAGCGCCGTGCGTGAGGCCCTGACGGCCGGCCAGCCGGAACGGGCGGCGGAGATCCTCGGCCGCCCCTTCGCCATCGAGGGGGTGGTGGTGGAGGGCCAGCACCTGGGCCGCCAGCTGGGCTATCCCACCGCCAATGTCCTGGCCGGCGATTATGTGCGCCCCAGGCTCGGCTCCTACGCCACCCGCACCCGCCTGGCGGACGGCCGCGAGGTTCCCGGGGTCGCCAATTTCGGGGTCAATCCCACCACCGGCCTGGTCGAGGCGCGGCTGGAAGTGTGGTTGTTTGACTTCAACGAGGACCTTTATGGCCAGACCATCGAGACAGACCTTGCTCATTTCTTAAGACCGGAGTTGAAATTCAACGGCCTGGAGGCTCTGATCGATCAGATCCGCCGGGACGCGGACCAGGCGCGGGCGCTGTTGATGCCCGCCATTTAACGACGGGTGGGCAGAATGCAGATTCGCAAGTCGCGCAAGCACGCGGCCCAGGCCTATTCCGGCGGGGCCATGCAGGCGATTTTCCAGCGCCGGCCCCGGTTCCTCAGCAATCCCTCCCCCTATCGCGACGCGGCCTTCGAATACGAGGCGCCGCCGATGCGGCTGGTGTTCGACCAGACCGACGCGGCCATGGACGCCTATTCCAAGGCCCTGAGCGACGTGGTCGACCTCGTCGGCCCGTCCGTCGTGCGCATCCATCCGGCGGGTCATGGGCGCCAGGGGGTCGGCTCGGGGGTGATCGTCTCCGCCGAGGGTCTGATCCTGACCAACAGCCATGTGGCGCGGGTGGCGCCGGTGCTGGAGATCGTCACCGCCGACGGACGCAAGCTGACCGCCCGGGCCATCGGCGATGATCCCTATACCGACCTGGCGGTGCTCAAGGTCGACCAGACGGTGACCTTGCCCGCCGCCCGCCTGGGGGATTCCAAGAAGCTGAAGCGGGGCCAGCTGGTCATCGCCATCGGCAACCCCCTCGGCTTCGAGGCCACGGTCACCGCCGGAGTGGTCTCGGCCCTCGGCCGGTCCCTGCGCGGGGACACCGGCCGGCTGATCGAGGACCTGATCCAGACCGACGCCGCCCTCAACCCCGGCAATTCCGGGGGGCCGCTGGTCTCCACCACCGGCGAGGTGGTGGGGATCAACACCGCGGTGATCGCCGGGGCGCAGGGCATCTGTTTCGCGGTCTCCAGCAACACCGCCAAGTTCGTGATGACCGAGATCCTGCGCCACGGCCGGGTGCGCCGGGGCTCCATCGCCGTCATCGCCCAACAGAGCGCGATTCCGCGGCGCTTCGCCCTTGAGGCGGGGCTTTCGGAGCAGGAATGGGGGGCGATGATCGCCACCATCGACGCCAACGGCCCCGCCGGCCGGGCCGGCCTGCGCGAGGGGGACATCATCATCGAGGCGGACGGGCGGGTGGTCTCCGGCGTCGACGACCTGCTGCGCCTGCTGGACCACGACAGCATCGACCGGCAGATCGCCTTCAAGGTGCTGCGCGAAGGCCGCATCTTCGAGGCCAAGGTCACGCCCAAGGAGCGGCGGGAGAAGTAGGCTGCCGCTCCTCCCCCATTTATGGGGGAGGTGGCAGCGAGCATCGCGAGCTGACGGAGGGGGCAAGTGGGGTCGAGCGACTTGCCCCCTCCGTCGCTTCGCTGCGCTCGCGACACCTCCCCCATAAATGGGGGAGGAGCTGAGGTCGCCCCTACCGCGCCAGCGCCAGATCGTCGGCGTGGATCAGAGTCGCGCCGGCGGTGTAGCCCAGCACGTCTTCGATATCCCCGGACTTGCGGCCCATGATCCGCAGCGCCTCGGCGGCGTCGTAGCGGGCCAGGCCGCGGGCGATCTCGCGGCCGTCGGGGCCGCGGACGATCACCGCGTCGCCCTTTTCGAAGCGGCCCTCCACGCCCCGCACGCCCGCGGGCAGCAGGGACTTGCCGGCGAGAAGGGCCTTGGCCGCGCCGTCATCCACCGACAGCTCGCCCTGGGGGGCGAGGGAGCCGGCGATCCAGCTCTTGTAGGCGGCGGCGGGGGTGGTGGCGGGCTCGACGAGGGTGGCGCGGGCGCCGGCCTCGGCCATGGCCAGGGGGGCCGCGCGGGATCCGAGGGTGATCAGGGTGGCGCAGCCGGCGGCCGCGGCGATGCGGGCGGCCATCAGCTTGGTGGCCATGCCCCCCGTGCCCACCCCGGCCTCGGCGTTGGCGCCGCCGGCCATGGCGTCGATGGCGTCGGTCAGTTCGCTGACGACGGGAATGTGGGCGGCGGCCGGGTTGCGGCGGGGATCGGCGGTGTAGAGACCGTCGACGTCGGACAGCAGCACCAGCAGGTCCGCGCCGATCATCTGCGCCACCCGGGCGGCCAGGCGGTCGTTGTCGCCGTAGCGGATCTCCTCGGTGACCACCGTGTCGTTCTCATTGACCACCGGCGTGACGCCCAGGGCCAGCAGGGTCTCCATCGTGGCGCGGGCGTTGAGCCAACGCCGGCGCACCTCGGTGTCGTCGCGGGTGAGCAGCACCTGGGCGGCGATCATCCCGTGGGGCGCCAGGGCCTCTTCCCAGGCGTGCATGAGCAGGGACTGGCCGGCGGCGGCGGCGGCCTGCTTGCCGGGCAGGTCGAGTTTCTTTCGCCCGAGGCCCAGCCGGCCCCGGCCCAGGGCCACGGCGCCGGAGGAGACCACCAGCACCTGCTGGCCCCGCGCCTTCATCCGCGCCACGTCCAGGGCGAAGGCGGCCAGCCAGTCGCGGTCGGCGGCGGCCTCCCGGACCAGCAGCGACGAGCCGACCTTGACCACCACCCGCCGGGCGGCGGCGAGGGGATGGGTCCCATAGTCTGTCAAGGCCGCCAGGCCTCGGGGGGCGCGCTTTCGGCGGCGACCACGGCGCGGGCTTCGCGGATGTCGATCAGGGCGACCCGCAGCAGTTCGGTGACCCCTTCGCCGGACACCGCCGAAACCAGCAGCGGCTTGCGGCCGGCGACGGCCTCCAGCCTGGCGGCCTGCTCGGCGCGCATCTCTGGATCCATGGCGTCGACCTTGGTCATCGCCAGGATCTCGGCCTTGTCGGTGAGGCCTTCGCCGTAGGCGTCCAGTTCGCCGCGCACGGTCCGCCAGGCGCCGGCCACGTCGTCCTGGGTCCCGTCCACCAGGTGGATCAGCACGGCGGTGCGCTCGACGTGGCCAAGAAACCGCGTGCCGAGGCCGGCGCCTTCGGAGGCCCCCTCGATGAGGCCGGGGATGTCGGCGAGCACGAAACGTTCGTTCACCCCCAGGTCGACGACGCCGAGGCCGGGAGTCAGGGTGGTGAAGGGATAGTCGGCGATCTTGGGNNGTGGTGAAGGGATAGTCGGCGATCTTCGGCCGGGCGGCGGAGACGGCGGCCAGGAAGGTGGACTTGCCGGCGTTCGGCAGGCCGACGAGGCCGCCGTCGGCGATCAGCTTCAGCCGCAGCCAGATGGCCTTTTCCTCGCCCTTCTGGCCGGGATTGGCCCAGTCGGGCGCCTGGTTTACCGGACCCTTGAAATAGGCGTTGCCGAAGCCGCCGTTGCCGCCCTTGAGCAGGCGCACCCGCATGCCGGGCTTGTCCAGGTCGGCGATGAGGGTCTCGTGGTCCTCCTCGTAGATCTGGGCCCCGACGGGCACCCTCAACTCTATATTCTCGCCGTTGCGGCCGTGGCGGTTGCGACCCATGCCGTGCACGCCGGTCTCGGCGCGGAAGTGCTGCATGTAGCGGAAGTCGATCAGGGTGTTCAGCCCGTCCATCGCCTCGACCCAGACGTCGCCGCCCCGGCCGCCATCGCCGCCGTCCGGGCCGCCGTACTCGATGAACTTCTCGCGCCGGAACGAGACCGCGCCGCCGCCGCCGTCGCCGGAGCGGATGTAGATCTTGCACTGGTCGAGAAACTTCATGGCGGACAGTTCTGCTTGAGAAGAGCGGCGGCGTCGAGACGAGCCCCGGTTGTAGGCCGAACACCCCTTCTCCTCTCCCATTCATGGGAGAGGTGGCCTCGAACGAAGTGAGAGGACGGAGAGGGCAAGTGTGCGCGGTGCACTTGCCCTCTCCGTCGCTTCGCTGCGCTCGCGCCACCTCTCCCATGAATGGGAGAGGAGAAGAGGCGCCGGCGTCGTGACGGCGTGGGCTTCATCACGCCAGCCAGACCATCATCCGTGTCGGCGCGACCGCTCCGCGGGCCACCGAGCGGCGGCGCTGGATTTCGCCGGTGTAGAGAAAGCCCGCCTTCTCCAGCACCCGCCCCGAGGCCGGGTTGTCGGCGAAGTGGCCGGAGACCACCACCTTGCGCCGCCAGGTCTGCGAGGCCCAGGCGAGGGCCGCGCCGGCGGCTCGGGTGGCCAGGCCCCGGCCCCAGAACGGACGGCCGATCCAGTAGCCGATCTCCGGGCCGAGGGTCCCGCTCACGTGAAAGCCGATCATGCCGACGGGGCCGGCGGCCGCGTCCTCGATCACGAACACCGCCTCCCGGGCCCGGTCGGCGGCCTCCATGCGCGCGAAGAAGGCCTCGGCGTCCTGGCGGCGATAGGGAAAGGGCAGGTTGGTGGTCATCTTGGCGATCTCGTAGTCGTTGGCGAGATCGGCGATGCGGCCGGCGTCCGCGGCGCACGGCGCACGCAGGGCCAGGCCGTCAAGCCTGATACCGGATAGGGGGTCGCTGTCGTCCATGATCCGTTTCCAGTGTTTTCCGCCCCGGGCCCGTCTACCGCGGACCTGAAATGCAAAGCGGGGAGCCCGGCGTTCCGGACCCCCCGCATATAGGGCGTCATCCGGATCGCTGCGTTGGTGAACGTCGCGATCCGAAGAAAAGGGTCGGATCGCTTACTCGGCGGCCGCCGCCATTTCGGCCGGCGCAGTCTCTGCCGGTACGACGGCGACGTAGGTTCGGTCATTGCGTTTGGTGACAAACTTGACCTGGCCATGGGCCGTGGCGAACAGGGTATGGTCCTTGCCGAGGCCGACATTGTCGCCCGGCCAGAACTTGGTGCCGCGCTGGCGCACGATGATGTTGCCGGCGAGGACGTGCTCGCCGCCGAACTTCTTGACGCCGAGGCGCTGGCCGGCGGAATCGCGACCGTTACGCGAGGAGCCGCCTGATTTCTTGTGAGCCATGGTCGGCCCTCCTTAAACTGTTCTCGAAGGCCTTAGGCGTCGTCGCCGTCGGTCTTGGTCTTCTTCGGGGCGGCCTTCTTGGCCGCGGGCTTGGCGGTCTCGGCTTCACCGGCCTCGGGGGCAGCTTCGGCGGCCGGAGCGGCCTTGGCCTTGGCGGCCTTCGGCGCGGCCTTGGCCGGTTCGGCCTCGGCGGTCACCTCAGGAGCGGAGGCCGCGACCACCGGGGCCTCGGCGGCGACCAGGGTCTCGTCGGTTTCCACCGGCGCAGCCTTGGCGGCCTTGGCCTTCGCCTTGGGGGCCGGGTTGGCCGTCTCGGGCGGGGTAAACTCGGCGGCCGGGATCTTCAGGCCGCGGGCGCGGGCGTCGAGGGCCGACTTGGGGGTCAGGTCGACTTCGCCGTCCCAGGTCTGCGAATTGCCATTACCGGCGACCCCGGTCACCCGCAGCACGGTCTCGTGCTGGCGGTGGCCCTGGGTGCGGCGATAGCCCTGGCGGCGGATCTTCTTGAACACCTTGATCTTCTCGCCCTTGCGGGTCTCGATCAGGGTGGCGTCGACCACCGCGCCGTCCACCGTCGGGGCGCCGATAACCACGCCGGCTTCGCCGCCGAGCATGAGCACCTTGTCAAAAGCCACTTTTGCGCCGGGCTCGCCGTCAAGTTTGTCGACAACGAGCAGGTCGCCGGCCTTGACCCGGTATTGCTTGCCGCCGGTTTGAATCACCGCGTACATGGGTTCAGCGCCTTGCCTAGATTCACGAAAAGAAGCGCCCGCGAGGAAGCCCGCGGGCGAGAGGCGGGACTTATACAAGCGTCCGGCCGTGAGTCAACGGCGGGGCGCCTGAAGATTCACCGTCTGCGACAAGGCGCTATCGCCGCCGCGGGCCATGGTCCCGGCCTGCAACATCTGTTGCCAGCGAACCCTGAAACCCGCGGCCAGATTGGCGCTCCGGCGCCCGGCCGGAATGACGACCTGTTGGGAGACTCCAGGCAAATTCACGCGGCCTATCCCAACAGCGGCTTGAACCGCAGGCCGCGCCACTCGCCGCGCTTCACCGCCAGCACGACGAACACCGCCGCCAGGCTGGTGCAGATGATCATGGCGACCACCGAGGCCTCCGGCCCGAACTGACCGCCGGTGAGCAGGATCGGCGCCTTGGCCGACAGGGGAAAGTTCAGCACCCCCTTCATCGCCCCGCCGGAGACCGCGGCGCCGAATACACCGCCTTCGGTGAAGTTCCAGGCGCAGTGCAGGCCGATGACCAGCCACAGGCTGCGGCTCCAGACGTAGGCGGCGGCCAGCAGGCCCCCGGCCTCGACGGCGATGGCCAGGGTGCTGACCGCGGTCGCCCCCGGATTGGCGCCGTGCATCAGGCCGAACAGGGCGGCGGAGAGGACCAGGGCCAGGGTGGTCCCCAGGCTGTCCTCCAGGACGCGGAAGACGACGCCGCGGAAGACCAGCTCCTCGCCGAAACCGGAAATCAGCGCCATCAGGAAGACGGTTCCGATCCCGGCGAAGCCGTTGATCCCGCCGAAATGCGCGACGCCCATCACGCTCAACACGGCGTAGACCGCGCAGAAGAGGCCGAAGCCGATGGCGAGCCCCAGCAGGGCGAGGCCGGGCGCCGGCCGCGCCTCCGTCGGCCAGCGCCGCTCGAACAGGCGCACCAGCAGGGCGTAGAGACCGACAAGGCCCAGGCAGAGCAGGCCGGTCACGGCGTAGTCGATGATCGGCGAGTAGGGCAGCGCCATGCGGTGGCGGCTGTATTCCCCGTGGAAGGCCATGGTCAGGCCGACGCCGGTCACCAGCACAAAGCCCATGACGAAGATGCGCAGGAGACCGATGCGGGTCAGGGTTCCAAAGAAACCCCGCCGCGGCGGCCGTGGTTCGTCATGCATGGGAGGCCCCGAAATCCTGTCCGTCGACACGATCGACCTCGACTAGCGGGTCCGTGATCACGCGTCGATCTTGCAGGTCCAGGCATAGGGCTGATCCCCGCGGCGGTCGACTTAAGGATCGGCAATGCGGGACGGCGGCTCCGCTCCGCCCCCATTTATGGGGGAGGTGGCGCGGCGCGTAGCGCACGCGTCGGAGGGGGGCAAGTGGGGCGAGGCGCACTTGCCCCCTCCGGCCCCTCGCTGCGCTCGGGTCCACCTCCCCCATAAATGGGGGCGGAGCGGTGTTCCCCCTAGTCCCGCGGTCGCTCCAGCCAGGCTGCGGACCGCATCTCATGCAGCCGCGAGGCGGTGCGCTCGAACTCGAACGCCCCGTCGCCGGCGGGATAGAGGGCGTCCGGCTCGGCGGCGGCCAGGACGACGAGGCGGGCGCCGGCCTCGTAGAGGGCGTCGATCAGGGTGACGAACCGGCGCGCCTCGTTGCGGCGGTCGGGGGTCAGCACCGGCACGCCCTCCAGGAACACCGTGTGGAAGCGCGCGGCGAGCGCCAGGTAATCCTGCGGTCCCAGGGCCGCCTCGCAGAGCTCGGCGAAGCTCGCCCGCAGGAGGCCGCCGCTGGCCCGGGGCAGTCGCACCTGGCGGCCGAGCACCTCCAGGGTCTCGCCGGTCTCCGGCGCCCCGCCAAGGATGTCGCGCCACAGGGCGTCGAACCCCGCCTTCGCGGCCTTGTCCAGGGGGATGAAATAGACCTGCGCGGCGCGCAGCCGATCCAGGCGGAAATCCATCGGCCCGTTCACCGCCACCACCTCCAGCTTCTGCTTGAGCAGGGCGATGAAGGGCAGGAAGAGCTGGCGATTGAGGCCGTCCCGGTAGAGGTCGTCCGGCGCCCGGTTGGAGGTCGCGACCAGGGTCACTCCCAGCTCGAACAGCCGCTCGAACAGCCGGCCGAGGATCATCGCGTCGGCGATGTCGGTGACCTGAAGTTCGTCGAAGCAGAGCAGGCGGGCGTCCCTGGCGATCAGTTCGGCGGTGGGGCCCAGCGGATCGTCTCCCCGGGCCTGGCCGAACCGGGCCCGGCGCGCCGCCGAATCCCCCTTGCGCCATTCGCCCACCAGGCCGTGGACCTCGGCCATGAAGGCCTGGAAATGCACCCGGCGCTTCTTCGGCTCGGCGGCCGCGGCGAAGAAGAGGTCCATCAGCATGGACTTGCCCCGCCCCACCGGCCCCCACAGGTAGACCCCGCGCAGGGTCTTGTGGCGGCCGAAGCTGGCGAACAGACCCCGGCGCCCCTTCAGCTCCCCCTCCAGCCGCGACAGGGCCGCCACCGCGGCCTCCTGCCCGGCGTCCGGCTTGAGATGGCCGTCCCGCAGGCGTTTTCGATAGGCGGAGCGAAGCGACTGAACCATCGGGTCTCGGTTAGCCTGGGCGGGCGGGGGAGGGAAGCGTGGGGCGCGCGGCAGGGGAAATCGGGGCGCGATGGCGGCGAATTACGCTGCTGATCTACACGCTGAAGCGTGAACCTTGCCCTAAGGGCGGCGCCCCATTTTTCCGCTCGTCATCCCGGCCGGAGCGAAGCGGAGCGCCGGGACCCAGGAGCCAAATCCACCGTTCTTGCGAACCGCTGGGTCCCGGCTCTCCGCGCAAGGGCGCTCTGGCCGGGATGACGAGCAGAGGTGCGGCGCAAGGCAGGCCCAGCGCGCTCTGAGTCAGCGCCTATGCGCGCAGGCGCAGATGAGCGGAGAAGACGGCCCGATGCCTTACCGCGCCACGCTCGCCGGCGCCCGCTCCAGCCGGGGCCGACCGGTGGGCGGCGCGCCGGGGTCTTCCTCCAGCACGGCGGTCAGGGCGGCCTTCAGGCCGGCGATGCGGCGGGGAGCGACGAGCTTCTGGCCGGCCGCGTCACAGACGTAGAAGGCGTCCACGGCCCGCTCGCCATAGCCGTCCACGTGGGCGGAGAGGATCGACAGCCCGGCTTCCGCCAGAACCCCGGCCAGGGCGCCCAGCAGCCCCGGGCGGTCGCGGCCGGAGACCTCGACCACGCTGGCGTCCGCGCTGGCGTCATTGTCCACCGCCACGGCGGCGGCGATGGTGAAGGCGGCGGCGCGGCCCAGGTCCGCGGGTCGCCGGACCTCCAACGCCACCGGCTGGCCCCGGGCGGCGGCCTCCAGGGCGCTGGTGAGGCGCTCCAGGGACTTGGCGTTCTCACAGCCGTAGGCGGCGCCCGCCGCGTCCTGCAGGAAGAAGACGTCCAGGGCCTGGCCCGTGCGGGTGGTGTAGGCCCGCGCGCCCACCACATTGGCGTTGAAGCCGGAGATGGTGGCGGCGAGATCGGCGAAAAGGCCGGGACGGTCGGCGGCGGTGATGGTGATCTCGGCGGCGTTGCGGTCTTCGGGAATGTGCGCATCCGCGGCGGCGCCGCCCGCCTTCAGGGCCCGCCGGGCCAGCACCGCGTGCCGGCGGTGCTCCTCGGGGGTGAAGCCGGTGAAATAGGCGTTTTCCATCGCCCGCGCCCAGTTGGCGCTCTCGGGATCGGCCTCAATCAGCGACGCCCGGGCTTCGTTGGCGGTGGCCGCCAAGTGGCGGGCGAAGGTGGCCGCCTGGTCGGCGCCGCGCCCGCCGCGGAATACCGCCTCGGTGGCGCCGAAGAGCTCGCGCAGCAGCTGGCCCTTCCAGCCGTTCCACACCCCCGGCCCCACGGCGCGGATGTCGGCGACGGTGAGCACCAGCAGGAGGCGCAGGCGCTCGGGGTTCTCCACCACCCGGGCGAAGGCGGCGACGGTGCGCGGGTCGGTGACGTCGCGCTTCTGGGCGTAGTCGCTCATCAGCAGGTGGTGCTCGACCAGCCAGGCGATCAGCTCGATCCGCTCCCGTTCCAGCCCCAGCCGCTCGCAGGCCGAGCGGGCCGCCCGGGCGCCCGCCCGCTCCTGGCCGCCGACCCCGCCCTTGCCGGTGTCGTGCAGCAGCATGGCCAGGAACAGGACCTCGCGGTCCTCGATCAGCGGCCAGATCGACACCGCCAGGGGATGGTCCTCGGCGAGCTTGCCGTTGGCGATGTCGGCGATCACCCCCACCGCCCGGAGCGTGTGCTCGTCGACGGTATAGGAGTGGTACATGTTGAACTGCATCTGGGCGACGATATGCCCGAACTCCGGCAGGTAGCGGCCGAGCACCCCGGTCTCGTTCATCAGCACCAGGGTGTTGTAGGTGCGCTTGCCCCGCGCCAGCACGTCGAGGAAGGCCTTGGCCGCGTCGGGGTCTCGGCGCAGGGCCGAGGTGATCAGCGGCAGGCAGCGGGTGGCGGCGGTGAAGGCGTCCGGATGCAGGTCCAGGTCTCGCCGATCGGCGATGACGAACATGCGCAGCAGGTTCACCGGATCGTCCTCGAAGGTCTCCGGCCCCTCGATGGTCAGCCGCCCGCCCTCCTCCAGGAAGCCCGGCTCGTCCAGGGGCTTGCGGCCGCCGCCGCGGCCCGGCAGCAGGCGCGACAGGCCCCGGGGCTTCTTCTTGGCCTCGTCGGCCTCAAGCTTGGCGCAGAACTCCCGGGTCAGCACCCCGACCTCGCGGGCGATGAGGAAGTAGCGGCGCATGAAGCGCTCGACGGCGGGGGTGTTGTCGCCGCCCTTGCGGGGGCGGTCGAGGTAGCCCATCCGCCGGGCCAGCTCCGGCTGCAGGTCGAAGCTGAGCCGCTCCTCCGGCCGCCCGGTGGCGAAGTGCAGGTGGCAGCGCACCGCCCACAGGAAGTCGAAGGCGCGGATGAAGGCGCGGACTTCGCGCCGGTCGAACATCTCCAGGCTGAGGGCGTGGTCCGGGGTCTCCACCGGATGCAGGTACTGGGCGATCCAGAACAGGGTGTTGAGGTCGCGCAGGCCGCCCTTGCCCTCCTTGATGTTGGGCTCGACCATGTAGCGGCTGGTCCCGGCCCGGGCCTGGCGCTCGTCCCGCTCCTTCAGCTTGGCGGCGACGAACTCGGCGCCGGTGCCCTTGATCACATCGTCGCGGAACCGCTTGCGCAGCTCGGCGGCCAGCCGCTCGTCGCCGGTCAGGCGGCGGGCCTCCAGGATGGAGGTGCGGATGGTGTAGTCCTCGCGGCTCAGCCGCACGCATTCCTCAATGGTCCGCGAGGCGTGGCCGACTTTGAAACCGAGGTCCCACAAGGCGTAGAGCATGTACTCGATCACGCTTTCGGCGTGGGCGGTCTGTTTGTAGGGCCGCAGGAACAGCAGATCGAGATCGGAGTAGGGCGCCAGGGTGCCCCGGCCGTAGCCGCCGACCGCGATCACCGCCAGACGCTCGCCCTCGGTGGGGTTGCGGGCACGGAAGACGTGGACGGTGGTGAAGTCGTAGAGGGCGCAGACCACCTCGTCGGTGACCCCGGACAACAGCCGCGCGGTCTCGATGCCGCCGGCGCCGTTCTCCAGCCGCTCCTTGGCGATCATCCGCCCCCGGAACAGGGCCGCCTTGAGAATTTCCAGCGCCTGGCGACGCTGCTCGGCCTCGTCGCCTATGGCGCCCAGGGCCGCGGCGGAAAGCTGCGCGCGCAACTTGATCCCGTCGACGACGTATTCGAGGCGGGTGGGGCGAAGGCGAGGGGGCATGGGGCGCTTATATAGGCCTCCCCGTACGCCGTGTCAGATTCCTCACGCGCCGGCGCCCTTGCGGCGGATGGCCGCCCCGGAGCATGGTCGCCCCCGGCGGCCGGCGAGCCAGGCGAGGACCCCATGAAACTGAGCGCTGACGGCGATTTCCGGCTTCCCGACGAGGCGGCCACCACCCGGCTCGGGGCGGCGGTGGCCCAGGCCCTCGAGCCCGGCGAGGCGATCTGCCTCTGGGGCCCGCTCGGCGCCGGCAAGTCCACCCTGGCCCGGGGACTGATTCGCGCCCTCACCCGTCCGGACGAGGAGGCGCCAAGCCCCACCTTCACCCTGGTGCAGTTCTACGACGCCCCCGGCCTGCGCCTGGCCCATTTCGACCTCTATCGCCTCACCCGGCCGGACGAGGCCTATGAGATTGGCCTGGACGAGGCGATGGCCGGCGGGGCGGCGGTGATCGAATGGCCCGAACGGCTGGAGGGGCGCCTGCCCGTCGACCGACTCGATATAGAACTTGAGATTGTTCGCACCGGCGCCGACGACTATCGCCTGGCGCGGCTCATCGCCCACGGAGCCTGGGAAGGACGACCGATTGAGTTCTGATCGCGCGGCGCTGAAGTCCGCCTTCCTGGACGCCAACGGCCTGGCGGGCGCCCGCCGCGAAGCCCTGGCCGGCGACGCCTCGACGCGCCTTTACGAGCGGCTGCACCGGCCCGGCAAGGCAAGCCTGATCTTCATGGACCAGCCGCCGTCGATGGAATCGCCCCCCTGTCCGCCGGCCGCGTCCAACGCCGAGCGCCGGGCCCTGGGCTACAACGCCCGCGCCCGCCTGGCCGCCGGCCGGGTGGAGGCCTTCGTCGCCTGCGCCGGCTATCTGCGCGGACAGGGCCTCTCGGCGCCGGAAATCGTCGCCGCCGATCCGGCGACGGGCCTGGCGGTGCTGGAGGACCTGGGCGACGACCTCTACGCCGCCCTCATTGCCGGGGGCGCGGACGAGGCGCCCCTCTATGACGCCGCCGTCGACGCCCTGGCGCGGCTGCACCAGGCCGAGCCGCCGCCGGTGCTGGAGGCGGACGGCGGCCGCTGGCCGTTCCTCGCCTTCGACGACCTGGCCCTGCGCACCGGCGGGGAGATGTTCCTGGAATGGTGGCCCAAATTCGCCGGCATGGACGCCTTCAGCCCCGACGCCGAGGCCGAATGGGAGGCCCTGTGGGCGCCGATCCGCGAGCGCGGCGTCGCCGGCGCCAGCGTCTTCTGTCACCGGGACTATCACGCCGAGAACCTGATCTGGCTGCCGGGCCGCACCGGGGCGGCGCGGGTGGGGATGCTGGATTTCCAGGACGCCGTGCGCGCGCATCCGGCCTGGGACTTCTCCATGCTGCTGCACGACGCCCGGCGGGACGTCTCCCCCGAGCGGGCCGCAGCCAGCCTTGACCGCTACCTGACCCTGCGCCCGGACCTCGACCGCGAGACCTTCCTGGCCGACTTCCACGGCCTGGGGGCGCTGAATTCCATGCGCATCCTGTTCATCTTCGCCCGCCAGGTGGCCTACTTTGAGCGGCCCCGCTACCGGGCCCTGCTTCCCCGGGTCTGGGGCCATTTGAACGCCTGCCTCGCCGCGCCGGAGCTCGGCCCGATCCGCGCCTGGTTCGACCGCAATATTCCTCAGGATAAGCGGCTGTGAGCGCCCCCAAGTCCGCGCCAAAGGTGGCGATGGTCATGGCCGCGGGCCTGGGCACCCGCATGCGCCCGCTCACCGACGACCGGCCCAAGGCCCTGGTGGAGGTGGCTGGCAGGGCCCTGATCGACCACATGCTCGACCGGCTGGCGGACGCCGGGGTCGAGACCGCCGTGGTCAATGTCCACTATTTCGCCGACAAGGTGGAGGCGCACCTGGCCTCCCGCGCCCACCCCCGGATCGTCATCTCCGACGAGCGGGACGCCCTGCTGGAGACCGGCGGCGGCCTGCGCAAGGCCCGGCCCCTGCTGGGGGACGACCCCGTGTGGGTGGCCAATATCGACGCCATCTGGACCGAGGACGCCGGGCCGGCGCTGGACCACATGGCGCGGGTCTGGGATTCCGAGACCATGGACGCCTGCCTGCTGGTCGCGCCGATGGACAGGACCCTGGGCTTCGACGGCCCCGGCGACTTCTTCCTCGATGCGGCCGCCCGCATCGCCTTTCGCGGCGACGCCCCCAGCGCGCCCTACGCCTTCGCCGGGGTGCAGATCACCAAGCCGCAGATCGTCGACGCCCAGCCGATCGAATCCTTCTCCCTGCGCCGGGTCTGGCGCCNNCCTGGCGGCGGCCGGCCGGATGACCGGGGCGGTGCTGGACGGGTTTTGGATGCATGTCGGCGACCCGCAGGCGCTGGTCGAGGCCGAAAAAGCGCTGGCGGAACAACGGTGAGGGCCGCACGTCCTAGGCCTTCTCCCCTTGCGGGA
>PLSW01000352.1 GCA_003165275.1 Caulobacteraceae bacterium
GGTCGCCGAGGGCGGCGAAGAAGGGCGCCAACGCCTCCGCGCCGGCGATGGGCTGGGCGGGCTGCGCACTGGCGATCGAGGGGGCCGCGGGCGGCGCCGCGCCGGCGAGCAGCACCGCGGCGACGGAGGCGCTCCACCGCGTCGCGGCGGCCATGCTCATCGCGATACCGTCACCGGACCGGCGGTGGGGGTCACGGCGAGGGGGGTCGCCAGGCCCTGGGCGGGGGCGGGCGCCGCATTGGCCGCGTGCTGGGCCTCGGCGGCGGTCATGTCGGCGCGCAGGCGGGCGGCCACGGGGGCGGCGATGCGCAGATAGCCCTCCATGGTCATGTGGATGCCGTCCTTGGCCCGCATCAGCACCGGCCGCCCCGTGGCGGAGACCTTCAGATAGGCGGCGTAGTCGCCGGCCGGGTCCTGGGTTTCCGGGGTGGTGGGAATGAACGGCAGGTTCAGGGCCCGGGCCTCGTCGGCGTAGATCTGGTTGATCAGGGACGCGCCGCGGTCGAAGCCGTCCCGCTGCATGCGCGGCAGCCCCACCCAGTAGACCGCGATCCCCTTGGCCCGCAGGGTTCCGACCAGGGTCTCGATGCGGCGGTCATAGGCCGCGCGCCAGCCCGGGCTGGCGAAGGGCTGCACCCCATCGTCGGAGATGATCCCCTGCTGGTCGTTGGTGCCGAACAGGATCACCGCCACGTCGATGGGGCGGGCGGCGATCTGGTCCTCGGTGTTCTTCTGCACGTCGACATAGTCGTAGCGGGTCAGCCCCGTGGACGGCTGGCTGAACTTGACCACGCTGAACCGCTTGTCGTCGCGCAACTGGTGATAGAGGCCGGCCCAGAGCCCGTCGCCGAGGGAGTCGCCGAACACCCCCACCACCAGGGGCCGGCCCACGGCCAGGGGCGGCGAGACGGTGGGATAGTAGGCGGCGGGATTGGCGCGGGCCCCGGCGCCGGGCGCCGCGGCCACGGCCTTCACCCCCGACGGCGCGGATTTGCTGGCCCCTGGCGGGGTCGCGGCCGAGGCGACGGCGCCGCTGGCCGGCGGCGCGGCGAGGCGTCCCTGGGCGAGCAGATAGCCGGTGGCGGCGATGGCGCCGGCGCCCGCGCCGATGGCCAGGCCCAGCACGAAGACGGTCAGCCGGCCGAGCAGCCGATGCGGGCGCGGCGCGCGGTAAAGCCCTCCGACCTCGCCCTCCCCGCTCATGCGCGACCCCGACCCAACGCCATAGCCATCGACCTAACCATTGGCCGGGCGGCCCAGCAAGGGCCGTCCCGCGCCGAGCGAACGGTTAACCTTTCCCGGCCCGCCCTATCAGACGGAATAGCTTGTACCCCGCGCGATCCTGAACGAGGTTAACCTAAACACGAAAGGCGGCCGCGGTACGGGTCGCCAAAAAAACAGGGACGTCGCGCGATGGGTTGGAATTTCGGAGATATTCTCGATGTGGTCGGCGGGGTGATCCCCCCCGAGGCGCCGGCCTTCATCCATGGCGAGCGGGTGATCGACTGGGGCCAGGCCAACAAGGCGATGAACAGCCTGGCCGCCGCCCTGATCGCCCGCGGGTCCGCGCCCGGCGACAAGATCGCCATCTACATGCGCAACTGCCCGGAATACCTGCTGGCCCTGGGCGCCGGCTGGAAGGCGCGGCTGACCCACGTGAACGTCAACTACCGCTACACCCCCGAGGAGGTCTGGTACATTTTCGACAATTCCGACGCCCAGACCGTCGTCTACACCAGCGAGTTCCGGGGCGCCGTTGAGCAGATCAAGGACCGGCTGCCCCGGGTGAAGACCTGGGTCGAGGTCACCGGCGGCGGCCAGGCGGCGCCCTTCGCCGAGCGGTTCGAGGACCTGATCGAGGAAGGCAACGGCGGGCCGCTGGATATCGTCCGCTCCGGGGACGACGAGTTCTTCATCTACACCGGCGGCACCACCGGCATGCCCAAGGGCGTGATCTGGACCCACGACGACCTGCGTGAGATCAACCTGCAGAACGCCCGGATCCTCGGCCCGACGCCGGAGACCCTGGAGGCCCTGCGCGAACACGCCCGCACCGTCGGGCCGGGGGCGAAGATCCTGCCCGCCCCGCCGCTGATGCACGGCACCGGCCTGATGACCGGGATGAACACCATGATGGCCGGCGGCTGCGTGATCACCCTGGAGGGGATCCACTTCGACCCCCACGAGATGCTGCGGGCCATCGACGCCCACAAACCGCAGACCCTGGTCGTCGTCGGCGACAGCTTCGGCAAGCCCCTGCTCAACGCCCTCAACGAGGAGCCCGGGCGCTACGACGTCTCCAGCGTCGCCGCCATCGTCTCCTCCGGGGTGATGTGGAGCCGGGAGGTCAAGGACGGCCTGCTGGAACACATGCCGCAGGCGGTGCTGTCGGACGCCTTCTCCTCCTCCGAGGCCCTGGGAATGGGCGTGTCGATCAGCGCCAAGGGCATGCCGGCGCCCACCGCCAAGTTCATGCTCGGCGAACGCTGCCGCGTGTTCGACGAGAACGACAATCCCGTCGCGCCGGGCTCCGGAATCCCCGGCCTGGTCGCCATCGGCCCGCCCAATCCGGTGGGCTACTACAAGGACGAGGAAAAGAGCGCGCGCACCTTCCGCACCATCGGCGGGGTCCGCTATTCGATCCCCGGCGACTGGTGCATCGTTGAGTCGGACGGCTCCCTGACCCTCCTCGGCCGCGGCAACGCCTGCATCAACACCGCCGGGGAAAAGGTCTTCCCGGAGGAGGTGGAGGAGGCGCTGAAGACCCACCCCTCGGTGGAGGACGCCCTGGTGATCGGCGTGCCCGACGAGAAGTGGGGCCAGGCGGTGACCGGCGTGGTGCGCCTCGCCCCCGGCTTCAACCTCGACGAGGCGTCCTTGCGCGCCCACGTCCGCGCCCACCTCGCCGGCTACAAGACCCCCAAGCGCATCCTCGCCACCGACGCCCCCATCCGCGTCGCCAACGGCAAGGCCGACTACCCGGCCGCCAAGGCGATCGCGGCGGAGGCGCTGGCGTAGGGGGCTTTTGCTCCTCCCCTATTTATGGGCCAGTCGATGTAACTCCCAAGCACCCCGCCC
>PLSW01000016.1 GCA_003165275.1 Caulobacteraceae bacterium
AGAAGGCCGACATCGTCCGGGTCTATCTGCCGCCGGACGCGAACTGCCTGTTGTCGGTGGTCGACCACTGCCTGCGCAGCCGCGACTACGTCAACGTGGTGGTGGCGGGCAAGCATGCCCTGCCCCAATGGCTGACCATGGACGCCGCCGTCATCCATTGCACCCAGGGGATCGGCATCTGGCAGTGGGCGAGCAACGATCAGACCGGCGAGCCGGACCTGGTCATGGCCTGCTGCGGCGACACGCCGACCCTCGAGATCCTGGCGGCGGTGTCCATCCTCAGATCCCACCTGCCCGACCTGAAGATCCGGGTGGTCAATGTGGTCGACCTGATGAAGCTGCAGTCCGAAAGCGAACATCCCCATGGATTGAGCGACGCCGACTACGATTCCCTGTTCACCCGGAACCAGCCGGTGATCTTCGGGTTCCATGGCTACCCGTCGCTGGTCCACCGCCTGACCTATCGACGGGCCAACAGGAACCTCCATGTCCACGGGTATCGGGAGGAAGGCACCATCACGACAGCCTTCGACATGCGCGTGCAGAACGAGCTCGACCGTTTCCACCTGGTCCAGAACGCCGTGGATCGGCTGCCGCACCTGGGCGCCGAGGGCGCCTATCTGAAGCAGGCGATGCGGGACAAGCTGATCGAGCACAAGCTCTACATCGACCAGCACGGCCAGGATCTGCCCGAGATCCGCAACTGGAAGTGGGGCGACGCCGCATGAACTTGGCCGCGCTGCAGGCCACCGCCGCCGCCCTTTTCGCCGACGACAGGGGCTTGTTGGCGATGGACGAGAGCAATGGGACCTGCAACCAGCGCTTCGCCGAGTTGGGCGTCCCTCAGACCGAAGCCGCTCGGCGGGCCTATCGCGAAATGCTGGTGACCACCCCGCGCCTGGGTGAAGCGATCAGCGGGGCCATTCTCTACGACGAAACCATTCGCCAGAGCACCGCGGCCGGCGTTCCCTTCGTCAAGGTGCTTGAGGGCGCGGGGATCATCCCCGGGATAAAGGTCGATCTGGGCGCCAGGCCCCTCGCCGCGCATCCCGGCGAGACCGTCACCGAAGGGCTCGACGGCCTGCGGGAGCGCTTCGCCGAATACGCCTCCATGGGCGCGCGCTTCGCCAAGTGGCGGGCGGTGATCAACCTGGGGGCCGGTCTGCCCAGCCAGGGCTGCCTCGACGCCAACGCCCACGCCCTCGCGCGCTACGCCGCCCTCGCGCAGGAGGCGGGCCTGGCGCCGATTGTCGAGCCGGAAGTGCTGGCCACCGGCGACGAGACCCTGGAGACCTGCCGCGCCGTGACCGAAGCGGTTCTTCAGGCCGTGTTCGATCAGCTTCGTCGCCAACAGGTCGCGCTCGAAGGGATGATCCTCAAGCCCAACATGGTGACGCCGGGGCTCGCCCGCCCGGCTCAGGACGGCGTCGACGCGGTGGCCGCCGCCACGGTGGATTGCCTGCGCCGCGCGGCGCCCGCCGCCGTGCCAGGGATCGCCTTCCTGTCCGGGGGGCAATCCGATCAGCTGGCATCGGCGCGGCTGAACGCCATGGCGATCCTGCGCAAATCGGCCGACGCGCGCCTGCCCTGGGCCCTGTCCTTCTCCTACGGCCGGGCGCTCCAACGCGCCGCTCTGGAGCTTTGGCGCGGCGACCCGGCCCAGGTTCCCGCGGCGCAGAGAGCCCTTCTTCACCGCGCCCAATGCAATCGCGCCGCTCGCCAGGGCGAATACACCGCGCAGATGGAGCCAGCATGACATCGCTGAAGGGCCGGCGATGAGCGCCGCCGACATCATTCCCCCGAAGATCTATTACATCCGTCACGGCGAGACGGCCTGGTCGATCACCGGCCAGCACACCGGCGTCACCAACATACCCCTTACGGCCGAAGGCGAATCCGCCGCGCGCGCCCTTGGCCGGCGGCTGGAGGGCGTCGCCTTCACGCGGGTCATGGTGAGTCCGCGTCAGCGCGCGCGCCGGACCTGCGAGTTGGCGGGGTTTGGCGCGACCGCCGAGGTCGACGCCGACCTAGCCGAGTCGGACTACGGCGACTACGAAGGCCGGCTGTCCGCCGACATTGAAAAGGAGCGGCCCGGCTGGAGCCTGTTTCGCGACGGCTGCCCGAACGGCGACAGCCCCGCGCAAATCGCCGATCGCGCCGATCGGCTGATCCGCGGGCTGGTCACGATGCAGGGCAATGTGGCGCTGTTTTCGCATGGTCATTTCGGCGCGGCGCTGGCGGCGCGCTGGCTGGAGCTGCCGGTGCTGGAGGGACGCCGATTTCCCTTGGCGCCATGTTCGATAAGCATTCTGGGCTTCGCGGCCCACCACCCGGTTGATCGCGTGCTTGATCTCTGGAACGCCGTCGGACGCTTTCAAGCCGGCTGATCGGCCGGCTGATCGCGCGCCGGCGGATCACGCGAGGATCGTCCGTCGCCAGACGAAGACTCGCGAAACAAGAGGCGCGGTCAGCCGCGCGGCGTCAGGAGGCGCACACCATGTCACAGACAATCGGTCCGCTCGATCCGCAGCTAAAGGACACGATCCTGAACGTGCTCGACGAGAACCGCATCATGACCGTTGCAACGGTGCGACCGGACGGTTGGCCGCAGGCCACCATCGTCGGATTCATCCATGACGACCTGGCGCTCTATTTCGTCATCGCGGCCAACAGCCAGAAGCGTGACAACATCAAACGCGACGCGAGGGTGTCGATCGCGATCGGCCGGGACGTGGCCGATCACATTCGGGGGCTCTCGATGGCGGCGCGGGTGTCCGAGGTCACCGACGTGGATGAAGTCAAACGCCTCAACCTGCTCATCGCCGAGCGATACCCGCAGCAGACCCTGTTCGCGCCACGGGAAGTTTCCGCAGCCTTGATGCGGGCGATGCCGACGATCATCTCGGTAATCGACCATTCGAAGGAACCAGGCCAGCCCGAGCTCGTCGAAGTGGTCAAAGACGTTGGAGTTCGCCGCCTCGGCTAACCGAAGTCCCTTAGAGCCGCTTCACAAATGCGGCCACGGCCGCGCTGCGGCTCCGCTCACGATGGATTACCAGATCAAAGTGACGTTCCGGAAGATCGAACCGCAACTTCGTCAATCGGCCCGCGGCGACAAACGATCGCGCGGCGAGTTCGGAAACGGCGGCGACCAGGTCGCCGCTGGCCGTGGCTTCCAAGACCGCCTCATTTGAGGTGAGCTCCAGGGCCGTCCTCAACCGACCGGGATCAACGCCGACGTCTGCGAGCGCGTGCTCGAACTCCGACCGAGTGCCGGATCCAACTTCACGTCTCACCCACAACACGCTTTCCAGATCGCGAGGGGCCACCTTCGCTCCGGCCAGCGGGTGGCTCGGCGCCGCATAGATTCCGATCCGATCTGTGGCTACCCGTGTACGCTCGAGCTGCTGGCTTTCAATGTCCCCCTCCACGAAGCCGATATCCGCTGCGCCCTCGATCACCGCCTGCGCCACTTGCGCGGTATTCCCGACCCTAAGCTTGAGGGCGATGTCCGGATAGGCGTTGGCGAAGGTCGCCATCCGGGACGGCAGCCAATAGTTGGCGACAGTCTGGCTGGCCGCTAAGGCGATCGAGCCTCGTTTGAGGCCAGCCAGATCGTCCAGCGCTTGCGCCGCGGCTTGGGCCCTTCCAAGCACGGCCCTGGCGTCAGGCAGAAAGGTCCGGCCGGCTTCGGTCAGCGCCAACCCCCGGCCTACCCTGTCGAACAAGCGAACCCCGTGCCGCGATTCCAAGACGGCGATCGCGGCGCTGGCCGCCGACTGCGTCATGTTCAGCGCCTCCGCGGCGCGGGTCATATGCAGCCGCTCTGCGACCGCGACAAAGACGCGAAGCTGTTCGAGGGTCATACAGTTCAATCAAAAATATCGATTGAAATGACATTAACAACGCGTTGGATCGATTGGTAGGGGTGGGCGATGCTGTCGGCATGATGGCCGTGCCGCAAACGCATAACCGTACAATCGAGGCTCGTCGGTGGAAGCGCTGGCCTGTGCGGCTGGCGCCCGGCCTGGCGCTATGCGGTCTGATCGCCATTGGCGCCTATGGGCTGCAAGCCGCCGAGGCCCAACTCCTGGGGCGCGCTTGGCTGGAGGCGTTGGTCCTGGCGATCCTGATGGGGACGGCCATCCGGACGGCTTGGACACCGCCCCTGACCTGGTTGCCAGGCATCGCCTTTAGCGCAAAGGTTCTTCTGGAAGTCGCCATCGTGCTGCTGGGCGCCACAGTCAGCGCAAGCACAATCCTAGGCGCCGGCGTGGGGCTGCTGGCCGGGATCGCCTGCACCGTCGGCCTGGCGATCCTCTTCAGCTACAGTCTCGGCCGGCTGTTTGGCCTGCCCTACCGGATGGCGGTCCTGATCGCCTGCGGCAATTCCATCTGTGGTAACTCCGCGATCGCCGCGGTGGCGCCGGTGATCGGCGCCGACAGTGACGACGTCGCGGCCTCCATCGCCTTCACCGCCGTGTTGGGTGTGGCCGTGGTCCTGGCCCTCCCTGCGCTTTCTGTAGCCCTTCACATGAGCCCCCGCGGTTTCGGCGTTCTGGCCGGGCTGACGGTCTACGCCGTGCCCCAGGTGCTGGCGGCGACCGCGCCGATCAGTTCGTTGTCAGCCCAGGTCGGGACATTGGTGAAGCTGGTGCGCGTGCTCATGCTGGGGCCCGTGGTGCTGGTCCTTTCGGTTCTGAGCAGTCGGCAAGGCAGCGGCGAGCCTGGCCTTCCCGCATCTTCCGGCGCCCCACTTCCGAAGCTTCACCATCTGGTTCCCTGGTTCATCGTCGGCTTTCTTATGCTCGTGGCGGGCCGGTCCTTCGACCTGATCCCCCGTACGTTGCTCTCCCCCGCCTCGCATATGGCCACATGGCTGACGATCGTATCGATGGCTGCGTTGGGCTTGGGGGTCGATGTCAGGGTGATCTCGAAGGCTGGTCCTCGGGTAATCACCGTGGTCACGCTTTCGCTCATCGCCCTCGGGGCCGTCGCCCTGGGGCTGGTTCAAGCCTTGGGCCTGAATTGAGACGCGTCAGCCCATCAGGTTGGCGCGCGCCTGCACGATCCAGACGGCCGCCGGCATCAGCACCCCCGAGGGGGTTTCAAATGCCACGAGCGCGGCCCGCACCGCCCCAGCGACGGTCGGGGCCAGGTCGGGCTGTTCCCGCAGGACAGCCCCAAGGGGACCGACGCGAAACGCCAAGTCGACCGTCTGATCCAGGTTTGAGCCGCCGATCGACGTGTTGAACGCATGAAGCGTCACGTCCGAAAAACCAGCTTCCGTGAGGATCGAACGCACCCGGTCCGCATCGGCGAAGGCGAAGGGACCGGGCGCCCGGGGGTCCATCTGCGGCGCTGGCGGCAGGTACGCTTGCGCCGCTTCCATCGCAGCGCGCATCCAGAGATTTTCCTCAAACGGCCGCCAGCAGACGAAGGCCAGCCGACCCGCCGGCTTCAGCGCCTTGCGAAGGTTTGCGAAGGCGGCGACCGGATCGCTGAAGAACATGACGCCAAACCGCGAAAACACCGCATCATAGGCGCCCTCCCCCAGGTCGCCCGTCTGCGCATCGACCTGACGAAAATCAGGCGTCGCTGTGCCGGCGTGGACCGTCCGGGCCCTCGCCACGTCCAGCATTGGCGCGGAAATATCGGCGCCGGTGACGGCGCCTGACCCGGTCACCCGGCTCGCCAATTCCAGCGAGGTCTGTCCGCAGCCGCAGCCGACGTCGAGGATCCGCTCCCCCGGCGCCGGCGCGAGCGCGCGCATGGCCTCCAGACCGAGGGGTTCGATCTGCCGGTCGAGTTGTTCCTGGAACGTCACCCAGGTGTGGCCGGCGCTGGCGTTCCAGTAGTCGATCTGAGCCGCGTTGGCGGAGGGCGAGGCGGTCTCGGACATCGGCTGCTCCCTGGCGCCGTCGCGCCGCTGTTCTGAAGGTTTGAACCCGCGCGGCCGCCCTGTCGACAGTCAGGCGGAACGGGCCAGGGTTGCAGCCCCGGGCCCGGGGCGTCTCAGCCCCCTCACTCGCCGTGCAGCAGCGCATTCAAACGGTAGGCATCGACGACCTGCTGGCCGTGCGCGATGACCAGGGCGTCCTGCGCCGCCAAGGCTTCGCGCTCCGCGTCCAGCAGGTCCACGGTCGGCTTCTGCCCTACGCGAACTTCGTTGCGGACGCTTTCCAGCGCGCTTGCCGAGGCCGTCGATTGATCAGAGGCCGCCTGGACCACGGCGCGGGCGGTCTGAACATCCTGCCAGGCGCCGATAACGGCCTCGCGAACCTGGGCGCGGGCGGCGTCCAGCCCGGCCTGCGCCGCGCGGACATCCGCGCGCGCTTCGCTGATCCTGCCGCTGACAAGGCCGCCCGAGAACAGGGTCCAACGCCCCTGCACGCCGACGGTGACGCCGTCGGCCCGATAGCCGGGGAAGAATTGATCCCGTGTCGTATTGGCCGAGGCCGCCAGCGCCAAGGTCGGCAAGCGGTCGGCCTGGGCATAGCGCACGCCGGCCTCCGCCGAGCGCGCCGATGCTTCGGCGGCGAGCAGGATGGGGCTGGATTGCGTGGCGGCCGCAAAGGCGTCCTCCAGGGCCGCGGGGGACTGCGGGACCTCGGACAACGGCTCAAGCGCGTCGGGCTCGGCGCCGACGACATTGGTGAAACGAGCGCGCGCCCGCGCCACATCGCCCGCCGCGCGCGCCAGGTCGGCCTGGGCGCCGGCGAGCCGGGCCCGGGCCTGATCAAGGTCGGTTCGCGGAGTCGCGCCGTCCTTGAACTTCAGTCCGGCCTGCCGGACGATCTCGCTCAGCTCGCGCACCTGGGCTTCATCGAGGGACAGGAGTTGGCCGGCGCTCAGCACGGTGACGTAGGTCTCGGCCACTTGGGCGGACAGCAGAGCCTTCGCCCCAGCGGCCTGGGCGAGCGCGGCGTCACGGCCTTCCCGAGCCCGATCGATCGCCGCGTTGATTGCGCCGCCGGCGAACACCGGCTGGCGTACCTCCAGCGCCGCGCCCCGCGGCGAGACCGTACTGCGTCCGAAGCCGAAGAAGCCACTGAGGTCAGTCGTTCCCCAGCCGCTCTCTCCGGAGAGGACCACGGTCGGAAGCCGCCCGGCGCGGGCCTCTGACAGCCGGGCGCCGGCCGCGTCCGCCTGGGCCTTGGATTGCGCCAGGGTCGGGTTGGACTTCTGGGCCAACAAAATCGCTTCGGGAAGCGACAGGGCTGTCGCCAGTCCTGGAAGGCTGATCGCGGCGAAAAGGCCCAGGGCCGCGGCGACGCGCAGGGCGGTCACCGGAAGGCGACCCCGGGCTTGGCGCCCAGCTTTTTGAACATCATCGCCGCCGGGCAAAAACCGGTGAACGCCGCCTGGATCATGTTCAGGCCGGCGAAGACCGACAACAGAATCCACCATGGGCTGACAAGCCAGGCCAGCGTCACGCCCAGCAGAACAACGCAGCCGGCGAAGGCCAGGACCATGCGGTCGATTGTCATGATTCGACTCCGTTCTGCTCAGGCCGGAGCCTGAGCCAGGGCCTGGCGCGTCCAGGCGACGATCTGATCGGCGCTCATCAGGCCGGCGGTGCGGGCGACCGCCTGGCCGTCCTTGAAGAGCAGAAGCGTGGGGATGCTGGAGACGCCGAGCTCGGCGGAGGCCTGGGGTTCGGCCTCGGAGTTCAGTTTCAGCAGCCTGACATCCGGCTCCAGCCTGGCGGCGGCCACCGCGAAATTGGGGGCCATCGCCCGGCAGGGGCCGCACCAGGGCGCCCAGACGTCGACCAGCACCGCCGCGCCCTTGGTCGAGCCGCGATGGGCGCGGAGCGCCTTGGCGTCGACTTCCGTGGGATGGGCGGAAAAGAGGCTCTGCTTGCAGCGACCGCATTTGGCCGCCAGCGGATCCTTGCCGTTCGGCGCGCGGTTGGCCGCGCCACAGGCGGGGCAGACATATTGGCGCATGGCTCATGCCCTTGATCTTCATGCGTGTCACGTCGCGGCGCGGGTTGCGGCCTTAGGGTGACCCTGACATGGCTTGACTGAATATGTGAATAGACGCATATATGCAACTATGAAATTTGACCTCCACGCTTTGAAGGCTTCCGCCGACGACGCCTGCGACCTCCTCAAGGCGCTGGCGAACCCGCATCGGCTGATGCTGGTCTGCTCGTTGATTGACGGCGAGCAGTCGGTGGGCGCCATCGCCGAGTTGGTCGGGGTGAGCAAGACCCTGGCGTCCCAGCACCTGGGGCTGCTGCGCCGCGACGGCGTCGTCGCCACCCGGCGCGATGGCCAGACCATCTACTACGGCCTGCAAAGCGGTCAGGCCCGGGCCGTCATCGAAACCCTGTCCAACCTCTTCTGCACGGTCCCCGGCCGCGCCCATCCCGAAGGAGTCTTTTGATGTTCGGCGCCCCCAAGACCAAGGACCTCACCGCGCCGCAGGTGAAGGCCGGCCTCGCCGCTGGCGAGATCCTGCTGATCGACGTGCGCGAGCCCGCCGAGTTCGCGGTCGAGAGGATCGCCGGCGCGGTGAACGCCCCGCTCTCGAGCTTCAATCCCGCCGCCCTGCCCAATGCCGGCGGCAAGACGATTGTGCTGCAGTGCGCCGGCGGCAAGCGCTCGGCCATGGCGGTGGATCAATGCCGCAAGGCCGGCCTTGCCGTCGAGACGCATCTGGCGGGCGGCCTTTCGGCCTGGAAGGCCGCCGGACTGCCGACAGTCTCCGGCTAGGCGTCCATCACAAGACCAACTCGGGAGGGCGAACCATGGCTGCAAGGCCGCTTCTGATCGGCGCACTGGGCGCAGGGTTGCTCCTGGGCGCCTGCGGCCAGGCCAAGACCGTCGCCCCCGTGGCGGCGCCGGCGCCCGCCGCCGGCCGCCTGCAGGTCCAACTTCAGACCGTCGCGGACCTCAAGCCCGTGCCGGCGACGCTGACCACCCGGGACATGGCCGACGCCCGCGCCCGCATCCCCGGCACGCTGGCCCGCCTTTATGTGAAGGCGGGCGACGAAGTCCGCCAGGGCCAGCTGATCGCCACGGTCAAGGACGACCGCCTCGCCTTCCAGACCGGCGCCTACGACGCCCAGGTCTCGGCGGCGGCGGCCCAGGCGGCGGCGGCCCAAGCCGATCTGGCCCGCACGCGCGATCTCTTCTCCCATGGGGTCTACGCCCAGGCCCGGCTGGACCAGGTCGAGGCGCAGTCCAAGTCGGCGAACGGCGCCCTCGCGGCGGCCCGCGCCCAGCGCGCCGCCAGCGCCGAACAGGGCGCCCAGGGCGCCGTGCTCGCCCCCGCGTCGGGCCGTGTGTTGACCGCCGATGTGCCGGCGGGCTCGGTCGTCATGCCTGGACAGTCCATCGCGAAGATCACCGCCGGCCCGGTCGTGGTGCGGATCGAACTGCCCGAGGCCGAGGCGCGGGCGCTCAAGGTCGGAGACGTGGTCCCGTTGGCCGCCGATGACCTGCGCGGCGCGGTCAGCCAGGGGGTGATCTCTCAGATCTATCCCGACGTCACCGCCGGACAGGTCACCGCCGACGTCACCGCGCCGGGCCTGCCTCAGGACCTCGTCGGCCAGCGGGTGCGGGCCCAGATCAGGATCGGCCAGCGCCAAGCCCTGGTGATTCCCAAGCGCTACATCGCCACCCGCTTTGGCGTCGACTACGTCCGCATCGTCCGCGCCGACGGGACCGCCTCGGAAATACCGATCCAGACCACGGCCGCTCCAGCCGCTGACCAGGCGGAAGTGCTGTCCGGCCTGCGCGCCGGCGACGTCCTGACCCCGCCGGTGACGCGATGAACCTCGGCCTTTCGGGACGGCTCACCAAGGCGACGATCAAGTCGCCGCTCACCCCCTTGTTCCTGATGGCGGCGATCGCCGTCGGCCTTCTGGCCCTGGCAACGATCCCCCGCGAGGAAGAGCCGCAGATCAGCGTGCCCATGGTCGACATCATGGTCGCCGCGCCGGGCCTTCGCGCGCCGGACGCCGTCGAGCTGGTCGGCAAGCCACTGGAGACCATCGTCCAGAGCGTGGCCGGCGTCGACCACGTCTACACCTTCGCCGACGACAACCAGGTCATGGTCACCGCGCGCTTCAAGGTGGGCACCGATCCGGATGCGGCGACGGTGCGCATCCACGAGAAGATCAGCGCCAACCTCGACCGCATTCCGGCGGGCATCCCAGAACCGCTGATCCAGACCCGCGGGATCAACGATGTCCCGAGCCTGGTCCTGACCCTGTCGCCCAAGCCCGGCGCCGCCGGCCAGTGGACCGATCAGGCCCTCTATGAGATCGCCGGCAAGCTGCGCACCGAGGTGGCCAAGGTCGATGACGTCGGCCTCACCTTCATCGTCGGCGGCCGGCCGGATGAGATCCGCATCGAGCCCGACCCCGCCAAGCTCGCCCTTCATGGGGTCTCCCTCGGCGGGCTGATGGACGCTGTTCGCCAGGCCAATCGCGCCTTTCCCGCCGGCATGGTGCGCAACAATGGGAAGGCCGTATCGGTGACCGCCGGCCGCACCCTGACGGGCGCCTCCGAGATCGGCATGATCGCCCTGCCCTCAGCCAAGGGCGAGGCGGTCTATGTGCGTGACGTGGCCAATGTCATCGAGGCCCCGCGCGAGGATCAGGCCCGCGCCTGGCGCTACGCCCGGGTTGCTCAGGGATGGAGCGAAGCGCCCGCCGTCAGCCTGGCGATCGCCAAGCGCAAAGGCGCGAACGCGGTCGTGGTCTCGAGCGCGGTCCTGGCGCGGGTCGAGGCGTTGAAGGGATCGCTGCTGCCAGACAGCCTGGATGTCGCCGTCACCCGTGACTACGGGGCCAGCGCCAACGACAAGGCCAACGAGTTGCTTCAGCATCTCGCCCTGGCGACGCTTTCCATCGTCGTGCTCATCGGATTCGCCATCGGCTGGCGCGAGGCCGGCGTCACCGCCGTGGTCATCCCGACCACCATCCTGCTGACCCTCTTCGCCTCCAACCTGATGGGCTACACCATCAACCGGGTCAGCCTGTTCGC
>PLSW01000234.1 GCA_003165275.1 Caulobacteraceae bacterium
GTGTCGTTCTCGTTGATGATCGGGATGCAGCCCAGCTCGTGCAGGCGGGCGACGCAGTTGCGGATGTTGAGGAAGCGGGCGCGGTCGTCGAAATCGCCGCGGGTGAGCAGGAGTTGGGCGACGGGGATGTTGTGGGGGGCGAAGGCCTCGTGGTAATGGGTCATCAGCCGGCGCTGGCCCACCGAGGCCACCGCCTGCTGGTCGGCGATGTCGGACGGACGATTCTTGATCCCCAGTTCCGCCATGCCCGCGCCCACCGCGCCGCTGGAGACGATCGTGGTGCGCACCCCGCGCTGNNAGTTGCGTGCCCAGCTTGACAACGATGTGGCGGGCGGCGGCGAGGACGTTTTGGCGCAAAACCGTGGATGGCATCATGCACCAGTTTACCGCATCCACGGTTTAGCCGCGGTTCGCAGTCCGCGGAGAACCGCGCTGGGCACACGATCCCTTATCCGTCCCGCGCCAGGCCCAGAACCTGCAAGAGCAGGCTGGCGTGTCGGGCGGTGGCGCCTTGGTGGGAAAGGATAACGCGGCGGCCGTTTTCGGCCAGTTCGGCGGCGCGGCTGGGGTCGGCCAGCAGGTCAGCGACGGCCGGCGCGGGCTGGCCCGTCACGATGATCCCCGCGCCATCCTCCAGGGCCGTCATGATGTCGGCAAAGTCGCTGTGGAACGGCCCGATGATCGTCGGCTTGCCCAAGGCGATCGGCTCCATCATGTCCGAGCCGTATAGCCCCAGGAAGCTGCGCCCCACCAGGCACACGTCGGCCAGGGCGTAGGCCTTGCGCAGCTCGCCCATGGTGTCGAGCAGGAACACCCGCGGGCCCGGAGATGCTGTCGTGGAAACGGGGGTGGCGCTTCCGTCGGGGTGCTGGGTGCGGCGGATGATGCCGGGAACCAGCGCCGCCACTTCCTCGAAGCGCTCGGGCTTGCGCGGCACCAGGACCAGTTGCACCCCCGTGAGTTCGGGCTGGGCTCTAAACGCATCCAGGAGCCACTTCTCCTCGCCCGGCCCGGTGGAACCGGCGACGACGATCGGTCGGCCGCGGTCCAGGCCCAGCGCGGCGGCGAGTTCCGCGGCCCCGGGCAGCAGCTTCGGATCGGCGACCTCGGCCGTGTCCCATTTCATGGTGTCCAGCACGCAGACCTGCTCGGCGGGCGTGCCCATAGCGGCGAAGCGCCGGGCGTAGTCGGGGCTCTGCACCGCGGCAGCCCGCAGGCGGGCGAACATCGGGCGGACAAACGGACGAAAACGCCGGTAGCCGCGGAAACTGCGGGCGCTCAGACGGCCGTTGACCACCACCACCGGTATGCCGCGCCGGGCGCAGGCGGCGGTGAAGTTGGGCCAAAGCTCCAGTTCCACCAGCGCCACCGCGTCAGGGCGCACGGCGTCGAGCACGCGGCGCACGGAGCCAGAAAAGTCGAACGGGTAGCGCACCACGGTATGCGCCGGCGCAAACAGGCTCCGGGCCCGGGCGATGCCGGTGTCCGTGGTTGAGCTGATGACCAGACGCAGCTTCGCCCCCGCCTGTTCCTGAAGCTGGCGGACCAGCAGGCGGATGGCGTTCACCTCGCCGACGCTGACGGCGTGGATCAGGAGCGTCTTGGGCGGTCCGCCCGCGCCGCCCGGGGCCGCCGGCAGCGGGGCGATGCGCCCGAACCGCGCGGGCCAGTCCGTGCGCCACTTGCCCGTGCGCAGCAGGCGCAGCCCCCAGAAGGGCGCGCTGACCACCGCCGCGGTGGCGTATGCGATATCCAGGCCAAGGCCCATGAAGCCGCCATTGTATGCAGGTGATTGGGAACCGTTGATTCAGCGTCTTATCGGCTAACCGCCGCCGCGCGCATGACCGGCGCCCGGGCACGCCCCTCCTCCAACGCCCAGGCCATCCCCGGCCCGGGTCCCATTACTGATCGCGGGAACCTCCTGACGGAGCAGCGTCTGCCCGCCTCGTCCCGCCTCGACGCCCTGTCCATCCCCGCAGTGCTGCGTCTCATGAGCCGCATCGGCCATCTGATCCCCGCCGCCGTCGCCAAAGCCATTCCGCAGATCAGCGCCGTCGTGCGCGCCGCGGTGAAAGCCCTGCGCTCCGGGGGCAGGCTGATCTACATAGGCGCGGGCACCTCCGGCCGCCTGGGCGTGCTCGACGCCAGCGAATGCCCGCCCACCTTCCGCTCGCCGCCGGGCATGGTGGTCGGCGTCATCTGCGGCGGGGACGAGGCGATGCGCCGCTCGGTCGAAGGGGCCGAGGACAAGGCCGAACTGGGCGTGGCCGCCGTCGCCGAGGCGAACGTCGGCGAGCATGACGTGGTGGTCGGCATCGCCGCCGGCGGGACGACCACGTTCGTCGCCGCCGCCCTGGCGGAGGCCCGCCGCCGAAACGCCCACACCGTCTTTCTCACCTGCGTGCCGGCCTCGCAGGCCACGCTCGACGTGGACGTCACCATCCGCCCGCTGACCGGGCCGGAGATTATCACCGGCTCGACCCGGCTGAAGGCCGGCACGGCGACCAAGATGGTGCTCAACCAGATTTCCACCGTTGCCATGGTGCAGCTCGGCAAGACCTACGGCGACCTGATGGTTGACCTGGACGCGATCAACGAGAAACTGCTCGACCGCGGCACGCGGATCATCGCGGCGATCGCCGGGCTGGACCGCCCGACGGCCTTCGCCCTGCTCAAGCGGGCCGGCGGACGAGTCAAAGTCGCGCTGGCGATGGCGGCCCGCAACGCCGAGCCGGCTGAGGCGGAGCGACTGCTCGCCGAACATGCCGGCCGAATCCGCTCGCTGATCGACAAGCGGTAGCAGTGCGATCTGGGAATGGCCGAACACCCAAACGAAAACGCGAGCTTCGCAATCCCTGTCGCCGGGCCGGCACTGTTGCCCAAACGGTCGCTGTTCACGGTGTTTTTTCGCTGGCGGATGGCCGTCATCGGGATGACCGGCTTCGCCTGCGGGCTGCCCAACGCCCTGACCGCCGGCACGCTGAAAGTCTGGCTGACCCAGTGCCGGGTTTCGATCGAAGGCATTGGCCTGCTCGCCCTGGTCGCCCTGCCCTACTCGCTGAAATTCCTGTGGTCGCCGCTGATGGACCGGTTCGCCCTGCCGGTGCTGGGCCGGCGGCGCGGGTGGATGATCCTCAGCCAGGCAGCCCTCATCGGCGGACTGGCCACGATGGCCTTGGTCGGCGGGGCCAATCCTCTATTGCTCGCCGCGATCGCCCTGCTGGTGGCCTTCTTCGGCGCCAGTCAGGACATCGCCACCGACGCCTATCGCACCGAACTGCTCGGCCCGGCGGAAATCGGGGCCGGGGCCGCGATGTACATGATGGGCTATCGGCTGGGCATGCTCGCGTCCAAGTCGGCAGCGCCGATCCTGGCCGGCCAGCTTTCCTGGCGATGGGCCTACCTGCTGATGGCCGGGGCGATGCTGGTGGGCGTGGTGGCGACGGCGTTCGGCCCGGAGCCCGCATCGCCCGCCCGGCCGCCGCAGACGCTGGGCCAGGCGATCGTCAAACCCTTCGCCGAATTCCTCCGCCGCCGTGGGGCGTTCGAGATGATCCTGTTCATCCTGATCTTCAAACTCGACTGGCTGATGGTCAGCAACATGATCGACACGTTCATCACCGGCAATCCCGCGTCGGGCGGGCTGGGCTTCACCTCCGACGATTACGGCATCGCCAACGCCGCCGGAATTTTCGCGACAATCGGCGGGGCGGCGATCAGCGGGCTGGTCATCACGCGGATCGGAATCCGCCGATCGCTGTGGACGTTCGGCCTGTTCCAGGCGCTGGCGGGGCTGTCGTTCACCACGCTCGCCCTGGTCGGCAAGAGCTTTCCGATGATGGTGCTAGCGGTCTCGGTCGAAAACCTGTGTTCCGGCATGGTTGCCGCCGCGTTCGTCGGATTCCTGATGAGCTTGTGCAACCGCAATTTCACCGCGACGCAATACGCCCTGCTGACCGGCCTGATGACACTGGGCGGGCAGATCGCCACCGCGCCAGCCGGCTGGATCGTCCGCGGGCTCGGCTGGCCGGCCTATTTCGTCATCTCGACCGTGATCGCCGCGCCGGGCTTGCTACTGCTGACGCGGTTCAGGCGGTGGCAGGAGGGGACTGAGGCGGTCAGTTCAAACGAAGGCGGAAAGAACTTCGACTTTTGATCTGGGAACCTGGGGACGCGCTCCCTTCGGTCGCGGCTAAACAAATCCTCGCGCTGGCGATACCCCGTTGAGGCAGGACCCACTGGGAGTGCGCGGCGCTACAACTTTTCCAGGTGTCTCACGAACTGCTCGATGACCCAGTCCGGCGTGGACGCGCCGGCGGTGACACCAGCGGTCGTCTGGTCAACCACCATTTCGGTGCGGAACTCTTCCAGCCCTTCGATGTGAAAAGTCGGCACTCCGGTCTCGCGGCAGATTTCCGCCAGCCGGTTGGTGTTGGCGGAATGGTGCCCGCCCAACACGAACATCACCCCGACCTGCTTGCACAACTCGACAGCCGCCTCCTGCCGCTCCGTGGTCGCGTTGCAGATCGTGTTAACGACTTTCAATTCCGGGTAGCCGCGGGCGGCGATCAGGCCGACCATCCGCCCGAAATGCTCCGCCGAGTGCGTCGTCTGGCTGAGGATGCCCAGCCGGCCGCCCTCGGGCAACCGATCCACTTCCTCGGCGGAGTCGATCACGATGACGCCGGGGGCGTAGCCGAGCACGCCCTGCACCTCCGGGTGCTGCGGGTCGCCGATGATGACCACGCGGTAGCCCTCGCGGTGCAATTGCCGGACGATCTCCTGGGCCCGTTTGACCAGCACGCAGGTCGCATCGACGATCTCCAGGCCGCGGCGGGCCGCCTCTTCGACCACCTCCGGCGAGACGCCGTGGCTGCGAATGACCACCGTGCCGCCGGCCGACGCCTCGGCCAGCGATTCGATCGTCTGGAGCCCCTGCTCGGTCAGCCGGGCGACCACCTGGCGATTGTGGATGACCGGCCCGAGCGAGTGGACGGCCCGGCCCTGGGCGCGGCGCTCCGCCGCGGTGTGCTCGGCCAGCTTGATGGCCTCGCGCACGCCGAAACAGAAACCCAGCTTCCTGGCGACCAGAACGTTCATCGCGACTGCCTTATGTTGCCCCACCCCATGTACCATTCTATAATCCGCACGGGGTTTCGGGGAGTTGCTTATGGATTATCCCATTCTTGACGTGCCGGTGATCGGCGGCTCGCTGGTGATCGCCGGGGTGGCCATCGTTCACGTGCTGATCGCCCACTTCGCCGTCGGGGCCGGGCTGTTTAACGCCGTCCACGAGTCGCTGGCCAACCGCCGCGGCGACGCCACCATGCTCGCCTTCCTGCGGGCCCACAGCCGGTTCATCATCCTGTTCCCGTTCATCGCCGGCGCCCTGACCGGCGTGGGCATCTGGGTGACGATCGGGCTGATCGCCCCGGTCGAGACCAGCAACCTGATCCACCTGTTCGTGTGGGGCTGGGCGACGGAGTGGTCGCTGTTCATTGTCGAGATCGCCGCCGGCTACATTTATTACTACACCTGGGGCCGGCTGGCGCCGCGAATCCATAACGCGATCGGCTGGATCTACGCCGTCGCCGCACTCGGCTCGCTGGTGCTGATTAACGGCATCATTTCGTTCATGCTGACCCCGGGGGCCAATCCCACGCCCGAAACCTTCTGGCAGAACCTGTTCAACCCGTCGTTCTGGCCGAGCACGTTCATCCGCACGATATCCGGCCTGGCCCTGGCGGCGATCTTCGTCATCATCGTGGTGAACTACAACCGCCGCTTCACCCACGAGCAGCGCCACCACGTCATTCGCCAGGCCAGCCCGTGGCTGCTGCCGCTGGTGCTGATGGTCCCGCTGGCGTGGTGGTATTTCACCGTCATCCCGCCGGACGCCCGCAACTTCATCTTCAACCAGTCGGCCATGGTCATGGTGTTGATGTTCACGTTCGGGGTGGTCGCGTCGATCCTCATCACGGTGTACGCCTTGCTGGGCATCGTGCGCGGCGGGCGCTACGTGACCGGCGAAACCGGCTTCCTGCTGCTGGCCATCGCCCTGATCGCCACCGGGTCGATGGAGTTCGTCCGCGAGGGCATTCGCAAGCCGTTCGTCGGCCGGCCGGCGGACAACAAGGCCAGCGCGTTCGAGGGCCTCTACTCCACGGAATTGACCCCCTCGGAACTGCGCCGCACCGAGCAGGTCGGCACGCTGACCGAGGCCAAGTGGTTCCAGGACGAGCGGGCCAGCCTCGATCCGGTCGTCCGCGGCCGGGCCATCTTCCGCATCCAGTGCTCCGCCTGCCACACCGCCGACGGGGCCTACAACCCGGCCAAGCCGCTGGTGCATGGCTGGACCGTAGAACAGTTCGACAGCAACCTGATGAATCTGCATGCGACCAAGGACGCCATGCCGCACTATCACCCGACCAAGTCCGACCGCGCCGACCTGGCGGCGTTTCTGCAATGGCTCGGCGGCGTCAAGCAGGACCAGCCAGAATCCCTTGCGCCGCCGACCCCGACTCCGAGCCCAAGCCCGAGCCCAGCACCAACGCCCGGGCGACGCCCGCGGCCGGTTCGCCGGCCCGCGCCGACGCCCTCCACCAATTGAGCGACCCACGAGGAGCGGATCATGCTCATGCTCGCACAGCTTCCGATTCCAGCCATCGACCGGTTCGGCCTGCCGGGCCACCCGGCCCTGCTGCTGTTGCTGTATCACGTCACCTTCGTGCTGCACCTGCTGTTCATGAACTTCGCCCTGGGCGGGGCGGTGGTCTGCCTGGTCAATGAGATTCGCGCCACCTGGTCGGCCAACGCGGATTACCTGGTCGATCTGAATCGCCGCATCTTCCTGGCCCTGCCGGTGGCCGTCAGCTTCGCGGTGACGTTCGGCGTCGCCCCGCTGCTGTTCGTGCAGGCCCTGTACGGGCAGTTTTTCTACACGGCGATGATCCTGATCGGCCTGCCGTGGTTAGTCGTTGTGGCCGTGCTGATCGTGGTGTTCTACCTGATCTACCTGGCCCGGTTCGGGGCCCGGCCGCTGGGGCTGGGCAACCGGCTGCTGCGGATCGTGATAACCGCCGGCATCGCCGCCGGGCTGGCCGCGGTCGCATTGGTGCTGACCTCCAACGCGGTCTGGTCGATCACCCCGCCGCAGTGGCTGGCCAAATATCGCTCGTCGTCGCTTTCGTTCTTCCCCGCCGAGCCGCACTTCTGGTATCGCTACGCGCACAACCTGGTCGGCGGGACGGCGATGGCCTGCCTGCTGACCGCGGCCATGGCCCGGGCCTTGCACCGCCGCGGAGTGGTCGATCAATTCTGGGCGAACCGCACGGTGGCCGGCTTTTTGCTCGTCGCCGCCGCGCTGACCGCGGTGCAGATGCTGGTCGGCGCGGGCGTTATCGTTAACCTTCGTTCGGATGTCCGCGACGACGTGATGCTGATGTCGTGGGGCAACCTGCACGTGTGGGGCTGGCGGCTGGGCGTGGCGGCGGCGATCGGCGCGATCATCGCCATGGTCCGCGGCGTGTCCCAGCCGCACCGTGCGCTGTGGCCCTGGCTGTCGCTGGGGTTGATCGTCGTGACGCTGGGCGGGATGTCGATGGCCCGCCAGGCCGTGCGGGCCGGCTACCTCGACGGCGTGCAATTCAGCCTGAACCAGTGGGTCGAACCCGCGCACAGCACCAGCCAGTTCTCGCCGTTCATCGTGTTCCTGCTCAGTTTCGTGGTCGCCATCGCGGTAGTCGGCTGGATGCTGTGGGTCTGCTGGCACATCCCGCCGCAGCCCGCCCAGGCGACGACTGCCGCGGCTCCCCCACCTGTTGAGGAACAGTTGCCAACGGAGGACGCCTCGGTCTCGACTCCCTCTGACGAGCAGCCTACCCAACCGGCGTGAACCGGAAACTTTGTCGGAAACCGTTTCCTGGTCTTGGCGATCAGAGACGGGGGTTATGAAGGACCGGTGGCCGAACGCCGAAATAATTGCCCCGTAATTGTCACATAGACATCCAACTCAGCCTCTTCCATGTTGTCCGGACCGTCCTTGCCGTTAAGGAAAAGCGGTTGTCGGTAACCAACGCAACGCTTGAATGGCAAGAGGCCAGGTTTTCTGTTAATCCATTCCTTGAAGGCCGAAGCACATAACACCGCTTCGCAGTTTTGGATCATCTCAATATCCAACAATTCCGAGAAGGTCACGGGCATTCTCAAGACTTTACCAGTGCCTACTTCAAGTTGGGAAATCGTTGGTTCGCCACCAGTTCCCAAAAAGCGTCGATCGAACCCAAATTGGTTCCCCTGCCAATCGAAGGCAAAGACCCGGAAGAACGGCTTTGCCTGCGGCCACCCGCTAAAAAGCCCGGCGTCGGAGTTCCATTCTGTTAATGAAGGGCTGGTGTTGGGTAACAGAAACCTTATCAACCCGCCATTGAAGGAAGGGTGAGCCACTCCCGATGTAAACTCGGCATAACCCTCGACAGGTTGACCGATGAAACGAACCGTCTTCTCAACATCCCAATGAACTACAGGGCAAGTTAAGTCTTCCGCTGGATCCGGGGTAAAGGACGATTTGAAAGATGAAAAAGCCGGCGCCATTATTTGTAACCCTCCGGACCTTAACCAAGAAAGGATTCCAGACAAGTCTTCAAGCCGCCTCACCGTCCCCGGCAAACGTCGCGTCGGCGGCCGACCCTCACCACAAGCCTATCATCCTGAATAAGCCTAGAAAGGGGGATGGTCTTGCGCTTCGGGTCATTCAGCCGCCGGCGAGCTTCGGCCAGGTCCGCTGCGTCTTGCCGGGCTTGCTGATGTTGGGCGCGCAAGGCCGCCCGCATGGCCGCGTAGTCATGCTCGGAAACGACCCGGAATTTCCGCCCGTCTATCTGAAGCGTTCCAGCTTTCATATCGCACCTCATTCGATTAAACCATTCTAGCGAATCTGGTCCGAAAAGGAACCCGCCAACCGCATCGCCTACCTCATTGCGGCGCCGTCGCCTCATACGTCAGTTCCCCGGCCGGCGAGATTCGCACCGTTACCGCGCCCACCTGGCCGGTTATCAGCACGGTCCGGCCGGGAACGCGCAGCGCGGGGCAGCGGGCGATGATCCGCTCGTACCGCGAGCCCCGCGAGATAATCACCAGGCTCGGATGGACCGCGTCGATGAACTCGCTGGTGCTGGCCACCTCGACGGGCGATCGGCCGATCTCGCCGTGGTGCGGCATCCCCAGCACGTCGGCGTGCAGGTCCACCAGCCCCTCCGCGGCCCCCGCCATCAGCCGGTTCTTGGTGAACGCGCTCAGGTCGCCGGTCAGCAGCATCGATCGGCCGGCATAGGTTAGCCGCACCGTCTGCGACGTGTCGTTCAACGCCCGGTCCCACGTGACGCGGTCCGCCCACGCGGGCGGCCAGATCAGTTCCGCCTGCATTTCGCCGCACCGGAACTTCGCCCCCGCGCCGACGTGGCGGACCCGGACGCGCTGCTCCGCCAGCAGCTTCTGCAATCGGCTGACTCCGTAGGACACCGCGCCCGATTGCGTCGCCGCCCACTCCGGCAGCACCGACGGCGAGACGCCTAACCAATCGATCAGCCCCCGCCGAGCCAGCCCGGGATACCCGTTGTAGTGATCGGTGTGCCCGTGCGACACGAAGCCGGCGTCCACGCCCATCGGCTCGTGCCAGTCGCAGCGATCCGCCAGGAACGGCACGACGACCTGCTCGGCCACGTCGGTCTCGCTATCCGAGCCGCAGTCGAACATCAGCCGCTGCCCGTCGGGCGTGGCGACCACCTGGCAGAGCCCGTCGCCGACATCCAGCGTGGTCACTTCCAGGCCCGCAACCCGGCGCGGCGTCGCCAGCGGCAGCGTCGCCGCGAGGACGAGGCCGAGGACGATCATCCAGCGGATCGACAGCCAGCGTGGCCGGAATTTCCAGCACAGCACGAACACGTAGAACGCGACGATGGACGCCGCGCCCGGCCGACCGACCGTGACCGATACGCCGGGCATTTTGTCCAGCGCCCGCACGGCGGCCAACATCACCTGGCAGGCGGAATGGAGCGGCCCGTTCAGCCACGCCGCCACGCCAGGAATGAACGCCGCCAGCATCATCTTCACGAAGCTCAGGCTTAGCGCCGCCCAGACCGGCAGCCACAGCACCATCGCGCACAGCACCGACCACGGATAGAAGCGATGATAGTAATAGGCCGTCAGCGGCCAGCCGACGATCCACGCGACCGCCGACACGGCCAACATTTGCAGAATCACGCGGAGCAGATGTTCCGCGAGCGGATGCTCGGACCACCACGCGGCCCGCCCGATTGCGGCCGGCGGATTTGTCAGTGGGACCGGCTGATCCGTCGAGCCGGCGGGGTCCGGGCGGTCCGCGAAATCCATCGCCGGCACGCGACCCGCGATCCAGCCATACAGCGCCCGGTAGACCGGCCCGGTAAACAGCACCAGGCCCAGCACGACCGTGAACGAAAGCTGGAAGCCCGCCCGGAAAAGTTCGCCGGGACAGATCGTCAACAGCAAAATCGCGGCGGCGGCCAGCAGGTTCAGTGTGCTGCTCCGCCGGGCGACGATCTGCCCGAGGCAGACCAGGCCGATCATCAGGCCGGCCCGCAAAATCGGCGGCCGCGGCTCCGCCATCAGGCAGTAGCACGTCACCATCGCCAGCACGACGCCCGCCGCCCATCTCGGCCGGACATGCGCCAGCCGCAGCAGCAGCCAGGTCACGCCCGCCAGGACGGTCATGTGCAGCCCGTTGATCGCCAGGTAGTGATACGTGCCGGTCCGCAGGAACGGCTCGCTGATCGGCCCGGCGGAGTCGTCGCGCCGGCCGAGCACTAACCCGCCGAGCAGCGCCTGGTCCTCGCCGTTGAGCGGCTCGGCCTGGTCGAACAGCAGGCCATGGGCCGCCAGGCGCAACCGGTCCAGCCAGGAGATCGCCCCGCTGGGCAGTTGGCTGGTCACCGCGTCGAGCTTCAATCGCAGGGAGGCGAAAATCCGCTCGTCGATGCCGGCCTTGCGGTAGTCCTGCTCGCCGGGATTGTGGATCGGGCGCAGCGGTTCGAGCATCCCGGTCTGCTCGAACGGCTGGCCGGGCTCGATCGCCAGGGCCGGCCCCTCGCACCGCACGCGAACCAAGCCGGTCACGGGCTGCCAGTCGTCCTGCCCGGCCCGAAACGCGCTGAGTTGCACGACAAAACTGCTGGAGGGATCCCGCTGCCAACCGTTTGGAAAATCGGCAAAGACTCGCGAGTGCAGGACCGGTCGGGTCTGAACCTCGCCGCGGGCCTCGACGATCCGCGGGCCGCCGGCCAGCAATTCGGCGACGTGATGCGGCTCCAGCGCGTGCCGGTCCAGCGCCATCCGCCAGCCGCCGACCACGAACGCCAGGGCCGCCAGCATGACCAATCGCAGGATCAGCCAGCGATCGACTGCCCGCAGCAGCAGCCACGCCGCCAGCAGCAGCCCGGCGGCGGCCGCGTACGTGGCCCCATGCCATTGCAAGATTGATTCGCAGGCAATTCCCCCAATGAACGGAACCGCCAACGCCGCCAACGGCGCTGCCAACAGAGACGAACTGACCCGCCCCTGCTCTGCCATGGCGGAGAGTCTAGCACGATCGGCGCTGGTTTTCAAAACCGGCTGGGACGAAAGACAGGGAAATCGTCCCTGCTGTTCCCCGCTCGCCACAGTAGGTAGAATGCTCCCGTCCGAATCGAGCAGGGACCGGCACTCGCGGCCCCGCGTTGCGGTGAACGAGGTAAGCCGGTATCGCCCACTAGCCATTTATTCGCCCAGCGAGGTGATCGCCTATGAAGACCAAGACCTTTGATTGCGTGGCGATGAAACGGGCTGGGGCCGCCAAGGTTCATCGACAGACCAAGGGGATGTCCATGCGCCAGCAGATCGCCTTTTGGCGTCGAGAAACCGAGGCCATGCGGCTTGAGCAACAGGCGGCAAAGCGAAAGGCGGGGAAGGCTGTTCGTTCGGCGAGTTGAACCGGCTGGTCGGGGCAAATCCGGGGGCGCTGACAACTCACATCTCCCGGCCGACGGCGGCGGCGATTTTAGCCAGCTCTTTCATCATCTGCTCGAACATCGCCGGGGTGACGGACTGGGCGCCGTCGGTCAGGGCGTGCTCGGGGTCTCCGTGGCACTCGACGATCAGGCCGTCCGCGCCGGCGGCGATGGCGGCCCGGCTCATCGGGCCGACCAAATACGCGTGGCCGGTCCCGTGGCTGGGATCGACAATCACCG
>PLSW01000084.1 GCA_003165275.1 Caulobacteraceae bacterium
CTCGTGGCCGGCGCCGTCACCGTGCGCGGCTCTTTCGTGGGCACGCGCAAGGACATGGCCGAGTGCCTGGATTTCGCGGCCAAGGGCAAGGTGAAGGCCGATATCGAGTTGCGGCCGCTCTCGTCGATCAACACGATCTTCGAGCGGTTGGAACACGGCGACGTCCCATCCCGCGTCGTGCTCGACTTCACCGGTACGAAGACTGAGACGGCCGCCGCTCAAGGTAAGGAAGCGGCTCGGGCCGTTCCGGTTGGGGCCTGACACCAGACACGCCCGGCCGGCCGCAACCCGCGACCGGCCGGGCGCCTTTCTCAGCGGCGTCTCGGCGCAGAGCATCCGGGGGTAGGTTTCGCGGCTCAATTCAAGTCAGGGTCAGGTCGCCGCCGGTTCGGGGTTCGCGGACGGAAGCGGCGCCTCGTAGGCGGCCGACAAGGGTCTGCCCTGCGCAAGCAGGCTAGGGACGCCATGGACGACCACCGTCAAGGGGCCGCCGGAGCCGAGAACCACCTCGACGCTGTTCTTGGCCCGATCGATCGCGATCCGGATGCGGCGCCCGCGCCACTGCAAAGGGAAGGCCATGCCGCTCCAACCGGGGGGCAGGCGTGGATTGAGGCCGATGCCATCGGCGAGCAGCGACAGGCCGGCGAACCCGAAGACCGACATCAGCCAAAGGCCGCCCAGAGCGGCGATGTGCACGCCGCCGGCGGCGCCGACATGAGTGTCCGCCAGGTCCGTCGCGGCGGTCTTGTGAAAATAGGCCAACGCCATCTCAAGGTCGCCGAGCCTCGCGGCGGCCAGGCCGTGCAGGGCGGCGCTCAGAGAACTGCCCTGGCCGCAGCGCGGCTCATAATAGCGGAAGTTCAGCTCGCCCGTGTCGCCCTCGAACGCTTCGGGCAGCAGCGCCAGCAACGCAACCACGTCGGCCTGCTTGACCACCTGCGAGGCCTGGGTGCGCGCCCGCCCGAGCACCACGTCGATCGGCACGCTGCGACCGGCGTAGGTCGAAAGATCGATGTCCTCCAGCTGGAAATAGCCGGCGAACTGCTCGTAGAGGCCCGTGCCGGCCTGGAGCCCCGTCGCGATCATATCGGCGGCGGCGCGCCAGGCCAGCAATTCCGCGCCGTCCAGGCCGAGCCGCGCCGACAGGTCGCGCCACTGCGCCGGCCAGCGCTCTTGCATCAGCGCCGCCAGCTCCAGCCCCCGGCGGATGTTCCAGCGCGCCATAACGTTCGTGAAGGCGTTGTCGTCGACATGAAGGTGATATTCGTCCGGCCCGATCACGCCGCGGATGTGGCGAAGCCCGTCCGTCCCCAGTTCCCCGCGGCTGGCCCAGAACCTGGCGGTCTCCAGCAGGATCTCCGCCCCGCCAGCGATCAGGAATTCCTCGTCCTGCGTCGCCTGCCAGTATTGCCAGACCGCGTAGGCCACGTCGGCGCTGATGTGTTGCTCCTGCTTTCCGCAGAGGACGTCGATGACCTGGCGGTCGGGGCCGACAACCTGTTCCGGCGAAGCTTCCGCGCCTGTGTCGGCCGACTCCCAGGCGTAAAGCGCCCCGCGCCAGCCTAGTCGGGCCGCCTTCGCCCGCGCGCCGTCGAGGGTGTGGAACCGGTACATCAGCAGCGCCCGCGCCGCCTGGGGCCAGGTCAGGATATAGAACGGCAGCAGATATATCTCGGTGTCCCAGAACACGTGGCCGAGATAGTCGTCGCCGGTCAGCGCGCGGGCGCCGATCGAAACGTGCTCGTCGTCCGGATTAGCCGCGCCGTTCAGGTGATAGAGGGCGAACCGCAGCGCCGCCTGGGCCGCCGGGTCGCCGTCGACCTCAACATCGCTCGATCGCCAGCGTTCCGCCCAGGCGCCCTCGTGTTCCGCAAGAACGGCCCGCCAGCCAACGCCTTGAGCCGCGACCAGCGCCTCCTGCGCCTTTGCGCCCAGGCCCGGGTCACCGCCGGCGGCCCGGGCCAACGCGACAAGACGGACGAAACCGACGACCTGCCCAGGACGGGACGTCCAGGTCCAGCACCAGCTGAACGGACCCGGCGTATCCGGCGGCGCGCGGACGCCGTCGATGTCGAGCGAGGCGGCGGCCGCCATGGCGAGGCCCATATCCGAGTGCAGGGTCCGCCACAGGCCAAGCGACTGCTCGATGGCGCCGGGCGCGAAGCCGATGCCCAAGCCTTCGCAGTCGGCCTCCAACGTGACGGGGGCGCCCCCATCTTCCATCTCCAGCTGGATCAACTGCATGCCGATCGCGCGCCGGCTCTGGGAGACGAGCCGCGCCGTTCGAATGCGCACGCCGAGCCCGTGCGGGTGCGGGGAACGCCATTCGGTGAAAAGGAGGCCTCGCCTCAGGTCGAGGGTGATCCTGTGCGTTGATACGTCGCCGGGATGCTGCACGAGCGGTCGGTCGCCGATCAGCAGGCGCGCCGCCAGCCATCCGGGCCCGGGCGTGAGGCTGGGCACGGCGCCCGCCGCGGCGGTGTCAAACAATCCCGCCACATAGGTGCGCGCGGGCACGATCCAGCGCGAGCCTCTCGTGGTCGCCCGGGCGCCGCGCACCCCCAGGAAGCCGTTGCTGATCGAGAAACACGACTCCAGGCTGCTTTCGCGAAGCGGGTCGAAGCCATTTTCGACGAGGAGCCAGTCGCCATCGGGGCTCGGCTCCAGCGCCTGATCCATGGTCTCAGGCGTCGTCATTGGGTCACCCTGCGCAGCTGTCCGGCCGCGAGAGCGTCCACGGCGACCTCGTCGAGGCTCGTGACCACCAGGTCCGCATGCGCCGCGCGCAGAAGGGCCGCGTCGCCAAGCCGCGCCACGCCAAGCCCGGCCATCCGGCCGGCGCAGGCCGCTTCGATGCCCGCCGGCGCGTCCTCGACCACAAGACACTGCTCAGCGGCGATGTGCAGTCTCGCCGCGGCCAGGAGGAAGAGTTCCGGATCCGGCTTGCCGCGCCGTAGGTCGAAGCCGCAGACGTTGACGCTGAACATGTCCAGCAGGCTGACCCCCGAAGCGAGCCGGATCGGCGCCATCATGGCGTTGGCGTTCTTCGAGGACGAGGCGACCGCCATGGGCCAACCCAGATCATGCACCGCCTGGACAAATCGAAGAGCGTCCGGAAAGGCCTTGACCGCGCCCGCGCGGATCAGGGCCTCCAGCCGCGCCTGCTTGGCCTTGGCGTACTCGCCGGCCTTCTGGTCGGCCTGGGCCACGCCCATCGCCTTAAGGGTGGCAAGCGCTCCGTCGAGCCGCGGCTTGCCGGCCGCCACCGCCTGATAGATCGCCGTCGTGAAGGCTGCCGGATCGGCATAGCCTTCCAGCGCTTCGCGCCAGGCGCGTTCGTGCGGCGACGCAAGCAGGACGCCATCGACGTCGAGGATGGCGGCGCAGAGGGCCGGGCGCGGGGCCGGTTCGGGTTGTGCCGAATGGCGGATCATCTGCATACCTGACGCCGGATCGCCGCCGCCAAACGAAGGATTCGGCGGCGTGCCTGGCGCCTTGGGCGCGAGCGGCAATTCGCGACAAACTAAGGGGAAACCGATCGTCGGCCGTAGGCTCGGAAAGTACCGAGGCGAGGCCGCTCGAACGAGCGCCTCAGATCATTTCCGAGCCCGGCCTAGATCGGCGGCGTCGCGAAGGCGCCGTATGCAGCCCTGACGGCGATCGGTAATTTCCGAGCCTGATGGCCGGCCCGGGTTCGCGGTAGGATCAAGGCCGCGGTCAGGCGCCGAATTCGAACGCCGTTCCACCGCGGTACGGCGGCCCGCTCGATCACGACAGGACCCCGCCCATGACTGTCCCCACCACCGCGCCTGAAAGTGGCGGCCCCCTAAACGCACCGCCGCCGGCTACGCTCGACGCCGAGACGCTGCGACTGACTCACGCCTATTGGCGGGCGGCCAATTATATCTCCGTCGGGCAACTGTACCTCTACGACAACCCGCTGCTGC
>PLSW01000271.1 GCA_003165275.1 Caulobacteraceae bacterium
CCCTCATCCGTCCGCCTTCGGCGGCCACCTTCTCCCCCAAGGGGCGAAGGCCTCTCTCCCTTGTCCCTCATCCCGCCCCCCCGAACATCACCGCCGCATACTGGAACACCCACGCCGCCCCCAGCACCCCGATCGCATAGGTCGGCGCCGCCGTCAGGGGCCGCGGCCAGGCGATGGCCATCAGCCGGAACGACCGCCGCAGGGCCAGCACCAGGGCGATGAAGGCCAGCTGACCGATCTCAACCCCGACGTTGAAGAACACCAGCGCCCCCATCAGCGCCGCCGGCTCCAGCCCCAGGGCCTTCAGCCCGCCGGCGAAGCCCATCCCGTGCAGCAGGCCGAAGGCGAAGGCGGCGATCCAGGGATGGCGGATGGTCAGGCTGGTCCCGCCCCTTTGGCTACGGATAATCTCCGGCGCCAGGAACAGGATGGAGAGGGCGATCAGGGCGTTCAGCAGCGGAACCGGCAGGCTGATCAGCCCGAAGGTGGCCGCCGCCAGGGTCAGGGAATGGGCCAGGGTGAAGGCGCTCACCGTCTTCAGCAGCATCCAGCGGTCCCGCACCAGCAGCAGCAGGCCCAGCACGAACAGCAGGTGGTCAGGCCCGGTGAGGATGTGCTGGATCCCCAGCATCAGGAACGACGACATCGCCATCGCCGAGCCGTTCGCCACCGCCAGGGTCAGCGTCGGCGCCTCCGGCCGCACGATGGCCTCCACCCCCTGGCCCCGGGCCAGCCGCACCCGGACATAGACGTCGGTGATGGTGTCCCGCAGCCCCTCGATGGTCACCGTCCGCCCGGCCAGGGGCGCGGGGGCGGCGTCGGTGATCTTCCAGGTGCGGATCAGATAGCCCGCCGCCGCATACTGGTCCGCCGGCGCCCGCTCCAGCCAGCCGTTGGACAGGTGCGGCGTCAGGTGGATGGCGACGTCGCCCATCGTCGGCTGCTTCCAGATCACCGCATAGGCGCCCGGCCCGGTCTGGTCGATCTCCAGATACGCCGGCCGCACCTCGTGCGCGGCGGCGGGGGCGGCGAGAGCCAGGACGAGGAGGCAGAAGAGGAGGTGAAACAGTGGCTTTGGGCCAGCGAGAAAAAGGCCTTCTCCCCTTGCGGGGTCGAGAGCGCGGGCGCGCTTTACGCGCCCGATGCGTTCGCCAGAGGCGAACGCCGCTCTCGACGGTGGCGCGAAGCGCCGGATGAGGGGTCGCACCGGCCGCGCCACCGCGTTGTCGACACCCCAAAGGATAGGCCGGCGCGCCCCCTCATCCGTCCGCCTTCGGCGGCCACCTTCTCCCGCAAGGGGAGAAGGCCTAGGATTTACGGCTTCGGAAGGGTGGATCCACCTCGCCCACCCCCTCACCGCCCCGCCCCCTTGTCCAGCCGCACCACCTGATACCCGTGCGCCAGCCGGTTGAACGCCGCCTTGTTGGCCGCATCCTGGGCGTCCTGCAGGAAGTCCGTGCGCACCGCGTCGCGCACGCTCGCCAGCGGCGGCGAGGCCGCGGCCTCCCGCCCGGTCACATAGAGCAGGTGCCAGCCGTAGCCGGAGCGGAACGGCCCCGCCCAACGCCCCGGCGGCGTGGTCGCCACCGCCTGGGCGAAGGGGGTGCGGCCGAACACCCGCTTCACCTGTCCGGGCTCGTAGGCGGCGAAGTCATAGAGGTCCGGGAACGGATCCCCCCGGTCGGGGGCCCGGGCCGTGCGGTCGTCCAGGGTCTTCAGCACCGCCTGCGCCCGCGCCTTCGCCGCCGCGTCGCCGGCTGTGTCGCTGGAGAAGAAGATGTGGCTGAAGCTGGTCCGCGCCGGGGCCGCGTAACGGGCGGCGTGGCCCTGATAGTAGGCGGCCAGTTGGGCGTCCGTCGGCTCGGCGGGGGCGTTCAGGTCCTGCATCAGGAACTGCATCTTCTGCACCACCCGGCGGCGGACAATCTGGTCGCCGTCGTCCAGCCGCAGGGCCCGGCCCTGGCGGAACAGCACCTCGTCGTCCACGTCCCGCCGGATCAGCGCCTCCAGGGTGGCCGGATCGGGTTTGCCGCCGAACTGCAGGGCGTAGTCGTTGGCCAGCTGCGCCACATGGGCCGGGGTGACGATGATCCGGTGGGCGTTGACGTGGTCCGCGTAGACCTGCCCGGCGATGAACAGCGCCAGCCCCGCCAGCAGGAACTGGACCAGCGGCTCGCGCAGGGCGCGGGCGGCGAACGGCCGGACGCGGCGCCAGCCGAGGGGCGGCCGGGCCGGGGGGGCGGCCTCCGCCGAATTGTGGTCGATATCCGCCATCCAGCCGCCCAGCCCCGCTCCCTGTCGTCTTTTCTTGTCGCACCGGATCGGGGGCCAAGCTCCTCCCCCCTACGGCAGGTCCTGCCCCTCCGGCGGCGCCTCGGCGGACAGGGCCTTGGCCGGGGGCACGACCACCGGCTTCAGCTTCGCCGCCGCCAGGTCGTGGTTGAAGGCGGCAAGCTCGCCGGCCTTGACGGCCTCCCAGTCCTTCACCAGCCCATCCAGCTTCAGGCTTTGCAGGTCGAACACGTCGACCTGGGCCTGGCCCGGGGCGCCGTCGGCGCCTTCGGCGGCGGCCTCCAGCCCGGCCACGGCGCCGTTGACCCCCTGGAAGCTGGCGGCGCCCGGCGCGGCCGGCCGCATCCGCGCCAGCAGGGCGGCGGCCTTGGCCGCCAGGGCCGGCTGCGCCTTGAGCGCGCCGTCCAGCGCGGCGATCTGCTTCTCCACCGCCTGCTTTTCGGCGAAGCCCTGGTAGGAAACCGCCATGGCCGCCCCCAGCCTGCGCGAAAAGGCCAGGGAGGCGCTGAGGTCCGCCGCGCTCACCTTCACCCGCGGGTCCTCGGTCACCGTGATCGGCGCCGTGTACGCGCGCCCGTCCACCTTCAGGATCGCCTGATAGGTCCCCGGGGTCACGAACGGCCCCTGCGGCTCGGCCGGCGCCCCCTTGCCCCAGACCGCGGCGATGGAATAGCCGGCGCGGATGGCCTTGGGCCGGGCGTCGTGCAGGTCCCAGACGAAGCGGTGCATGCCGGGCTCGGCGGGCAGCGTCGCCGGCGGCTGCAGCCAGCTCTGGGTGAAATAGGCCTCCGCCGGCGGCGCGGGCTCGGCGACGCCGCTCTCGTACCGGCGCACCAGGACGCCCGCGCCGTCGCGGATCTCCAGGGTCACCGGGCCCTTGGGCCGGGCCTTGATCCAGTAGTCGATTATGGCCCCGGCCGGCGGGTTCTCGCCCAGGGGCGTCTCCGGCGCCGGGGGGGTGTCGTGGTTGTTGTCGGGGTGCACCCGCACGGCGGCGGCCGGGGTGAACAGCCGCGCGGGGCCGCTCAGCCCCCCGTTTGGAGCCTGGCCGTCCAGCTGGCGCAGGGGCGCCACGTCGTCCAGCACCCAGATGGCGCGGCCTTGGGTGGCGGCGACCAGATCGTCCCCGTGCACCAGCAGGTCGCGGACCCAGGCGCTGGGCAGGTTGGCCTGCAGGCTCCCCCAATGCTCCCCATCGTCCAGGGAGACGAAGGCGCCGGCGTCCGTCCCCGCATACAGCAGGCCCGGCTTCACCGGGTCGGCCCGCACCACGCTGACGAAATGGTCCGCGGGCAGGCCGGCGTCCAGCTCATGCCAGGTCGCCCCATAGTCGCGGGTGCGCCAGACGTGGGGGGCAAAATCGTCCAGCCGCTGGCCGTCGACGGCGGCGTAGGCCACCCCGTCCTCCAGGTCGGAGACGTCCAGGGTGGAGATCTTGGCCCAGACCGGAATCTGCGGCGGGGTGACGTTGGCCCAGTGCGCGCCGCCGTCCCGGGTGAGCTGGATCAGGCCGCTGTCCGACCCCACCCAGATCTCGCCTTCATGCCGCGATGACGGCTGGATCGCGACGATGTTGCCGTAGCCGCAGGCCCGGGCGTCGGCCACCGCCACGTCCCCGTCGCAGCGCTGGGCCCCGTCCGCCTTGCCGGTCAGGTCGCCGCTGATCACCGTCCAGTGGTCCCCCCGGTCGGTGGAGCGGAACAGCACCTGGGCGCCGAGATAGAGGGACGCGGGGCCGGTCTTCGAGGCCACCAAAGGCGTGACCCAGTTGTAGTGGTACTTGGTCAGGGTCGGCCGCTGGCCGTAGTTGTTCACCGGCCAGGCGGTGACGTCGGTTACCTGGCCCGTATGGCCGTCCCAGCGGTTGACGTGCCCGCCGAGGCCGGAGCCGTAAACGATCAGCGGGTCGGCGGGGTCGGGGATGTCATAGTCCCGCTCGTCGCCGCCGACGGGCGTCCAGTCGCGCAGGCTGAGCGAGCCGTAGTCGCTGCGGCTGGCGATGCCGACGGTGCCGCTGTCCTGCTGCCCGGAATAGACCCAGTAGGGGAAGCGGTTGTCGGCGGCCAGGTGATAGAACTGGCCTGTCGGCTGGTTGTACCAGCTGGAAAAGCTGCGCCAGCCATCGACGCTCACCGCCGCGCCCTGGTCGCTGCCGGTGATCACGTGGTCCGGGTGCTTCGGATTGATCCAGACGTGGTGATAGTCGTCGCCCCCCGGCGATCCGCGGATGATCTCGCAGCTGGTCCCGCCACCGGTGCAGCGGCGGATCGACTGGCCGACGGTGTAGATCGTGTCCGGATCGGTCGGCTCGGCGGTGATGCGGCTGGCGTAGTAGCTGCTGATCGCGTCCTCGTCATTGACCTTGGCCCAGGTCGCGCCGCCGTCGTCGGAGCGCCAGAGGCCGCCGAACTTGGGCGAGTCGATGGTGGCGTAGACGCGGGTGGCGCCCGCCTTATGCGTCACCGCCAGGCCGATCCGGCCCAGCGATCCCTCCGGCCAGCCGCCGCCGGTGAGCCGCGCCCAGGTCACCCCGCCGTCGACGGACTTGTAGATGCCGCTGCCCGGTCCCGCGGCGGGGGTGAAGTAGCTCTGCCAGGGGTACTGCCCCACCTGCCAGGCCGCGGCGAAGATCACCTTGGGGTCCGCCGGGTCCGACGCCAGGTCCTGAACCCCGGTGTTGGCGTCGATCTTCAGGGTCTGGGTCCAGGTCGCGCCGCCGTCGGTGGAGCGGAACACCCCCCGCTCGGCGTTGGGCCCGAAGAAATGCCCCTGGGCGCCCACCAGCACGGTGTTGGCGTCCGTCGGGCTGACCCAGATGCGGCCGATGTAACGCGTGTCCTTCAGCCCCAGGGCCCGCCACGTCTTGCCCCCGTCGCTGGAGCGGAACACGCCGGCGCCGGCGGTGACGTCGTAGCGGGGCTCCGGCTGGCCCGTGCCCACATAGATCACGTTCGGGTCCGAGGGGGCGACGGCGAGGGCGCCGATGCTGGCCGGCCCCTGGTCGAACACCGAGGTCCAGGTCAGCCCGGCGTTGACCGTCTTCCACACCCCGCCCCCGGCGGCGCCGAAATAGAAGGTGTCCGGCGCGTCCGGAACCCCCTCGACCATGGTCGCCCAGCCGCCCCGGAACGGGCCCAGCAGGCGCCAATGCAGGTCGGGCGCAGGCAGCGGCCCGGCGGGCGCGGCCAGGGCCGGCGCGGCGCCCATGGCGGCGAGCATCGCCAGGACGGCGGCGTTGCGAACAGTCATCTGTCGACCCCCTAAGAACTGCGCCGAAACTAAGCCGACTTCCGCGGCGGACGCCACCCCGCTCTCTATGGCCATGTTGGAGAACCGCCGGTCGACCATCCGGGAGGCCTTCTCCCCTTGCGGGAGAAGGCCTAGTTCGCGGACAGGAATTACGGAACTGCAGTGACGGTGCAATCAATTGGAGTAGCGGCAACGCCGACGTTTCCCGCAGTGGTGAATAGAGTGCGCTGTCACAGTAATCCAAACCCGCGACCGCTGTCAGAACGATGGCGGTCGGCAGCCCAACTACCGCTTTGGGTGAAAAGCGGCTGTCACCACGCCCGCGCGCTTGCGCAAGGCCTAACTCGTGTAAGCGTAAATGAGATCGGTGCACAAAATGAGTGTTACTATTCCAAACAAGAACGAGAGCCCGGTAAACATAAATCGCAATATCGGAGATACGTGCCTTCTTCCAATTATTATGAACGTGAGAATAATAGCAAAAAAATTAGCGGAATCCAAAATATTGCAGCGTAGGCGACGTGATGTTCATTGAGTCCCGGAACGAGTGCCGCGCGAATACCGGCCGGTATCGGTCGCGATACGTTAAGAACAGATCCTTTCACGCTAGCTCGCCATGGGTTGGGGTTGGCTCTCGCTAATTACCGCTTCGGGTCGTTACGCGAAGTTGCCACATCCGGGAAGATGCGCAAGCTTCAACCGATGCGGACGGGACCGGCGATAGCATAAGCGTCAGCGGCGGCAACGGCCCCGCTATCGGGATCGAACATCCCTCGCGGCCGCCCGCCCGCACCGCCTCCCCCTGGCCCATCACAGCCCCATGCATCCGGCCCCAACCCCGTGCTAGGCTCCCCGCAATCCGGGGCCAAGACCCCGCACGACAGTCGACGGGGCATCCATGGCGTCACACACTTCGGCGATCGCGCTCGGCGCGGTCCTGGCCCTCACCGCGGGCGCGGCGGCCCAGGCCGATCCCACCACGAAAGCCGCCGCCAAGGCCGCCGATCCCGCCCCCTTCGCCGCCCTGCGCTGGCGCTCCATCGGCCCGTTCCGGGGCGGGCGGGTGCTGGCGGTGGCCGGATCTCCCGACAGCCCCCTGCACTTCTACTTCGGCGCGGTGAACGGCGGCGTCTGGGAGACGAAGGACGCCGGCCGCACCTGGACCCCGATCTTCGACGACGCCCCAGTGGGCTCCATCGGCGCCCTCGCCGTCGCCCCGTCCAAGCCGAGCGTGCTCTACGTCGGCACCGGCGAGGCGGACATGCGCTCGGACATCGCCCAGGGCGCGGGGATGTTCAGATCGTCCGACGGCGGCGCCCACTGGTCCGCCATCGGCCTGGAGGGCACCCGGCAGATCGCCAAGATCCTGGTGGACCCCAATAATCCGGACACGGTGCTCGTCGCCGCCCTCGGCCACCCCTACGGCCCCAACGCCGAGCGCGGGGTGTTCCGCTCCACCGACGGCGGCAGAACCTGGACCAGGACCCTGTTCAAGAACGCCGACACCGGCGCCATCGACCTGACGTTCAAGCCCGGCGATCCGAACACGGTCTATGCGGCCCTCTGGCAGACCCGCCGGCCGCCGTGGAACGTCTATCCGCCCTCGAGCGGCCCGGGCAGCGGCCTCTACAAGTCCGTCGACGGCGGCGTCACCTGGAAACCCGCCGCCGGGTCGGGGCTACCGGCCCATCCGGGCCGGATCGGCCTCGCCGTCTCCCCCGCGGCCCCGTCCCGCCTCTACGCCCTCATCGACGCCGTCGAGGGCGGCGGCCTCTACCGCTCCGACGACGACGGGGCGACCTGGGCCCTGGCCAGCGCCGACAAGCGCATTTGGGCCCGGGGCTGGTACTTCGGCGAGGTCACGGCCAACCCGAAAAACGCCGACGAACTCTGGGTGCTCGACACCATCGTCCTGCACTCCACCGACGGCGGCCGCAGCTTCCTGCCGCAGAAGGGCGACCCCACCGGCGACGACTACCACGCCCTGTGGATCGACCCCATGAACCCCGACCGCCGCATCCTCGGCGTCGACCAGGGAACGCTGGTCACCCTCAACGGCGGATCAACCTGGAGCAGCTGGTTCAACCAGCCCACCGGCCAGTTCTACCACGTGGTCACCGACAACCGCTTCCCCTACCGGGTCTACGGCGCCCAGCAGGACAGCGGCGCCGCCGGGGTCTCCAGCCGCACCTGGGGCTGGGACGGGATCGACATGGGCGAGTTCCACGAGGTCACCGCCGGCGGCGAGAGCGACAATATCGCCCCGGATCCGGATGATCCGGACACGGTGTTCGGCGGCCGGGTCGACAAGCTCGACCTGCGCTCCGGCCAGACCCGCAACGTCGATCCCACCCTGGCCGTCCCCGACCACTATCGCGACACCTGGACCCTGCCCCTGGTCTTCTCCAAGCGCGACCACGCCCTCTATTTCGGCAACCAGCGCATCTTCCGCACCATGGACGGCGGCGAGCACTGGACCCCGATCAGCCCGGACCTGACCCGCGCCAACCCCGGCGTTCCCGCCACCCTCGACGCCCCCACCGCCGCCGACGCCGCCGAGGTCGGCCCCCGCCGCGGCGTGGTCTACGCCATCGGCCCCTCGCCCCTGGACGGCAAGGACCTCTGGGCCGGCACCGACGACGGCCTGGTCTGGCGCACCAAGGACGCCGGCGCCCACTGGAGCGACATCACCCCCAAAGCCCTGGGGCCCTGGTCGAAGATCGGCGCGGTCGAGCCGTCGCATTTCAATCCGGACACGGCCTATATCGCCGTCGACCGCCACCGCCTCGACGATCCCGCCCCCCACGCCTTCGCCACCCACGACGGCGGCAAGAGCTGGAGCGCCATCGACAAGGGCCTTGAGGGCGCCGGCGTCCCCAGCAGCGTCAACGTCATCCGCGAGGACCCCAAACAGCCCGGCCTGCTCTACGCCGGTACGGAAAACGGCGCCTTCGTCTCGTTCGACGACGGCAAGGCCTGGAAACCCCTGCGGGCGGGCCTGCCGCGCACCTCCGTCCGCGACATCGAGGTCCACGGCGACGACCTGGTCATCGCCACCCACGGCCGCGGCTTCTACATCCTCGACGACATCGAGCCCCTGCGCGAGCAGGCCGCCGGCGCCGGCGCGGGTCCCCGCCTCTACGCCCCCGCCGTCGCTATCCGCGCCCGGCCGGTCCCCTTCACCGGCACCCCCAAGCCTAAGGACGAGCCGATGGCGGCCAATCCCGCCGACGGCGCCTACCTCGACTACGTCGTCCCCGCCGGCGCCCAGGGCCCGGTGGAGATCGCCATCCACGCCGCCGACGGCTCCCCGGTGCGCCGGTACGCCAGCAACGATCCCGCCCCGCCCGCCCCGGACCTCGCCCGGATGGACACGGCCCCGGAGTGGATCCCGCCGCACCCGGCGCTCTCGGCCGAACCCGGCGAGCACCGCTTCGTCTGGGACCTGCGCTACGCCGCCCCGGACGGCCACGGCCCCGGCGTCTGGGCGCCCCCCGGGCGCTACACCGTGACCGTCACCGAAGGCGGCCAGACCTTCACCCAGACCGTCGAGGTCGACCCCGATCCCCGGGTGAAGCTCGCCGCCGGCGCCTATGCCCGCGAATTCGCCCTCGCCCGCCAGATCGAGGCCGAACGCACCCGCGCCGCCACCGCCCTGGCCGAGGCCGAAAAGCTGCACGCCGCCCTGGCCAAGGCCCAGGCCGCCGCCGCCCCGGCGGACAAGAAGGCCCTCGCCGCCCTGGACGCCGAACTGGTCCAGATCGCCGCCCCGGCCGTCGACGGCGCCCGCCCGGGCGTGCCGACCCCGCCCAAGCCCGCCGGCGCCCTCAGTGAGTTGGTCTCCACCTTCGAACGCCTCTACACCGCCGCCGACGACGCCGACGCCGACCCTAGCCCCGACGTGCAGAGCGGCGCCCGCCAGGCCTCGGCGGCCCTGGACGACAGCCTGCGCCGGTGGGGGGACTTGAAGCCGCGGATCGTGGCGGCGTTGAAGGGGAAGTAGCGGGGGCGCGTCATCGAAGGCTAAGCTGCGGTCGCTAAAGCATCTAGACCCCGCTCATCCCGGCATTCGCCCATAGGCGCTAACTGAAGCAATGGCGCGGGCAGGTCATCAGGGGGGTCCGCCGATGTCCGCATAGACCACCGGAGGCCTTCTCCCCTTGCGGGAGAAGGCGGCCCGAAGGGGCGGATGAGGGGCCGCGCCGGCCTATNNGAGAAGGTGGCCCGAAGGGCCGGATGAGGGGTCGCGCCGGCGATTGCCATGTTGTTTCAACATTTTATCGGATGGGCCGGCGCGACCCCTCATCCGTCCGCCTTCGGCGGGATGGTCTTCTCCCGCAAGGGGAGAAGGCCAACTTGGTTCGGCCGGTAGGCCGCTGTTATGGGTACACATTTCGAGAGGTGTGCATCCCCCAGAGCAAAGCGCAAAGCCGCGACCCAGGGCCTAGCCGCCGATCTTGCAAACCGCCCGGGCGCCGGCTCTCCGCGCGAGGGCGCTCCGGCCGAGATGACGAGCAGACCGGGCGCTCAACCTAAACCCAATGCGTCCTAAGTTAGCGCCTATGGGCATTCGCCGGTATGAGCGGATTTATTTGTATCCTGCCACGGCGGATAATCTCGCAAGACAGCGGCCCAAGGCCGCCCTTGAACCTTGCCGCCGGGTCCGCTCTGGCGTCTGGCCACGCCGGCGCCGCAGCTTTGCAATACGCCAGCAGCATTTGGCATCTAGCAAGCAGGCCATTGCCCGCGCCCGGTCGCCGACCCTATCCCGTCGGTCAATGGAGTCTGGGGCGAGTCTGTATGAAGGACGATTGGATGAAGGAGCCCAGACGGTTCCGTTGGGGCTTTGTCGCCCTGGGCGTCGTCCTTGCGGCTCTGGTGATCTGGCTGTGGCTGGCGAGCCATAAGCCGGTCAAGGCGCCCCCGCCCCCGGGGGTTCCGGTCACCGTGGCCACGGTGACCGCCGCCGATGTGCCGCTGTCGGTGACGGCCCTGGGCGCGGCGCTCGCCTGGCAGGGCGTGACCATCAACGCTCAGGTCGGCGGCCGGCTTTTGTACGTCGCGCCGGAGGGGGCCGACGTGGCCAAGGGCGCCCTGATCGCCGAGATCGATTCGGCGGCCTACACCGCCGTCCTGACCCAGGCGCAGGGCGCGCTCAAGCGCGACACCGCCCTGCTCGATGAGGCCCGCATCAATCTGGCCCGCTACAAGACCCTGGCCGCCCAGGACTCCATCGCCCACCAGACCCTTGAGGACCAGGCCGCCGTGGTCCGACAGAACGAGGGCACGGTCATGATCGACGAGGGTCAGGTCGCCGCCGCCCAGGTCAACGTCAATTACTGCCGGATCGTCTCCCCCGTGGCCGGACGCGTCGGCGTACGCCTGATCGACGCCGGCAACATCGTCACTCCCGCCGCCGGCGCCGCGGTCTCCAGCACCGCCACCGGCAGCGCCGCGGTCGCCAGCTCGGGCATCGTCACCATCAACCAGGTCACGCCGATCGCGGTGACCTTCACCGTGCCCCAGGGCGATTTCCAGCGGCTGTCGGATGTCTCCGGCGGCTTCAACAGGCCGCTGACGGCCCAGGCCTTGAGCCAGGAAACCGGGGCCGTCCTGGGCCAGGGCGAACTGCTGGTCGCCGACAACCACGTCGATCCGACGACGGGCACGGTGGAGTTGAAGGCCCGCTTCCCCAATCCGTCGCGGCTGTTGTGGCCGGGACAGTTCGTCAATGTGCGCCTGACCCTGCAGACCCTCAGCCATGCGACCACCGTCCCCGCCGCCGCCGTCACCCGTGGGCCCAGCGGGTCCCTGGTCTACGTCGTCGGCCCCGGAAACAAGGTGGCCGCGCGGCCGGTCACGGTGCTGACCACCCAGGACTCCGTCGCGGTGATCAAGACCGGCCTCAGGCCGGGTGAAACCGTGGTCACCGACGGACAGATGCTGCTCCGGCCCGGAACCGTGGTGGCGGTGCGCCGGCCGGGCCCAGCCAAGAAGCCCGCCGCGTGAGTCTTTCCAGTCCGTTTATCCGCCGGCCCGTCGCCACGTCGCTGATCGCGGCGGCGATCTTCGTGTTCGGGATTGTCGCCTACTTCAACCTGCCGGTGGCCGCCCTGCCGCAGGTGGATTTTCCCACCATCCAGGTCAGCGCCGCCCTGCCGGGCGCCAGCCCGGAGACCATGGCTTCCAACGTCGCCACGCCGCTGGAGCGCCAGCTGTCGCTGATCGCCGGGGTCACCCAGATGACCTCGGTCAGCGCCAACGGCTCGACCAGCATCACCCTGCAGTTCGACCTGTCGCGGAACATCGACGCCGCCGCCCAGGACGTGCAGTCGGCCATCAATGCCGCCGGCGGCCAGCTGCCCGCCAACCTGCCCGCGCCTCCGACCATCCGGAAGGTCAATCCGGCGGACTCGCCGGTGATGATCATCGCCCTGTCCTCCGAAACCCTGCCGATCACCACGGTCAACGACTACGCCGACAACATCCTCTCCCAGCAGATTTCGCGGATCAGCGGCGTGGGGCTGGTGACCATCGCCGGCCAGCAGAAGCCAGCGATGCGGATCACCATCGACCCGGCGATGGCCGCGGCCCGGGGGCTGCAGATCGACGCCATCCGCACCACCATCACCACCCAGACCGTCAACGCGCCCAAGGGTCTGATCAATGGTCCGCTGCAGAGCGCCACCGTCTACGCCAACGATCAGATCATGGACGTGGCCCAGTGGAAGAACCTCGTCATCGGCTACAACAAGGGCGCCGCGATCCGCATCAAGGACATCGGCGGCGCCGCCAACAGCGTGGAAAACAATCAGCTCGGCGCCTGGGCCTTCCCCGGCAAGGCCAACGAGGACAAGTCGTTGGTGGCCGGGCGCGCCATCCTGCTGATCATCTTCAAACAGCCCGGCGCCAACGTCATTCAGACCGTGGACCGCATCAGGGCGGCGCTGCCGGGCCTGCAGGCGAATATTCCCCCCGCCATCGGCGTCAGCATCCTCGCCGACCGCACCCAGACCATCCGGGCCTCGGTCAGGGACGTGGAGATCACCCTGCTGATCACCATCTTCCTGGTGGTCGGCGTCATCTTCCTGTTCCTGCGCAACATTCGCGCCACGCTGATTCCCAGCATCGTCATCCCCCTGTCCCTGCTGGGCACCGCGGGGGTGATGCTGGCGGCGGGCTTCAGCCTCGACAATCTGTCGTTGATGGCGCTGTCGATCGCGGTGGGCTTCGTCGTCGACGACGCCATCGTCATGGTCGAGGTGATCTGGCGACGCATCGAGGAGGGCCAGTCGGCGTTCGAGGCCGCCCTGGCCGGCGCCAGCGAGATCAGCTTCACCATCCTGTCGATCTCGATTTCCCTGATCGCGGTCTTCACCCCGCTGATGTTCATGGGCGGCGTGGTCGGCCGGCTGATGCGCGAGTTCGCCCTGACCCTCAGCGCCGCGGTGGTCATGTCCATCTGCCTGTCGCTGACCCTGACGCCGATGCTGGCCGGCCGATTCCTCAAGGCGCCGCAACCGGCGTCGGGCCCGGTCATGCGGGCGCTCGAGGGGGGCTTCGACTGGGTGGAGACCCACTACGCCCGGGCTCTGGACGTGGTGCTGCGCCACATGCGGCTCACCCTGGCGGTGTTCCTGGCCACCGCCGCCTTCGCCGTCTTCCTCTATACCGTCGTGCCGACCGGCTTCTTCCCGCAGCAGGACACCGGCTTCATCTCCGGCGCCCTGCGCACCTCCCAGGACGCCTCCTTCGCCAAGACCGCCCAGAAGGCCCAGGAGGTCGCCGACATCATCCGCAAGGATCCCGACGTGGCCGGCGTCGGCGCCTTCGTCGGCAACTCCAGCGTCAACCAGGCCAACCTCACCATCAGCCTGTCGCCAAAGGACAGCGGCCGCGCCGCCTCGGCCGACCAGATCATCACCCGGCTACGGCCACAGCTGGCCAGGCTGGTCGGGGTCCAGACCTTTCTGCAGGCCAACCAGGACATCAATATCGGCGGCCGCCCCGGCATCGCCCAGTATCAGTACACCCTCGCCGACGCCGACCTGACCGAGCTCAACACCTGGGCGCCGCAGCTGGAGGCCGCCCTGCGCGCCCTGCCCCTGCTGAAGGACGTCGGCTCCGACCAGCAGTCCAAGGCCTCGGCCATCAACCTGACTATCGACCGGGACGCCGCGGCCCGGTTCGGCATCTCCCCCGCCAACATCGACGCGGCCATCTATGACCTGATCGGCCAGGCCGAGGTGGCCCAGTATTTCACCCAGCTCAACGCCTACCACGTGGTGGTGGAGGCGCCGCCGGGGCTGCAGGCCACCCCGGCCCTGTTCAATTCGGTCTACCTGCTGTCGCCGATCACCGGCAAGAACGTGCCGCTGTCGGTCTTCGTCAAGGTCGATCCCAACGCCAACAGCAGCCTGACCATCAGTCATCAGGGCCAGTTCCCCGCCGCCACCCTGTCGTTCAACCTGGCGCCGGGGGTGGCCCTGGGCCAGGCGACGGCCGCGGTGGAGGCCGCGCGCGAGAAGCTGGGCGCGCCGGCCACCCTGGTCGGTTCGTTCCAGGGCACCGCCCAGGCCTTCCAGCAGTCCCTGTCCAGCGAGCCGATCCTGATCGCCGCGGCCCTGCTGGCCGTCTACATCATCCTCGGCATTCTCTACGAGAGCTACATCCACCCCCTGACCATCCTCTCCACCCTGCCCTCGGCGGGGGTGGGGGCGCTGCTGGCGCTGCTGGCCGTCGGTCAGAACCTGAACGTGATCGGCATCATCGCCATCATTCTCTTGATCGGCATCGTCAAGAAGAACGGCATCATGATCGTCGACGTGGCCCTGCACCTGGAGCGCGAGAAGGGCCTCAGCCCCGAGGACGCGGTCCGGCAGGCCTCCCACCAGCGCCTGCGGCCGATCCTGATGACCACCGCCTGCGCCCTGCTGGGCGGCATCCCGATGATCGTGGCGGTGGGCACCGGCTCGGAATTCCGCCAGCCCCTGGGCTGGGCCATCGTCGGCGGCCTGGCCGTCTCGCAGATGCTGACCCTGTTCACCACCCCGGTGATCTACATCTACCTCGACCGCGTCCGCCGCCGCTTCGGCCCCGCCGAACCCGCGCCCGCCGCGGCGGCGCCTCAGCCGGCGGAATAGGCGACGTCGGGCGGCGCGACACCGCTTGGAACGGGACTGAATTTGCCGTCCCCGCATGCCGAAAGCCTTCTCCCCTTGGGGGAGAAGGTGGCGCGAAGCGCCGGATGAGGGGCCGCACCAGCGCCTCAACCGCGTCGTCGACACCTCAACGGTCAGGCCGGCGCCCGCACCATCGTTCCCGGCGGCGCGGGGGCAAGCGCTGACATGATATCAATTGTCGAATAGTTCCAGGCCGGGCGGGGCAGGAATTTAGCAATTGATATCATGTCACCGTAATTGCCCGGGCTTGCCCCGGGGGCAAGGGATCGCTGGCGGTGAAATCGTCGCGCTGTGATTCAACGTCTCCGGTTCGTGTTCCCTGGCCCCCGGGACAAGCCCGGGGGTGACGGAAAGGGTGGATGATCAGGCCCTCCCCTAGTCCCGCTCCGCCGCCCCCGCCACCGCCCGCACGTCCCGCAGCGAGAACCGCCATCCCGCCAGGGCCTCGGCCCCGCGGTCGCCACCGGCGCCCGTGTTGGCCGCCACGTTCACCGGCGGCGCGACGATCGGCTTCTGCCCCGCGTTGACCAGGTCGGCGTTGACCTTGGCCAGGTCCCCAGCCGCCAAAGCCCCGAACCGCGTGTTCAGGTCGGCCAGTTGGTCCTCCAGCACCTTCAGATAGGTCATCTGGTAGGCGCTGGGCCGGCCTTCATAGCCGTTGATGGCGCCGTAGAGGCTGTCCAGGTGCTCGCGCAGCCGCTCCTCGCCGGTGATCGCCCCGCCCTCCTTGGTGGCGACGATCTCCTTGCGCAGGGCGTCGGCCTTGGCGGTCAGGGCCGCCAGTTCCGGCTTCAGGGCGGGGCCGGCGGCGGCGGCGCGGGTGTCGGCGCCCTGGCGCACGGCGTTGATGCGGTCCACCAGATCGCTCATCCGGTTGAAGAGGGCGCCGGCCCGCTGGGCGGCGGTGAACTCCTCCTGCCGCCCGGCCAGGTCGAAGGTCGCCCGGCGGTCCAGCACGACGGTGATGGTGCTGGTATAGACCTGATCGCCCTTGGTGATCCGCACCGTGTAGTCGCCCGGCGGCAGGCGCGGGCCCTGCGAGGCGTTGAACGCCACCTGGGCCGCGGACGGCGCCCGCGGCGCCGGGGCGCGCATGCTCCACCGCACCCGGTTGATCCCCGGGCGCTTTGAGGCGCTGAGGGTGTCGACGACGTGGCCGCCTGAGTCCAGCACCTCGATCTTCAGCTTGCCGATCAACGCCCGGGTCGGCTCGTAGTAGGTGATCACCGCCCCGTCGGTGGGGTTCTCGCCGGTGAACACCGCGTCGCCGCCGTTCCAGCCGCCGTAGTTCTCCTGCCGCTGCTGGATCGGCCGCGAGGGCAGGATGGCCATGGGCCTGGCCATCAGCTCCGGCGTCAGGCTGCGCAGGGGGGTGATGTCGTCGACGATCCAGATCCCCCGCCCGTGGGTGGCCAGAACCAGGTCGTTGTCCCGGGGCTGGATGGTGATGTCGCGCACGGCCACCGACGGGAAGTCGCCGCCCTTGAACGCCGCCCAGTGCCCGCCCCCGTCCACGGACACATAAAGCCCGAATTCCGTGCCCAGATAGAGCAGGTTCGGCGCCTTCAGGTCCTCCTTGATCACATGCGCATAGCCGCGCACGCCGGCGTCCGCTCCCACCAGCGAGTTCCATGTCCGTCCATAGTCGGTGGTGCGGTAAAGGTGCGGGGTGAAGTCGCCGAAGGTGTGCCGGTCGAAGGTGGCGTAGGCCGTCCCCTCGCTGAACCGGCTGGCCTCGACCCACGACACCCAGGAATTGGCCGGCAGGCCGTGGATGTTCTTGACCACATTGGTCCAGCCGGCCCCGCCGTCGCGGGTGACCTGCAGATTGCCGTCGTCGGTGCCCGCCCAGATCAGCCCGGCCTTCAGGGGGCTTTCGCTGACTGTATAGATGGTGGTGTGCATCTCGGCGGCGGAGTTGTCGACGGTGACCCCGCCGGACCCCTCCTGCTTCTGCTTGTTCGGATCGTTGGTGGTCAGGTCCGGGGAGATGCGGTCCCAGGTCTGGCCGTGGTCGCGGGTCCGGTAGAGATACTGGGCGCCGATATAGATGGTCCCCTTCTCATTCGGGCTGAGCGCGATCGGGGTGTTCCAGTTGAAGCGCAGCTTTTCCGGCTTGTCCGGCCGCGGCTGGATGTCCCGGGCCTCCAGGGTCTGCCGGTTGACCCGGGCGATCGAGCCGCCCTGGGTCTCGCCATAGAGGTAGTGCTCGGGATCGGACGGGTCCGGATAGGCGAAGAAGCCGTCGCCGCCGAGGAAGCTTTCCCAGCGGCTGTTGGTGACCCCCCCCGGATAGGCGCTGTCGGCCACCCAGACGGTGTTGTCCTGCAGGCCGCCGTAGACCTGGTACGGGTCCTTGTCGTCGGTGCTGACGTGGTAGAATTGCGAGATCGGCAGGTTGTTGCTCTTGATCCAGCGGTTGCCGCCGTCCCAGCTGGTCCACAGGCCGCCGTCGTCGCCGGTCATCACGTGGCTGGTGTTGGTCGGGTCGATCCACAGCTGGTGATGGTCGCCGTGGGCGCCGCCGTTGACGTTGGAGAAGCTCTTGCCGCCGTCGTCGCTGGCGATGAGGGAAAGGTCGCCCTTGAACACCCGGTCCGGGTTCTTCGGATCCACGGTCAGGTTGGCGAAGTAGAACGGTCGCCAGACCATCGACTGGCTGCGATCGCGCTCCTCCCAGGTCGCCCCGCCGTCGTCGGAGCGGAACAGGGCGCTGCGGGCGCTCTCGATCAGGGCGTAGACGATCTTGGGGTTGGAGGGGGCGATGGTCACCCCGATCCGACCGAGGGGACCCGAGGGGAAGCCCTTGTTGGCCTTGGGGGTCTGCTGGGTCCAGCTGGCGCCGCCGTTCTCGGAGACGAACAGCCCGCTGCCGGAGGGCGCGTCCGGCCCCTTGCCGCCGGAGCGGAAGTCCCAGCCGGTGCGGCGGAAGTCCCACAGGGCCGCGAACAGTTTGTTCGGGGTCTTCGGGTCGATGGAGATCGAGGCGCAGCCGGTGGAGAGGTTCGGCCCCTTCAGCACCTGGGTCCAGGTCTTGCCGCCGTCCGCCGTGCGATAGAGGCCGCGGTCGGGGCTGTCGCTCCACAGGGCGCCGGCGACGCAGGCGTAGACCACGTCGCTGTTGGACGGATCGACCAGGATCTTGGCCACCCGCTCGCTCCTGGGCAGGCCGACATTGGTCCAGGTCTCGCCGCCGTCGGTGGTCTTGTAGACCCCGTCGCCGATGGAGACCGAGTTGCGGGTCCAGGCCTCGCCGGTGCCCACCCAGTAGGTGTCCGGATGGCTGGGATCCAGGGCGATGGAGCCGATCGACTGCACGGGCTGCTTGTCGAACATCGGGGTGAAGGTGGTGCCCCCGTCCTTCGACTTCCACACCCCGCCGGAGGCGGCGCCCACCAGCAGCAGGGTGCGGCCGTCGGCCTCGGTGCGGGCGGCGATGGCGGAGATCCGCCCGCTCATCACGGCGGAGCCGATGTTGCGGACGCCCAGGCCCGAGATGGTGGCGCTGGAGTATGTCACCGCCGGCGCCCCCATAGGCGTGACTGGCGCGGCGAGGGCGGGGGTTGCGGCCGTGAGCGCCAGCAGGCTGGCGGCGGTAGGCCCAAAAGCGGAAAATGCATTGGCGCGGGTGAAGGTCATGTCGCGCTCCTGATCAATGGGCCGCGGCCGGCTTCACGGCCGGGCGGGCGAAGACGTTGGGATCGATCGGGCCGTTGACCACGACCTTGTCGTAGGTGAGCAGCTGGCGGGCGCTCTGGCCCTGCTGGCCGCTGGACTGTTCGAAGGCGAACCAGACCCCGGCCACCTGCTCATAGTCGCCGTAGTCGGTGATGTTCACCGTCTCCACCCCCCGCTGGATGGTGTGGGTGGTCACCCTCACCGCCAGCCACAGGTCCGGATCCAGGTACCAGGTCTGGCTATCGCCGTTCTTCAGGGTCACGTGCAGGGCGTGGGTCGGGGCGCCGTCGACGTCCTCCAGGCCGAGGTAGGTCACCACCGCCCCCTTGGCGGCGTGGTCGATCAGCGGATCCTCGAAATCCGCCTCCTCCTGCAGGCTCTTCACATCGTCCGTCGACAGGGTTTCCGGGTCCTTGCGGCCGTTGAACGGCTGCACCTGCCAGCCGCTGGCGCCGTCATAGCTCTGGATCACCGTCAGCCCCTGCAGGGTGATGTTGATCCGCGCGCTTCCGGGGCGGGCGATGACCTCGTCATAGGCCAGGTCCGCGTCGAAGCCAGGGGGCCGGAGCTTGCCGGTAATGGTCAGGGTCTTGATCGCCTTCAGCGCCGCGTCGCCGCCCCGAGCCGCCACATGCTTGGCGATCATCTCGTCCACCGTCATGGCGGGCGCCGCCTGCGCCGCGCCGGCGAGGCCGGCCAAGGCCCCGATCACGAGCATTGTCGCCCCGGCGGCGAGCCATCCCATCTTCCGCTTCACGAGCCTGTTCCCTGATCTGCGGGGGGCGGAGCATCGGCGGGCGCGAAGGGCGAGATCGTGCGGGCAATCGGCCCCGCACTTCCTGTCAGCCGTCTTCGCAGCCCGTCTCGGCGTAAAGTCCCCCTATCGACCACCAAGGTTAGGCATATTCCGCCCGACACTCCACCGGAGGATTGTTAAACTTCGGACAGGCGGGGGGCTTCTCCTGGTCGGTGCGGCCGGCTGACGAACACAATCCGCCGTCGATTACAGAAAGCCCTCGTCATCCCGGCCGGAGCGAAGCGGAGAGCCGGGACCCAGGCCCAAGCCCACCGACCTTGCGCACCGCCTGGGTCCCAACTCTGCGCGCAAGGGCGCTCCGGCCGGGATGACGAAAAGAGCACCGACGCCCCCCCGCGCCAATGCGTCCCGCTTTGCGACGCACCCCCGCCCCGCTAGCCTCGCGACCTACGCCAAGCGAGTCGCCGACATGACCAAGCCCCTGATCCGGCCAACCCTGGCCCTGGCCCTGGCCCTCGCCCTGGCCGCAAGCCTCGGCGCCTGCCACACCGCCCGCCCCCTCGGCGTGCACCAGTCCTGCAGCCGCCTCGCCCGCTACGCCCGCCCTCGCGGCGACCAGGACGCCGAGCAGATCGCCAAGCGCATGCTCACCGACGTCTTCGGCGCCCCCGGCGTCCTGGCCGAAGAGCCCTTCACCAGCCACCGCGACCAGGACCGCTGGATCATCCGCGGCGCCGACCGCCCGGGCGGCGGCCCGCCGATGCTGGTGGTGATCGACACCCTGAGCGGCTGCCCGGTGTTCGTGGGCCGGGATCAGTAGCGCCGCCGCCCTCCCTCCCCCGTCATGACCGGGGCGATCAATGCAAAGACTTGCGTCCTTAGAATTCCTCCCAACCGTCGGCCGCCGGGGCGGCCGAGCCGCCGGCGAAGGCGGCGCCGAGCTTGCGCACCATCGCCCGGGCGGGGGACGGCGCTGGTCTGGTCTGGGCGGCGGGCGTCCGCGACACCGCCTGGGGCGCGGAGCGGGCCGTCGCCGCCGGCGCGCCGACCTTGAAGGCGCCGATCAGCCGGGCCAGCTCCGCGGTCTCGCCCTTCAGCGAGTGGGTGGCGGCGGTGGCCTGTTCGACCATGGCGGCGTTCTGCTGAACCACCTGGTCCATCTGGTTGACGGCGGTGTTGACCTCGTTGAGGCCGGTGGCCTGTTCCTGGGCCGACGCGGCGATCTGGCCGACCAGGCCGTCGATCTCGGCCACCTTGGTGACGATCGCCCGCAGGGCCTTGCCGGTCTCGCCCACGAGGCCCACGCCCTGGCTGACCTGGTGAGTGGAGGCCGAGATCAGCGCCTTGATCTCCTTGGCGGCGTCGGCGGAGCGCTGGGCCAGGGCCCGCACCTCGGAGGCGACCACGGCGAAGCCCTTGCCGGCGTCGCCGGCCCGGGCGGCCTCGACCCCGGCGTTCAGGGCCAGAAGGTTGGTCTGGAAGGCGATTTCGTCGATCACGCCGATGATCTGGGTGATCTGCTGGGAGGATTGTTCGATCTGGCCCATGGCCTGGACGGCTTCGGCGACGACGACGCCGGAGTGTTCGGCCTCGCCCTTGGCCTCGGTGACCGCAGTGCTGGCCTGCTTGGCGCTGGCGGCGGTCCGCTTGATGGTGGCGGTGATCTCGTCGAGGGCCGCCGCGGTCTCCTCCAGGCTGGCCGCCTGCTGCTCGGTGCGCCGGGACAGGTCGTCCGAGGCCTGGGCGATCTCGTCGGTGCCGTCGCTGATGCCGGTGGTGTTGGTCGCCACCCGGCGCATCGTCTCCTGCAGCTTGCTCGTGGCCGCGTTGAAGTCGTCCTGCACCTTTTGGTAGGCGGGGGCCACCTGGGCCTGCAGACGGAAGGTCAGATCCCCGGAAGACAGCCGCTCCAGGCCGTCGGACAGGGCGGCCACCACCTGGCTCTGCTCCCGGGCGTTGTCCGCGCGGGCCTGTTCCGCCTGTCGCCGCTCGGCCTCGGTCTGGTCCTTCAGCGCCTCGGTTTGCCGCTCCAGCCGGATCTTCTCGATGGCCGCATCGCGGAATACGGCGACGGCCTGGGCCATTTCGCCGACCTCGTCGCGGCGATCCTGGGCCGGGATGTCGAGGCTGTGATCGCCGTCGGCGAGGCGGCGCATGACCAGGGTCATGGCGGCCACCGGCTTGGCGATCATGGCGGTCAGCAACCAGCCCATCACCACGGCCAGGCCGATGGCGGCGACGCCGCCCGCGGCCAGGACCACGGTCCCCGCGGCGGTGGCCTGGCGTTGAGCGGCCGAGTGGGCGGCCAGCTGGGCGCGCTCGGAGTCGGTGATAACCTTGATGAACTTTCGCGAGTCGGTGAGGCGGCCGATGGTCTTGATCTCGGCGCGGGCCTTGTCCAGCGTCGCCGGCGCGCCGGCGTCGGCCACCTGCTGCTGGCAGTCGGTCTCGAACTGGGCCACGGCCGCGCTCAGGGACGTGGCCGCCGCCTTTTCGTCCGCGTTCTCCAGACTGGCGTTCAGGCTGTCCATGGCCTTGAGGTAGGCGCCGTGGAAACCCTGGATGCGCGGCAGGAAGGCGGGGTCCAGGGTCGCCACATAGCCCCGCACCGCGTTCTGTTCCTCGACCAGGGCCGACAGGGTGCTGTTCAGGATGTCCAGGCGGCCGTAGGAGACCTCGTTCAGAGCCGTGGCCTTGCTGGTCATCATCATGCCCGACCAGGTCGCCAGACTGGCCGCGCTCACCGTCGCCACCAGCAGCGCAAAAGCGATGGCGAGTTTGCGCGAAATCTTCGCGTTCTTGAGGGACATGCGGGCCTCGCGGGCAGGTTCTTATGGGCGGCGGCGGCGTGTGTGATTTGCTAGTCGTTCGCTCTCGCACGCAACGTCAACTGCTGCGGCCAAGATTTCATTAATGACAAAACAACGCGGAGAATTCCGGGGCGTCGCCATCACCTAACGGGACGAGAAACCCCCGATGCAAAAGGCGTTTGCAAATTTAAGGCGACATTCGGTCGCACTATGGCTGTGATCACATTCAATCGGCGCAAGCTCGCGCCCTCGCACCAAGAGGTCCGGTCCAACCCATCCCGTTTTGACGCGGGCGCAAGCGTTGGCGGGGCGGTGGCGGCGAAGCGGGTGATCCTGCACCGATGAGCGGGGCGGGTTACGCCGCCGAGGCCTTCGCACAGAAGGCGACGAGACGATCGACGTCGTCCTCGCTGTTGAAATAGTGCGGCGAGGCCCGAAGTATGTAGCCCAGACCGCGCGCCTCGGAGTCGAGCCGCGTGCTCGCGGGCGGCGACGCCCCGATCACGATTTTCGCGGCGGCGGCCTCGGCCAGGGTGGCGGCGACGGGATAGTCCCGGATCGAAAAGCTGACGATGGCGCAGGGATCGCGCCCCAGATCGAGCACGGTGACGCCGCCGAGGGCGCCCAGGCCCTCCCGCAGGCGCTGGGCCAACATGCGGCAGCGGGCCTCGATCGCCTCAAGGCCGATAGCGCGGGCGTAGTCCACCGCCGCGCCAAGGCCAAGGCGGCCCGCGTAGTTGTTCTCCCAGGTCTCGAACCGGCGCGCGTCCGGCCTCAGCGTATAGGCGTCCGCCGCGGTCCATGGGGCGGCGAAATGGTCGATCATCGGCGGCTCCAGCCGCAGGAGCCATTCGCGTCGCACGTAGAGAAAGCCGGTCCCGCGGGGCCCGCGCAGGAACTTGCGGCCCGTGCCCGTCAGCATGTCGCAGCCCAGCGCCGCCACGTCGATGGGCAGCTGTCCCGCCGCTTGGCAGGCGTCCAGCAGATAGGGAATCCCCGCTTCCCGGGCGATCTTGCCGATGGCGGCGGCCGGATTGGTGAGACCGCCGTTGGTGGGAATCCAGGTGATCGAGATCAGCCGCACGCGATCGTCGATCATGGCGCGCAAGCTGTCCGGATCGATGGCCCCGAAGGCGTCGTTGGGGATGATGTCGATCACCACGCCCCATCGCCGCGCCGCCTGCAGATAGGCCACGTAGTTGGCGGCGTATTCGGCCTGGCCGGTGAGGATGCGGTCCCCCGGCCGCCAGTCGAAGGCGTAGAAGGCCATCTGCCAGCCGACGGTGGCGTTCTCGACCAGGGCGAGCTCGTCGCGCCCGGCGTTCAACAGCGCCGCGAGGCTGTCGTAGACGGCGTCCAAGCGGCCCTGTTGTCGATCGGCGGCGGCGTAGCCCCCGACCCGCTGCTCAAGGCGCAGGTGCTCGACCATCGTGTCGACCACCGCGTTGGGCATCAGCGAGGAGCCGGCGCTGTAGAGGAAGGCCTGCCCCTCGACCGCCGGCGTGTCGGCCCGTATCCGCTGCAGATCCATAGGGCGCCTTTCGGTCGCTAGCGGGACCGGCCGCGGGCGGACACCGGCCAGAGCGCCCGCAGCGTGTCGCCCTGCACCACGTGGTAGGTGTCGTAGAGGTTCACGGTGGGATCGCAGTGGGGCGCGCCGAGGGTGACCCGGTGCGCCAGCGGCAAAGTTCCCTTGTCGGGCAGGATCAGCAGGCCGTGTTCGTCGCCCATGAACCGGTAGGTCGCGCCATCCGGCGCGCCGGCCAGGATCGAGGGATCGCCGGCGTCGGTGGCGAACGCCTTGAAACCCGCGTCGATGGTGGCGAGGCCCGGCGTATTGGCGCTCACCACCCGCGCGTCGACCATCAGCGCGGTCTCGAACGGCGCCGCCGCGCCGTCGCCGGTTAGGTCGCAGGCGAGATACTGGCCGTCCATGAACACATAGGAGCCGACCTGCAGCTCGGTGAAGAGGCCCAGTTCGACGTCGATGCGGTGGGTCCCTGTGCCGCCGCCGGTGACGATCTGCGGCCGGCCGCCAGCGGCGGCGAGGGCCTCGATGACGGTCCGGATGAAGGCGGCCCGGTCCTGCATGGCCTGCCGCCGGGCGGCGAAGTCTTCGATGTGCTGCTGGGCGCCGCAATAGCATTGGACCCCGGCGTAACGCAGGCCGGCCTGCGCCTGGATGGCTTCGAACAACGCAACGGCGGCCGGCGCGGATCCGACCCCCGTCCGCCGAATGCCCGGGTCGATGTCGATGATCACCATGAGGGGCTTGAGGCCCTCGGCCGCCGCGCCCAAGGCCGCGACGTTGGCGGGATTGTCGACGACGCACATCAGCCCCTCCGTGCGGGCGTTGAGCGCCATCAGCCGGGCGATCGCCGGGGCGGAGACCACCGGCGATGTGACGTGCAGGCCCGCGTCGACACCCTGGTCCGCCAGCACCTCGGCCTCGCCGAGCTTGGCGCAGCAGACGCCGACGGCGCCGGCCGCCAGCTGCCGCCGGGCGATGTCCGCGCTCTTGTGTGTCTTGGCGTGGGGCCGAAGCCGCACCCCGTGGCGCTGGGCGAACGCCGCCATCGCGTCGATGTTGCGCGCTAGGGCGTCAAGATCGACGATCAGCACCGGCGTGTTCAGGCCGTGACGCGACCCCTGCTGGTCGATCAGGCGCCCGTGGAGTTCCTCGTCGGTCATGGCGTCACCGTCGGCGCCACAAACACCGGGGCCGGGGTCGCCAGCGCCCTGCGTCCATAGAGGATGGAGGCGCTGACCAGCACCGAGTCGCTGACCAGGTCCCAGAGCGGCGAAAAGATCAGGAAATCCTTCGTCGCGAAATTCGCGCCCAGCCAGTAGCTGCCGGCGGCCTTGACCAGCAGCGCCACGGTCCAGCCGAGGGTCAGCACCCGATAGGCCCGCAGGGCGTCCGGCCGGGTCGCCGCCAGATCGAAATCCTGCCGCTTGGCGGGATCGTTGCCGGTCGAAAGCTGCCTGGCCATGTGGAACATCAACGGCCGGGCCATGGCCAGGGAGCCCAGGAAGAGGGCCGCGAGCAGCACGTTCTGCATCGATCGGCCGATCAGGGCGCCGCGCTCGGTGTGGGCGAGCACCAGGGCGGCCATGCTGACCGCCACGTTTTCGGCGGCGAACAGGCCGAGGAAATCGATCGCCCGCAGCTTGATCACGCTGAACGCCAGCCACAGGATCGGCGGGACACCCGAGATCGCTAGCGGCAGCAGGCTGTCCGCGGGGAACTGCGGCGCCGCCAGGCGATAGAGCACGGCCGGCGCGGCCAGGTTGATCAGCACGCTCTTCAAGAGCGCCCGAACGGCGACATGGCCGGTGACGGCCCGCCATCCCTTCGGCGATGGGGCGTCGGTCATGACAGTCGTCCTTCAGCTTGGGCCGGCGCGTGGCGGCCCTTGGAGATGAGATCGACCAGGGCGCGAAGGGCCTGGGTGGTCCGGGTCCGGTCGCCGGTGGACAGGAACTCCTGCAACAGGCCGACCAGGGTTCCGATGATCAGGGTGGAATGGGCGGCGAACAGGTCGCCGTCCTGCCCCAGCCGGCCCGCCGCCCTTTCGATCAGGGTGATCCAGACGGCGCTGTCGGCCCGGCGCACCTCGTCCGAAAAACTCAGGCGGTCGAACATGGCCAGGCCGTCGACCTCGAACAGCAGCCGGAAGTAGCGCTGGTTCGGCGTCTCCGTCGCCCAGTCCCAGACCATCATCATCAGGGCGCTCAGGGTCTGCGGCTGAACCGCCAGGGCGCGGGCGCGCAGCGACGATCCGATGTGCCGCCGGACCTCCGCGAGGGCGGCGGCCACCAGCTGCTCCTTCGAGTCGAAATGATAGATCAACAGGCGCGCGCTGGTGCCCACCCGCTCGGCCAGGGGCCTGAGCGACAGATCCGCCGCGCCGCGCGCCAGCAGGTCCTCGACGATCCTGCCCAACAGCGCCGCGCGTCGATCAATGGATGATGCCATGTAACGATCGTTACATTCCACGACCGTTTCATGCAAGGCCGATCAGCTGCCGTCAGCCGATTGCAGGCCGCCTCAGAGGTGCAGCACGAAGTTCACCATCACCTGGTCGGAGGAATAGCCGGCGCCGCGCCAGAAGTGGTCGTAGGCGCCTTCCATCGACCAGCGGCCGACCTTGCCCAGGGTGACGCCGCCGCCGAGGTTGTAGGTCTCGCGGCCCGGCGCCAGGCCCGGGGCGGTGAAGGCCGGCCCGCCGCTGGTGAAGGCCGCGGTGTCGACCATCCGGTCGTCGCCAAAGGCGTGCAGCCAGTTGACGTGGGCCTCCGGCCGGATGGCCATCGACCCGCCGAGGCTGACGTCCCGGGCGACCTTGGCGCCCAGGCCGGACTGCAGCAGGTCGTAGTGCTGGGCGTTCACCGCCAGGTCGATCGCCGGATCGCCGCTCTCGGTATAGGCGTTCACGTTGAGGGCGGTGTACTGCAGGCTCGCCGACGGGGTGATCACCGTGGCGCCGTCCCCGAGATAGAGATGATAGCCGGTCGCGGCGAAGGCGGAGACCTGATGGCCGTCATAGTCGGCATGGTCGGCGCTGGTGAAACCCGGGAAGGCCACGCTGCGCGAGCCCGAATACTGGTCGATCCCATAGACCAGGGCCCCGTTCAGATAGGCCGGCCCCGGCGCATAGCCGGCGTAGGCGCTGACCTGATAGGCGTTCAGGGTGTCCTGGCTGGCGCCGGACGATCCGTTGATCGCCGCATGGGCGTAGCGGAAGGACACGCCCCCGTGCAGGCCGGGCGCCAGCCGCGTGTCATAGGCCAGCATCACCCCTTCGGTGCGCGCGCGATAGCCTTCGAAACCGTCCTCGTCGGCCTGCCGGGCCACATCGCCGAAGGCGGTGAGCCACAGGTGCGAGCGCATGTCCGGCTGTTGGCAGACCGAGGCGTCCTCCAGGCGGGGAACCCGGCGGTCGTTGGCCTGGCCGCTCGCGTCACAGGCTTCCATGGCCTCCAGGTGCGAGGCCCACATCGCCTGGAACTGCTGGGTGATGCGGTAGCCCACCTGCGGCGCGGCCAGGCTGGCCGCGCCGGGGGCGAGCTGGGCCAGGGCGCCGGCCACGGCGGGGGCGTTGGGCAACAGGGTGATGGCGGTCAGGAGCGGGGTCGTGGTCGGGGTCACCGGCAGGGCGTCGACGACCGGGGCGACCACCACCACGACGACCGGGGCGCCGCCCGGGGCGCCGGGGCCGACCACCGGCGCGACCACCACCGCCAGCGGGATCTGCGTCGTGGTGATCTGCACCAGGCCGCTGGTCACCGGCGCGGCGGAGAAGGCGTAGCGGGTGGTGTTGCTGGTCGCGGTGACCGTGCCGCCGCTGGAGCCGCTGCCGGCGTCGACGATGTCGAAGATCGAGCCGTTGGTGATGGGCCCGGTCACCACCACATTGACGTGCAGGCCGGTGCCCACCGTCGCCGCCCCGACCGGGACGATCCGGCCGTAGTCGGTCGAGCTGAAGATCGTCGTATTGATCGTGCCGCCCACGGGAATGTTGAGGGCGCCGGCGACGTTGAGGGTGTTTGTGGCCAGGTTGAAGGTCTGGGCGTTGGCCTGGCCGGTGATCAGCGCATTGCCGCCCACCACGTCGATCGCCTTCAGCCCGCTGGCCGCGCCGACCGCGCCGTCGAGGACGCTGTTGCCATTGAGGGTCAGGGTGCCGGTGCCGGCGCCGGCGGTATTGGTGATCGCCGCCTTCACCGTCTGCCCCGCGGCGACATTGATGAAGCCGTCGCCGCCGAAGTCCATCGTCGAGCCGGAATTGCTGGTGAAGCCGCGGTTGAAGTTCACCGTGCCGGTTCCGGTGACCTCGAAGGTGGTCGAATAGACCGGGCCGTTGAAGGTCAGCGTCGTCGCATTAGCGCCGCCGTTGATGTTGAGGAAGGTGGAGCCGCTGGCGCCGACGGCCCCGGTCACGGTCGATGAATTGGTGAAGTTGATCGAGGCGGTGTTGGCCGCGGTGGTGGTGATCCCCCCGGCGGCGTTGTTGCTGGTGTTGATGTCCTGCTGGCCGACGGTCAGCGTGCCGGGGCCCTGGGTGGTGACGCCGCTGGTCACCCCCACCGGACCCACCACCCCCGGCAGCACGACGACTTCCTGGGCGCAGGCGGCTGAGGCCAGCATCGTCAGCGGCAGGCCGAGCAGTGGAATGAGCAGCAGGCGTTTCATGACGGTTCCATCCCTGGTCGAGGCGATCATGCGGCATGCGGGGCGCGCGTCATCCGCCGGGCCGAACGCGCTTGCATTCGGGCCCGCCGATCAACGACGGCCGCAGGGCGGTCGGTTTTTCAGAACAAGACGCAGAGCCGCCGACGCGGTGGAATCATCCGCGGTAACGCGGCGCCGTCGTCTCTAGGACCCCAACGCGACGGCCAAGGTTCGGTTCCGGGGACGGATTACAGCGCGGAGGAATCTGCGTCGGAAGGGCCGAGGCGGCCCCGGCGTCAGGGGTAGGAGCCGCCGGATTGAAGGCGTGGTCGCCGCATTTACACAGCCGTCACGCGGGCGGCGGCGATCGCTTGTCGGCCCGGGTCCCGAAATAGGCGAAGGCGATGAACACCGCCTGCAGGGGCACGCGAATCCACAGATAGGCCGGGGTGTTGACGTAGCTCGGAACATTGGTCGCCACCGTCCAGCCATAGATGTTGAACGGCAGCACCAGCGCCAGATAGGCGATGATCGCCCAGCCGGCAGTCCGCGCCCAGGGTGTCCAGAGCAGGATCGCGAAGGCCATTTCCAGCACGCCGCTGGCGTAGCTCAGCTCTGTCCGAAGCGGAAAGACCGGCGGAATCAGGTCGACCACCGACTGCGGATGCAGGATGTGGCCATAGACGCCGAAGAAGCCGAACAGCAGGGTCAGATAGAGCTTGAACACATTGGCCAGGCGGAAGCGGACCGATCGCCGGACCCCGCTGACCAGGGCCACGAGCGCGATCGGCCCGAGAATGATCGCCGCTGGAACCCAAAGTCCGGGCATGTCGCTTCCCCCAAAATGGCGACGACCAGAAGCCTCGGCGCCGCGCGCCCGGCCGCGGCCCGGTTGACCCCGGGTCCGATGTGGCGAACCGTGCGCCCCATCAGCATAGGGGCCATGCCGCGCCATGTCCGACCCAATCCTGCTCCGCCGCATCGACGGCGCCGTCGCCCGCCTGACCCTCAACGATCCGGGGCGGGCCAACGTCCTCTCCGGGGCGATGATGGCGCAGCTTTCACACACCCTCGCCGACCTCGCCGCCGACCCAGCCGTCCGCGTCATCGTCCTGGGCGCGAGCGGCCGCATCTTCTGCGCCGGCCACGACCTCGCCGAACTGAGGGACGCCGACGCCGCCGCCCATGCCGCCCTCTTCGTCCAGTGCGCGGACCTGATGCAGGCGATCGTAAACGGCCCCAAGCCGGTCATCGCCCGGGTGCAGGGCGCCGCGGTGGCGGCCGGCTGCCAGCTGGTCGCCAGCTGCGACCTCGCCTACAGCGCAGACACCGCCCGCTTCGCCGTCTCCGGCGTCAACCTGGGCCTCTTCTGCTCGACGCCGGGGGTGGCCCTGGGCCGCGCCGTGGGCCGCAAGGCCGCCCTGGAGATGCTGCTCACCGGCCGCTTCGTCCCAGCCCCCGAGGCCGCCAACCTGGGCCTGATCAACGCCTGCGTCCCCGCCGCGGACCTCGACGCAGCCGTGGACAAAGCGGCCCTCGCCATCGCCGCCAAGGCCCCCGCCGCCATCGCCCTGGGCAAGCGGGTGTTTGGCCGCCAGATGGAGCTGCCGCTGGCGGAGGCGTACGGCGTGGCGTCGGCGGCGATGGTCGAGAACCTGGGGTTGGCCTGCGCCAAGGCGGGGATCGAGGCGTTCCTCAAGGGCTGAGGGGCGGACAGAACTTCCGCACCTCGGCCCTCCCCTCCCCGTCTTGGCCGGGCTTGTCCCGGCCAAGACGGGGGAGAGACGGGGCCCACGCCACCGCTCCCGCCGAACACACCCCGCCATCGATCGCTTGGCGGAGCGTGATTCCAATCGGCGGACCGGGTCAAGGACCGGCTACGCCGGCCGCGAAGCGGCGGCCCTCCGGGCCGTCCTTGACGCGGTCCGCCGATTGGAAAGACTGGCCGCAGGCGTTCGACGGGCAAGGCCGATCCAGGTACATCAACGAGACATGGGAAACTGTGCGCGTCCCGAGCTTCAAACCCCATCCCCCGATCGGCGCTAGACCCGTTCCGCACGTCAGAGCCTTCCGCATTCTGCTATGCGTTTTTGATAATATCGGCGGTAGTAAACAGAGCCGAGACGGTTACGGGCGCACGGCGATGCTGCGAGGGCTGCCGGGAAACTCCGGGCGCTCGCGTCCGATGTAGGGAGCCTGCGCCAGCACTTCGAGCGCGCCGTAGATGCGGGCGAGGAAGCCGTCGGCGATGGCGGCGGAACGCTCGTCCGCGATATAGGCCCAGATGTCGAGCAGGTCGGTCCGCGCAAGCGGGGCGCGAAGAATGCGCGGCACGCGAAGGCGGGGCGGCTAGCGCCTTGCGCGCGCGTCGCGCAGCAAGACGTCGAGGGGCTCCAGCGGAACCGCCTCGCCCCGCGCGACCTGATCGCGCCCGGCCGCCAACTGCGCCGCGACATCGTCGTGATGCTCGGCCAGGAACTGGTCGATGTCCGCGTCAGGCGCCGCCGCGTGAACCCGCCGCTTGTGAACCGTTTTGCCGTTCATGCGGACACAGTACCACGGTTCGGGATGCTAGCCGACAGGTCAGGCGGAACGCGAAGTTTCCCGGCACTCTTCGCCCCCCTACCCCATCGCCCGCCGCACCTCCTCCAACACCCCCGCAATCCGCCTCGTACTCGCCTGCCCCTTCGGCATCCGGTTCCAGGCGTCCAACGCCGCAATCTTGTACGCCTCGGCCAGGGTCGGATNNCGGTGGCGCCTTCGCCGACGATGTGGACCCCCAGCAGCCGGCGGGTCTCCAGGGAGAAGATCATCTTCATCAAGCCGGTGGAGAGGCCCATGATGTGCCCCCGGGAGGTCTCGCGGAACCGGGCGACGCCGCACTCGTAGAGGATGCTCCGTTCACGGACCTGCTCCTCGGTCATGCCGANNCCGATCACGTCGCCGGCGGCGTAGATGTGGGCCACGGCGGTCTGGCAGGTCTTCGGATCGACCGCGATCCGCCCGCGGGAATCCGCCGCCAGGCCGCAGGCCTCCAGGCCCAATGTGTCGGTGGCGCCCTCCCGGCCGGCGGCGAACAGCACCATGTCGGCGGTGAGCTCGCGGCCGTCGGCGGTCTCGATCACGCACCGCCCCGCCACCTTGGAGTTGGGCGCCTTGGAATGGGGCGCCTCGGCCCAGGCCGCCTTCACCTGGCAGCCGAACCGCAAGGAGACCCCCCGGTCGCGCAGCTCGTGCACGAACTCGTCGCAGAGCTCCCGGTCGATGAACGGCAGCAGGGTCTCGCCGGATTCCAGCACCGTCATCCGGATATCCAGGGCGCTGAAGATCGAGGCGTATTCCAGCCCGATCACCCCGCCGCCGATCACCACCAGCTGGCGGGGGATGCGCGGCAGGTCGAGGATCTCGTCGCTGTCGAGGATCGAGGCGCCGTCGAAGGCGATGTGGGCCGGCCGATAGGGCCGGGCGCCGACGGCGACCACGAACCGCTCGCCGCGGACCACTCGCGCCTCGCCATCGTCCGGGGTGATCTCGATGCGGTGGGCGTCGACGAACCGCGCCGCCCCGCGCGCGGTCTCCACCCCGTTGCGGGTGAACTGGTGCTCGAGGATCTCCACCTCATGGTCCAGGGTCATGTGCAGGCGCTTGAGCAGGTCCGGGGCGCCGATGTCCTGCTTGACCCGATAGGCGCGGCCGTAGAAGCCCCCCTCGCGCCAGCCGGACAGGTTCAGCACCGTCTCGCGCAGGGTCTTGGACGGGATGGTGCCGGTGTGCACCGACACCCCACCCACCCGGCGGCCCCGCTCCACCACCAGCACCCGCTTGCCCAGCTTGGCCCCCTGCACCGCCGGCCGCCGCCCCGCCGGGCCCGAGCCGATGACGATGAGATCGTAGGCGCTGGTGGCGTTTTGAGTGTTCGGCACGTTTGAGGATCCCCGCATTCTGCTGTGGGGAGCATGGGTGCCGACCAGTTAAGGCATTGGCGACAAAGGGTTTATCAGGGGTTAAGGTGAGTATTCGTTCCCTCGCAGGGTCCGTGCGGCGGACCGACGCCCCCTCCGTCCCCTCGCCGCGCTCGGGTCCACCTCCCCCGCCGCGCGGTGGAGGAAATCGATTGTGCGCGTTGTCCTCCACCGCGAAGCGGGGGAGGTGGCGGCGCGAAGCGCCGACGGGGGCGTCGGTCCGCCGTACGATGCGACGCCAATCGCCCATTGGACTTCCCCTGGGACAAGGGTCTAGGCCTGTCGCCAACGATAAGGACCACCCGGCGAGGACGCCCATGAATTTCGAATTCTCCGACGAGCAGAAGCAGCTGGCCAGCGAGGCGCGCCGGTTCCTGGCCGCCAAATGCCCCACCACCGCCGTGCGCGCGGTGCTGGAGGGCGCGCAGCCCTTCGACCGCGACCTGTGGAAGGGCCTGGCCGACCAGGGTTTCCTCGGCGTGGCCGTGCCGGAGGAATACGGCGGCCTGGGCGCCGGCTATCTGGAGCTCTGCGTCATCGCCGAGGAGATGGGCCGGGCCATCGCCCCGGTGCCCTTCTCGTCGTCGGTGTTCCTGGCCACCGAATTCCTGCTGGTCGCCGGGTCCGACGCGCAGAAGGCCGCGTGGCTGCCCAAGCTGGTCGCCGGCGAGGCCATCGGGACCTATGCCGTCGCCGAGGGGAACGGCGCGGCCCTGCCCCGCAACATCAAGACCCGCGCCGCCGCCGGCGCCCTCACCGGCGCCAAGCAGCCCGTGGCCGACGGCGACGTCGCCGACCTCGCCATCGTCCTGGCCCGCGACGACGCCGGCTCCGACGAGCGGGGCCTCAGCCTCTACCTCGTCGACCTGAACGGCGCCGGCGTCACCCGCGAGGCGGTGGAGACCATCGACCCCACCCGCAGCCACGCCAAGCTCACCTTCGCCGGCGCCCCGGGCGAGCGCCTCGGCGCCGCCGGCGAGGGCTGGGCGATCCTGACCCAGGTCTATGACCGCGCCGCCATCCTCACCGCCTTCGAACAGGTGGGCGGGTCGGACCGGGCCCTGGAGATGGCCCGGGACTACGCCCTGGAGCGGATGGCCTTCGGCCGCCCGATCGGCTCCTTTCAGGCGATCAAGCACATGCTGGCCGACATGTATGTCGCCGCCACCCTCGCCCGCTCCAACGCCTACTACGGCGCCTGGGCCCTCTCGACGGACGCCGCCGAGCTGCCCGAGGCGGCGGCCACCGCCCGGGTCAGCGCCACCCAGGCCTTCCAGCACTGTTCGAAGAACAACATCCAGGTGCACGGGGGCATGGGCTTCACCTGGGCCTTCGACTGCCACCTCTTCTACCGCCGCTCCAACCTGCTGGCCCTGAATCTCGGCCCGCAGTCGCAGTGGGAAGACAAGCTGATCTCGCGCCTGCGCGCGCGCAACGCCGCCTGATCCGGGAGCCAGGCCGATGAATTTCGACGACACCCCCGAGGAAGCCGCCTTCCGCGCCGAGGTCCGCGCCTGGATCGCCGCCAACGCCCCCCACCAGCTGCATGACGAACTGGCGAGCGCCGGCTTCGGCTCCGGCGGGATCACCAGCGAAGACCCCATGGCCGCCTCCAAGGCCTGGCAGAAGAAGAAGTCGGACGCCGGCTGGGCCTGCCTGCACTGGCCCAAGGAATACGGCGGCCGCGGCGCGACCCCCATCGAGCGGGTGATCTGGGGCCAGGAAGAAGGGGTCTACGCCGCCCTGGCGGGGATCTTCATCATCGGCCACGGCATGTGCGGTCCGACCATGATGGCCTACGCCTCCGAAGACCAGAAGCGCCGCTACCTGCCGCCCCTGGCCGCCGGCGAGGAGATCTGGTGCCAGCTGTTCTCCGAACCCGCCGGCGGCTCCGACCTCGCCGGCCTGCGCACCAAGGCCGAGAAGGACGGCGAAGACTGGCTGATCAACGGCCAGAAGATCTGGACCTCCGGCGCGCAATACTCCGACTACGGAATATTGATCACCCGCACCGACCCGACCGTGCCCAAGCACAAGGGACTGACCATGTTCTTCCTGGACATGCGCTCCCCCGGCGTCGAGATCCGCCCGATCAAGCAGGTCAACGGCCAGTCCGGCTTCAACGAGGTCTATTTCACCGATGTCCGCATCCCGGGCGCCCAGCGCCTGGGCGCCGTCGGCGGCGGCTGGCAGGTCTCGCTGACCACATTGATGAACGAGCGCCTTTCCATCGGCTCGGGCATGTCCACCGGATTTCCGGAGCTGTTCGACCTTTGCACCCGCATCGAGACCGCCAACGGCCTGGCGGTGGACGATCCGGCGGTGCGGTCCAAGTTGGCCACCTGGGCCTGCCGCCAGAGCGGGCTGAAATACACCGGTTTCCGCGCCATCTCCGCCCTCTCCCGGGGCGAAATCCCGGGTCCGGAGAATTCCATCGGCAAGCTGGTCGCCGGCGCCACCATGCAGGATATCGCCGCCTTCGCATTGGACCTGCAGGCCGAGAACGGCGTGATCAACGATCCGGCGATCTCGGCGGCCAACGCGCGTTTTCAAGCGATGTTGTTGCGTTCCCCCGCCACCCGCGTCGAAGGCGGCACCGACGAGATCCTGCGCAACATCATCGCCGAACGGGTCCTGGGCCTGCCCGCGGACATCCGCGTCGACAAGGACGTGCCCTTCAACCAGATTCCCACCAGCGCCAGACGATAGGGCCGTCATGACCACCCAGTTTCTTGATATCAAAGAGGAAGGCGAGGTCCTCTGGGTCACCATGAACCGGCCGACCAGTCTCAACGCCCTCAACCGCGGCATGGTCGACGAACTGCGCGAGCTGTTCGTCGACCTCTATTGGCGCCACGAGATCCGCGTCGTCGTCCTGCGCGGCGCCGGCGCCAACTTCTGCGCCGGCCTCGACCTGAAGGAGCCGCGCGGAAACGAACCGCGCGGGATCAGCGCGGGCCTGATCAGCCAGCGGAAGATCAGCGAGATCGTCATCGCCATGCGCCGCTGCCCGCAGCCGATCATCGCCCTGGTGGACGGCGCCGCGGCCGGCGGCGGCTTCGCCCTGGCCCTGGCGTCGGACATCCGCATCGCAACCCCGACGCTGAAGATGAATGCGGCCTTCATCAAGATCGGCCTGTCCGCCTGCGACATCGGCGTCAGCTACTTCCTGCCCCGGATGGTCGGCGCGTCCGTGGCCGCCGAACTGATGCTCACCGGCCGCTTCCTGAAGGCCGACCGCGCCCTGGCCCTCGGCGTCGTCAGCGCCGTGGTCGCGCCGGAGGCCCTGGACGCCGAGGCTCGCGAGCTTGCGGGCGAAATGCTGCGCACCACGCCCCTCGGCCTGAGGTTGACTAAGGAAGCGCTAAATCACGCCATAGACGCGCAAGGGCTGGAGGCCGCCATCGCCATGGAGGACCGCAACCAGATCCTCTGCGTCCAGGGCGAAGACTTCGGCGAAGGCGTCCGGGCCTTCCTGGAAAAGCGGCCCCCGGACTATTCGAAAGGGCGGGCTGACTCAAAGTAGGCCTTCTCCCCTTGCGGGAGAAGACCATCCCCGAAGGGCCGGATGAGGGGTCGCGCCGGCAGAGAAGCTGCGTTGTCGACACCGCGCGGAGGGGCCGGCGCGGCCCCTCATCCGTCCGCCTTCGGCGGCCACCTTCTCCCGCAAGGGGAGAAGGTCCGTTTCGCGTCGACCCCTAACTCACTGTTACGAATGGGTTTCCATTCGTATCCCGAAGGAACGTCCCCTACTTCCCCGCCACCAGCTGCCCGCGGATCTCGCCCGAGGGGTGCGCGGCGGTGTGGACGTTGAAGTACCACTTGCCGGCCGTCAGGTCGGCGACCTGGGCCGGGGTCAGGGTGGCCGAGCCGGTGATCGGGCTGGGCAGGGACTTGATCACGATCACCGGCGGCGCATTGGCGCCCACCGCGGCCGGACCGTGGAAGTGGGCCATGGTCGCCGGGCCTGTCAGGCCGCCGTAGGTGATCGCATAGGTGAAGGCGCCGGTTGTGGTGTCCAGCTTGGCGGTCACCGAGCCGGCGCCGGTGGTGGTGTTGGCCGGAACCTCGTCCGCCCCCTTGAGCGTCGCCGTATAGTTCACGCTCGCCGCCTGGACCGCGCCGACGGCAAGGGCCCAGCAAAGCGTCGCCGCACCGATTGTCTTGAGCACCATGGAAATCTCCCTGTTGTCGTTCCTCCGCGTCGGGGCCAGCGGCCAGGACGGCGGCGGCGGCGCGGCTCGGCGAACACGGTTCGCGATCCGACTGGCGTAACACGATGCGTGCGACTTCGCGACCTGAGCCGTAGTTTTCGCCGCCATTGCCAAGCGCTGGCAATCCGGCACAGTCGGCGACTCACGCCGCCCACCCTGGGGCCCTTGATGACGATCGCGAACACGGGGCCGCCCCCCCTCGGCCAAGCAGCCGGCTTGGCCGCCGCCCTGCGCGGCGCCTTCACCGACCAGGCGCGGCGCGGCGTCCTGGTCGCCATGGGCGTCCGGGCCCTTTGGGTGGCCCTGGTTCTGGCCGAGACGCTGCTGGCGTTCATTCCGTCACAGCACGGACGGCCCCAGTTCTTCCAGTTTCCGCCAGCGGCCTATTACGTCTCCGTGGCGTTCAGCGCGGTCAGCCTGGTGCTCTATCTCGCCGCCGCCCGCTCGCGCCGGCCGATGTTCTGGTGCTTCGTCACGATGGTGTTCGACGTGCTCTGCGTGTCGCAGGGCCAGTTCTTCTGGCTCTGGAGCCTGCCGGGGACGGACTGGGTGCCGACCTTCGTCAACGTCCGGTATCAGGACGTGGCGGTCCTGCTCATCCTGCTGGCCATCTACGCCCTGCCCCTGTCGCAGCGCCTGCTCTACGCCACTGGCGGCGTCTGCGCGGCCATGTGGGCCCTGGGGTTGGCCTACGCCTTCCAGCGCTACCCCGGCGGGCGGCTCTATCTCGGACCCTTCGGACCGGGGGTCAGCCCGGTCCGGTTGGCCGCGATCATGGATCCGGTCACTCTCCTGCCCGACTATGTACTGATCCAGCTGATCCTGGTCGGCGTCTTCACCGCCGTCCTCGCCGCCTCCACCCGCGCGGCTCGGCGGCAGCTGGTCGCCGAGGTGCGGGCCGAGACGGCGGCGGCGGGCCTCGCCCGCTTCTTCCCGCCGAAGATCGCCGCCCTGCTCACCCGGGCCGGGGCCCGGCCCATGGTTCCCGCCCGCCGCCGGGTCGCCATCCTCTTCGTGGGCGCCCCCTCGGTCGCCGGAGACGGCCGCGCCGCCTTCGAGGCGCTCAAGGCCTATTACGCCCGGGTCGAGGCGGCGATCTTCGCCCACGACGGCGTGATCGACCGCTTCACCGGCGGGCCGGTCATGGCGGTGTTCGGGGCCCTCGACGACGACCAGGACGCCGCCGCCCGGGCCCTCGCCTGCGCCCGGACCCTCATCGCCCAGGGCCCGATCGAAGGCGACGCCGGGGGCGCGGAGCGGGCGCCCGTGGCGCTGGCCCTCCACCTCGGCGAGGCCGTGTGCGGCGAGATCGGCGACGGCGACAGCCGCGCCTTCTGCGTTGTCGGCGACGCCGTGCACGTGGCCCGGCGGATGCTGGACGAGGCGGCCGGCCGGCCCTCGCTTCTGCTGGTGTCGGACGACGCCGCCGCCTGGCTGGCGGCGAGCGGCGCCCCCGCCACCGACCTGGTGGCGGCCGGATCCTTCCTGCCCCGCGGCCGCGAGGCGCGGGTCACCCTTTGGGCCATCGCGCGATGAGCGCGATCGCGTCTGTTCCCGACGCCCCGCGGTCGCGGCCTTCGGCGGACGAGTCCGGCGCCGCCCTGCGCATCCTGATGGCTTGCGCCGTCGTCGCCTACGTCCTGGTCCGGTTCGGGGCCGCGGCTGGCCAGCCTGTGCTGGCCGCCGGCCTGGGCTTCGTCCTGCTGGAAGCGGCGCAGCGCACCCTGCCGGGCCGATGGGCGCGGGTCGCCCTGATCACCCTGCAGTTCGGCCTGGTCTTCACCGTCGCCTTCGCCCCGGCGCCCATCGGCTTCCGGTCGGTCATCCCCGGCCCGGTGATGATGGAGAGCCCGCTGTTCATGCTCATGCTCTGCGTCCTGGCCACCTATGCCCTCAGCGTCGATCCGCTGCTGATGGCCGGCGCCAGCTTCGCCCTGGCGGGCGCCTGGACGGCGGCCATCTTCGCCTTCGTCGTCGCCGATCCCCTCACCATCACCCGCGCCAATCTGCATGTGGCCGACTACAAGACCGGGCTCGAGCTGATGCGGGCGGTGAACCAGCCCCATTATCTGCACCTGGATTTCTGGCGCGCCGACCTGATCGCGGCGGGCGTGGTCAGCCTGGTGCTCTGTTTCTCCGCCTTCCGGGTCCGCCGCCTGGCCCGTCGCAGCGCCTGGCAGGAGGCCGCCCGCAATGCGCTCTCGGCCCACTTCTCCCCACAGATCGCGGCGCTCCTGGCGAGTCTGCCCCAGGGACTGGCGCCCGAGACGCGGCGGGTGGCTGTGCTGGACTGCGACCTCGTCGGCTTCAGCGGCCAGGCCGAACGCCTGCCGCCCGAGGCGGTGGCCGAGACCCTCCGCCACTTCCGCGCCCTGGTCGCGGCGGCTGTCTTCCAGCACGACGGCGCGATCCTGAATGTCGTCGGCGACGGGGCCGTGGCGGTGTTCGGCCTGACCTCAACGGCCAAGCCCAGCGTCGGCGCCGCCCTGGCCGCCGCCGGGGCCCTGGCGGAAGCCTGGCGAACGCGCCCGCCGCCTGTCCCGGGCCTCGCGCTGCCGGCGCTGGCCATGGGGGTCGATTTCGGCGAGGCCCTGGTCGGGATCGTCGGCGAGGGCCGCGCCCTGTCGCTGATCATGCAGGGCCCGCCCATCGACGGCGCCGCCGAACTGCAGCGGGCGACCCGGGCGGCCGGCGAAAGCCTCCTGGTCAGCGACCGGGCCCGAGCCATGCTGGGACCGCCGGTCTCCGATAATGGATAAACCCCGCCAAATCGGCTCGCCCCGGGCCGGCCGAGCCGTTAGATTTCCGGGGTCCCGACACGAAAGCCGTCCATGCCCGATCCCACGCCCCAGCAACACGCGGCCGCCCTTTGCGCGACAGCGGTCCAGCTGCGGACCGAGGGCCGCACCCTTGAGGCCCGGCGGCTGAACGAGCGGGCGCTGGTGGTCGAGCCCGGCTGCTTTCAGGCCAATATCAGCCTGGCGGTCATGGACCTGGACGCGGGCGAATTGGACGCGGCGGAGCGCAGAGCCGCGCAGAGCGTGGAGCGCCACGGTCCCTCCCCGGCGGCGTCTTGGCTCGGCGCGCGGGTCGCCCTCGCCCGGGGCGATTTTACCGCGGTGCTGGCCCGCCTGGCGCCCCTTCTGGCCGACGGCGGCCTTCCGCCCGAGCCGCGCGCCAACGGTCTGCTGCTGAGCGCCGACGCCCTAGATGGTCTTGGCAGAACCGGCGAGGCCTTCGCCGCAACCGCCCAGGGCAAGGGATTGCAGCGCGCCCTCCATGCGCGGCGCGCCGCGAGCCGCGAAGGCGAGGTGGAAAAGTTGCGGCGGCTGGCCGACTGGTTCGCCGCCGCCGACCCCGCGCCCTGGCGAGCCCGACACAGCGCTCGACCCGGGCCCGGCGGGCCCGACACCCATGTGTTCCTGGTCGGGTTTCCGCGGTCGGGCACCACCCTCCTGGAAAACGTCCTGGCCGGGTCCCCCGACGTCACCACCCTTGAGGAGGCGCCGACCCTGGCGGACGCCTATGCGCAGTTCATGACCTGCGCCGACGATCTGGCGCGGCTGGCGCACCTTTCCGCGGATGAAGCCGAACACTGGCGGCGCGTGTATTGGCGTACGGTGGACCAGATCCATCCCGGGAAGATCGGCCGCGTTTTCGTCGACAAGGCGCCGGCGGGCGCCCCCTATCTGCCGCTGATCGCCAAACTGTTCCCCGGGGCGAAAATCCTCTTCGCCCTGCGCGACCCCCGCGACGTGACCTTGAGCTGCTATCGAAACAACTTCCAGCTCAACGCCGTCACCTACACCTTCACCGATCTCACCCAGACGGCGGCCTGCTACGACGCCTGCATGCGCATGGCCGAGGTCTATCGCGCCGTCCTGCCCCTGGCGGTCCACGATGTCCGTCACGAGGCGCTGGTTGAGGATTTCGATGCGGCGCTGGCCGGCGTCGCCGGTTTTCTTGGGATGGCGATGACGGCCGCCATGGCCGACGTCGCGGCCACGGCCGCGGCCCGCACCATCCGCACCCCCTCCGCACGCCAGGTTCGGGCCGGGTTGAACACCGCCGGCCTGGGGCGCTGGCGCGCCTATGCCGAACAGCTGGCGCCGGTCCGACCGATCCTGGCCCCCTGGGTCGAGCGCTTCGGCTATCCGGCCGACTAGACGGCTCAATCCAGCGTATAGCCCAGCCGCTCCACCCAGGGCGCCAGCACCGGAATGACCGGCGCGAGCTGCTCGCGGTAGGCCCGATAGCGATAGCGCGAGCGGTCGTGCAGGGGTTCGGTCACCTGGGCGTAGCTGGCGGTGCGCGCGTAGCGGCGGTTCTCGTGGAAATCCAGGCACCTGGGATCGTACGGCGCGCCGATGTGGCCCAGCATCTCGCGCAATGCGGCCTCCGGCGCCGCCACCACGTCCTCATAGCGAACGGCCCGGTAGCGCAGGGGCGTCTCCCGCCGGTAGTGTTCGACGAGGCCCATCACCAGGACATAGTGCTGGGCGATCGTGGCCAGCTCCGCCCCGCAATTGAAGCCGTGGGTCATGGGGTTGGCGAAGGCCGACAGCACCACGTCCAGGGGGTGGCGGATCAGGTGGATGATCGGCGCATGCGGGAACATCAGCGCGATCAGCCCCAGGTGGGTCTCGTTCAGCGGCATCTTGTCGGTGAACCAGTCCGCGCCGTCCTCCATGGCGCCCAGCTGGCGGGCCCGCTGCAGGTAGTAGTCGCGGAACAGGTCGAGGGCGCCGGTCTTGTCCCCCAGCCACAGATCGGCGAGCGCCTCGGGATAAGGCAGGGGACTGTCCAGCAGCCGCGGCGCCAGGTTCGTCAGTTCACCGATGATCGGCAGTTCGTCCCCGGCGCTGATCCGTGGATGGCACGAGAGCATCTGCTCGATCATGGTGGTCCCGGAGCGGGGAAAGCCGACCACGAACACCGGCTGGGCCGTATCCGTCCTCACCTGCGCCCGGGGCAGCAGGCGGACGCGGGGGCCGGTGAAGAAGCCCGCCAGCCGCTGGACGAGGGCGGCGGCGTCCTTGGCCTGATAGGTCTGGCCGGTGGCCTCGCGCAGGGCCTGCTTGCCGCGGGCGTAGGCCGCGAAGGCTTCCCCGGGGCGACCCAGGCGATCGAGCACCGCGCCCTTCTCCTTCATGATATCGACCACCAGGGCGGGATCGACCGGGCCCGAGAGCCGCGCCTCCAGGGCCTCGATCGCGGCCAGGGCGCCGGCGGCGTCCCCGCGCCGGAACAGCAGCACCGCGCGTTGCAGCGACAGGTGCTGATTGCCCGGCGACAGGGCCTCGGCGGCGTCCAGCAATTCACCGGCGCGATCATACCGCCGGTCGGCCTCCTCCATCCGCGCCCAGCCGAAGAGGGTGTTGAAGAGGCCGGGGTCCAGGGCCGCGGACTGTTCGAACAGGGCCCGGGACTCGGCCATCAGTCCTTGCGTCTTCAGGTTCCAGGCGAGGTTGGCCAGCAAGGTCGCCGTGGGCGTCTCCACCAGGTCCAGCACCCGGCGGTAGTGGTGTTCCCCCACCAGGGGCCGCTGCAGCTCGGTCTGCACCAGCCCCATCAGATTTTGCGCCATGGCGTCGGTCGGCGCCAGGCGCACGGCGTTGCGGGCGTGGGCGTCCGCCGCGTCCATCTGGCCCATCCGGACCAGCAGCAGGGTCAGGGCGATGGTCGGCCCAGGAGCGCCCGGCTCCAGCCGGACCATTCGCCCGAGCAGGGCCAGGGCCGCCAGCGGCTTGTTCTGGGCGGCGCGGATGTCGTGCAGCAGGCCCAACGCGCCGACCTGCAGCGGCGCCTGTTCCAGCAGGGCCAGGGCCAGCCGCTCCGCCTGGGGCGCGTCCTCGCCCGTCCAGGCGACGCGGGCCGCCGCCAGGCCGGTCTCGTCCCCCGCCGGCCAGGTCCGGCCAAAGTCCAGGGCGCAGCACCGCGCCGCCGCCAGCCCGCTGCCGCAGGCGCAGGCCCCGCCGCTGTCCGCGCCGATCCCGCTCATGGTCCGATGCCTTCCATCATCCCTTCCTAGCAGAGATCGCGGCCCCAAAAGAAATGGCGGAAAGGCCAGGGACCTTTCCGCCAGTTGGTTTGCGCCCGGAGGGAGGCGGCGCGATAGAGATCAGAAACCTGCGTCTAGAACTTGAACTTGAAGCCGGCGAACACCTGCGTGCCGTTGTCGTAGACGGCGCGGGGCTGGGTGGTGTTGTAGGCGTAGTATTTCAAGAGGCTGTTGGTGATGTTCATGGCGTCGATGGTCAGGTCGACCTGCTTGGTCACCTGGTAGTTCAGCGAGGCGTCCAGGGTGCCGTAGTCTTCCTGGTTCTCCGCCGTGGCGCGGTCGATGCCAACCAAATAGTGGGAGCGGAAGGTGTAGGCTAGGCGGGCGCTCAGACCATGGTCCTCGTAGTAGCCGACCAGATTGTAGGTGTACCTGGACGTGCCCACCAGGGGTGATCCGTCGGTCTCGTGTCCGTCGACGTAGGTCGCATTGAACTGGAAGCCGAAACCGTACTTCAGCGGCTGTTGAACCTGGAACTCGACGCCGCTCAGTTCACCGCTGGTATTGATCGGCGACGAGATTTGATAGGTCTCGAACTTCTTGTCCAGCTGGCTGAAATAGACCTGCGGGTTGATCGTGTAGGTCACATAGGACGACAGGTCGTCGTGGAACAGGCTGATCGCCGCCACCGAAGTCGGGGCGTAGTACCATTCCAGGGCCGCGTCGTAGACCGCCGCCTTCACCGGCTTCAGGGCGGGATTGCCGCCGCTGCCGGTGTTGGTGGTGTCGGTCAGGGACACGGTGCCGCCCAGGGAGCTGAAGTCCGGACGGGACATGGTCTCCGCCGCCGACATCCGTAGCAGCAGGTTTTTCTGTAGGTCGAAGGTCATGTTCATGCTCGGGAGCACGTCGAAGTAGGTGTAGTTCTTCGTGGTCACGTAGTAGGGACCGAAGGCCGAGGTGAAGATGTCGCCCGGGTTATTCGGATGAAGGATCGTCGCCGTCGGATCGGAGACGTTCGCTCGGGGCTGTTCGACGGTGTTCGCCAGACGGACGCCGAAATTGCCCCGCCAGCCTTCGCCGCCGACCTTTGCCATCGCATAGGCCTCGGTGTCGATTTCCGAGACCTTGAAGGCGCCCATCCAGTAGTAGTTCTGGGGCTGGACGATCGCGGAGATGGGGCCGTGGACGCCGTCGGTGATCCCGTTGAGGATGTTGGCCACCGCGCCGGGGTTGGCGCCGAGCGGGATCAGCAGGCCCGGAACGCCGAGGGCGCCGGCGTTGAAGCCGCTGGGATAGGAGGTCGGGTTCGAGGCCGAGAACGGCATCGGCGAGGTCCAGCACTGTTCGTTGGCCCCCAGCGAGCAGCCGCGGTCCCAGCCGTCGGTCTGCCGGCTGTGGTCGGCGACCCGGGCGCCGAACAGCACGGACTTGATCGCGCCGTTGTCCACATCCCACTGACCATCGACCTTGGCGTAGGTTTCCTTGTCCACCGAGATGAACCGTTCGTTCCACACCCAGCCCGCCGCCAGGCCGCCGGTGCCCTGCGGTCCGGTATAGCCGTTGCCCGCCACCGGCGAGACCAGCCAGCCGTTGCCGGACGGCGCGTAGGAGATCCCGGCGTCGGCGCCGAGCACCTCAAAGGCCGGCGCGTCGAGGGTCTGGCCGATGCCGTGGGTGAAGCCGACCTGGGTCTTGAAGGTCAGCTTGTCGCCCACGTGGAACTTGCCGTCGAAGTTCAGGTAGTAGCTCTGACTCTCGGCGCCGGGGCGGGTGATATTGTCGTCGATGATGCCGTTCACCGGGCCAAGAGCGGCGCAACCTCCCGATCCATTGTTATAGCAATGGCCTCCGGGGAGCGGCGCCTGGGTGCCGGGCCAGATCGCTGAGGTCAAGGTGTTGTTGGAGACAGTGTAGCTCGTCGGAACGTTGTTCTTGAGCTCGTTATTGCCCCAATACATGTAGTTGTAGTTGATATTGCTGGCCTTTAGGTCCGAATAGAAGCCCGTCAGGTTCAGTTCAATGTTGTTGTTCGGGGCGAACGAGAGGGCGACATAACCGCCGTCGCGCTTCTTTTCCTGCTTGAACAGGGTCGAGCCGATCAGGGTCGGCGCTTGCACGCCGACCAGCTCCGGATGGGCGATGGTGATCGGGTCGCCGCCGGTTAGGACCCCGGCGCCGTTGAAGGTGGCCGCCGTGATCGGCGTATAGCCCAGGGTCTCCTGGCCGAAACGCTCGCTGCTGCGATCCTCGGCGAAGCCCTGCACGATGACGCCGAAGCGGTCGTCGGGGGACTTCCAGCCGAGCAGGGCGTTGATTTGCGGCTTGGTTTCCTTGGAGTTGGAGTTGTAGGCGCCCTGGACGGACGCTTCGAAGGTGATCGGCTGGGAAAGCCGCAGCGGATCGCGGGTCTCGATGTCCACCGCCCCGGCGACGCCGCCTTCGAGCAGGCTGGCGTCCTGGGTCTTGTAGACCGAGACGCCCTGGACGATTTCCGAGGGCAGCAGTTCAAAGCTGACGCTGCGGCCGACCACCGAGTACTGGTCGAGGATGAACCAGTCGCCGGTGGACACATCGTGGCCGTCGATGGTGACCTGGGTCAGGCTGGGGGAGGTGCCGCGGATGCTGACACGGTCGTTCTCGTCGAAGCCGCCTTCGCCGCTGGCGCTGGACGCCGTGTTGACGCCGGGCAGACGCTGCAGGGCGTCGGCGATGTTCTTGTCCGGCAGCTTGCCGATGTCGGTGGCCGAGATGGCGTCAACCTGGTCATCGCTGATGCGCTTGACGTTGATCGCCTTCTCCAGGGACTGCCGAAGCCCGACGACGACGACTTCGTCGCCGGTATTCGCATCAGGCGCGGCAAGGGCGGGCGCAGCCGCACACAGCATCGCGATGCTGCTGACCGAACCAATCAGTAATGTCTTCCGAACAGCCATTGGTCTTCCCCATATTCCAGGTCAATCAGGTGTTGACCGGCCCCATAAGTCCAATTAGATACCAATTCGCGGTAGGGCCACCCGAAGGGGGGCTGGATACCGGCGGTGTGCGTAAAACTGTCATCAATCCAAGGGGAATTGCAAGCCCAAAACTACACCAATCGAAGACCATTATTTTATTGGTATGCAAATGGTCGGGGGCTGTGGCACAAACATCAACGCGCGGCCGGTTCGGCCGCCAAGGAAAGCGAGACTGAAGGCGTGGCGTCGTTCTCTGAAATTATCGGCACCCTGGACCAGCAGAACCGGGCGCCGCTCTATCAGCAGCTCCAGCGGGCCCTGCGCGCGGCGATCCACAAGGAACTGCTGGCCCCCGACGAGGCCCTGCCGCCGGAACGCGATCTGGCCGAGGAATTCCAGATCTCGCGGATCACCGTGCGCAAGGCCCTCGACGGCCTGGTCAGCGAGGGGCTGCTGGCCCGCCGCCAGGGGGCCGGCACCTTCGTCACCTCGCGGGTGGAAAAGAGCTTCTCCAAACTGTCGTCCTTTTCCGAGGACATGCTGTCGCGCGGACGCACGCCGCACAGCACCTGGCTGAGCCGGGCGGCGGGGGCGGTGACGCCGGAGGAATCCATGACCCTGGGCCTCAGCCCCGGCACCCCGGTCTACCGCTTCAACCGCATCCGCTACGCGGACGGCTCGGCGATGGCGCTGGAGTATTCGACGGTGCCGGGTTTCTGCCTGCCCTCGGCCGAATCGGTGGAAGCCTCCCTCTACGACGCCCTGGAGAAGCACGGCATGCGGCCGGTGCGAGCGCTGCAGCGCCTGCGGGCGGTGCTGTTCAACGCCGAGCAGGCCAAGCTGATCGGCGTCGCCGAAAACGCCGCCGGGCTGCTGATCGAGCGGCGCGGATTTCTCAAGGACGGGCGGCCGGTGGAATTCACCCAGTCCTACTACCGCGGTGACGCCTACGACTTCGTCGCCGAACTGAATTGGCTGAGTTGAGCGTTTAGGAGACCCGGTGTTGCGTTCGAGGCGATCCCCAGGGGCGGAGGGTTCCGCAAGCCGGCCCACGCAGATGTTCGTGGAAGCCGGCGAGGCGGCGGCCGTGGTCCGGGGCCAGCTGGCCGCCAACCGCGACCTTATGGCGAGCCTCGGCGCCCGGCTGCGGGCCATGCAGCCCCGGGCCGTGGTCACCATCGGCCGCGGCAGCTCCGATCATGCCGCCACCTTCGCCCAGTACCTGATCGAGACCCGGCTGAGCGTGCTGACCGCCTCCGCCGCCCCGTCGATCAGCTCCCTCTACAACGCCACCCCCGACATGCAGGGCGTCGCCTGCCTGGCCATTTCCCAGTCCGGCAAGAGCCCGGACCTGCTGGGGGCCATCGAGGGGGCCAAGGCCGCCGGCGCCTTTGTCATCGCCCTGGTCAATGACGAGGCCTCGCCCATGGCCAGGCTCGCCGACGCGGTCGTGCCCCTGCGCGCCGGGCCGGAACTGAGCGTGGCCGCCACCAAATCCTACCTCGCCGCCCTCTGCGCCATCGTCCACCTCGTCGCCGCCTGGACCGAGGACGCCGATCTTGCGGCGGCGCTTCAGGCCCTCCCCGACCAGATGGCCCGGGCCTGGGAACTGGACTGGCATGCGGGGGTCGAGCTGCTGACCGACGCCGCCAATCTCTATGTGGTCGGCCGGGGCCTGGGTTTCGCCGTCGCCCAGGAGGCGGCGCTCAAGTTCAAGGAGACCTGCGGCCTCCACGCCGAGGCCTTCAGCACCGCCGAGGTCCGTCACGGACCGATGGCCCTGGTGGGCACGGGCTTTCCCGTCCTCGCCTTCGCCCAGAACGACCAGAGCCGGCCCGGGGTCGACGAGCTGGTCGCCGAGTTCGTGGGCCGCGGCGCCGATGTGCTGCTGGCCGGCGGCGAGGCGACCCTCGCCAGTCGCCCGGGATTTCGGCGGCTCGCCACCCTGGACGCCCATCCGGTGATCGAACCCATCCTCTACGTGCAAAGCTTCTATAGGATGGTCAACGATCTGGCGCTGGCGCGGGGATTCGATCCCGACCGGCCGCCCCACCTGAACAAGGTCACCGAAACCGTCTGATGGACACTGCACTCTTCAACGCGCGCGTCCTCACCGACAATGAGATTGTCCGGGGCAAGACGGTCCTGATCCAGGGCGGCCGCATCGCCGGCGTCGTGGACGACGCCGCCGCGCCCCGGGCCCTGGTCCGGCATGACCTGGCCGGCGGCCTGCTGGTCCCCGGCTTCATCGACACCCAGGTCAACGGCGGCGGCGGGGTGCTGTTCAACGACGCCCCCTCGGTGGGCTCCATCGCCGCCATCGGCGCGGCCCACCGGCGGTTCGGCACCACCGGCTTCATGCCGACCCTGATCAGCGGCGACATCGAGACCCTGGAAGCCGCCATCGACGCCACCCGCCAGGCCATGGCCATCGGGGTTCCCGGCGTCCTGGGGGTGCACATCGAAGGCCCGTTCCTGAGCGTCAAGCGCAAGGGCATCCACGACGCCTCCAAGTTCCGCACCCTCGACGAGGCGGCGTTCCGCCTGCTGACCTCGCTGGGCGTTGGGCGCACCATGCTGACCCTGGCGCCGGAGACCACCAGCCCGGCGATGATCCGCCGTCTGACGGAAGCCGGGGTCATCGTCGCCGCCGGCCACACCAACGCCTCCTACGTCACCCTGCGCGCGGCCCTCGACCACGGCCTGCGCGGCTTCACCCACCTGTTCAACGCCATGTCCCCCCTGACCAGCCGCGAGCCCGGCGCCGTCGGCGCGGCCCTGGAGGACCAGGCCAGCTGGTGCGGCATCATCGTCGACGGCAAGCATGTGGACCCGGTGGTCCTGCGCATCGCCCTGCGCGCCAAACGGCACGACCGGTTCATGCTGGTCACCGACGCCATGCCCACCGTCGGCGCGAGCGAAAAGTCGTTCTTTCTGCAGGGCCAGCTGATCACCGTACGCAACGGGGTCTGCGTCGGCGAGAGCGGCGCCCTGGCCGGCTCCGATCTCGACATGGCCGGCGCCGTGCGCAACGCCGTCGGCATGCTGGACCTGGAACTGCCCGACGCGATCCACATGGCGACCCGCAACCCGGCGGCCTTCCTGCGCCTCGATGCGGAACTGGGCCGCATCGCCCCCGGCTACCGCGCCGACCTCACCCTGCTCGATGACGACCTGCGAGTGCTGGAGACCTGGATCGACGGGGTCGATTCGCGTTCGTCGGACCAGGCCGACGCGCCGAGGCTGGGCCTGCCGAGCCATGGGTAGGCGCGGCGCCCGCCTCAGCCGGGCTATCGCCGCGGTGATGATGCTGTCCCTCGGCGGCTGGACCGCCCCGCGCCTCGCCCTGCCCGGCTTCATCACCGACCTCGGCAAACCGAAGACGCCGCCGGTGGTGAACGTGATTCCCGCCCCGGCCTCGGTGCAGACCCCGCCCCTGGCCCTCCTCGGCGGCGCCGCCGTCGCGGACGGCTCGGTCATCCTGGTCGAGCCCGGCGATCCCGAGGCCCGGCAGGTCGCGGGCTATCTGCAGGCCCACGTCGCCCGCACCCGCGGGCTGAATTTGGAGATCGTCGAGGGCGGCCGCGTCCCCGCCGGCCGCGCGGTCATCGTCCTGCGCCGTCGTCCCGGCCAGGACCCCAATGCCGAGGCCTACGCCCTCGATGTGGGCCGCGGCCGGGTCGCCATCACCGCCGCCCAAGCCCCTGGCCTCTTCTACGGCGCCGTCACCCTCTGGCAGTTGCTCACCCCCGACGCCGGCCGTGGCCCCGTCGCCCTGAAGCCCGTCCACATCGCCGACGCCCCCAGATTCGCCTGGCGCGGCCTGATGCTCGATTCGGCCCGCCACTATCAGTCGCCGGAGTTCATCGAGCGGCTGATCGACGTGATGGCCCTGCACAAGCTGAACCGGTTCCACTGGCACCTGACCGACGATCAGGCCTGGCGGCTGCAGATCCTGAAATACCCCCGGCTGACCGAGGTCGGCGCCTGGCGGGTCCCCGCCGGCGCGGCGGCGCAAGGCGACATCGACCCGGCCACCGGCAAGCCCCGCCTCTACGGCGGCTTCTATACCCAAGCCCAGGTGCGCGAAATCGTCGCCTACGCCGCCGCCCGCCACGTCACCATCGTCCCCGAGATCGAGATGCCCGGCCACGGCCTGTCGGCGGTGCTGGCCTACCCGGAGCTGGGCTCCGACGGCGACCCGCCGGCGGCGATCCAGAGCGACTGGGGGGTCTTCCCCTGGCTCTACAATCCCAGCGACCACACCCTTGGGGTGATGCAGGACGTGCTCAGCGAGGTGATGGACCTCTTCCCCGGCGCCGACATTCACGTGGGCGGCGACGAGGCGGTGAAGGACCAGTGGAAGGCGTCGCCTACGATCCAGGCCCAGATGAAGGCCATGGGGATCAGGGACGAAGACGCCCTGCAGAGCTATTTCACCCACCGCATCGGCGAATTCCTCGACGCCCACGGCCGCAAGCTCGTCGGCTGGGACGAGATCCTGAACGGCGGCCCGCTGCCCGCCGGCGCGACGGTGATGTCCTGGCGCGGGATCGGCGGGGCGATCACCGCCGCCAAGGCCGGCCACGACACCGTGCTCGCCCCCGCCCCCACCCTCTATTTCGACAACCGCCAGGCCAATCGCGCCGACGAGCCCCCCGGCCGCGGGACCACGGTGAGCCTGCGCGATGTCTACCTCTTCGATCCCGCCCCCGCCGCCCTCACCGCGGACCAGCGCAAACACATCCTCGGCGTCCAGGCCAACCTCTGGACCGAGCATGTACGCACCGAGGACCGGGCCGAGGCGATGATCTTCCCCCGCCTGTCCGCCTCAGCGGAAATCGGCTGGTCCCCCACCGCCGTCCGCGACTGGACCGGCTTCACCGAGCGCCTGCCGGCGCAGATGGATCGCTACCGCGCCCTGGGCGTCGGCGCCGATGACGCCGCCCTGGCCGTCAGCGTCGACCAGTCCCCCAGCGCCGCCGGCGACGGCGCCCTCGTGCGCCTCGCCACCCAGATCGGCCTCGGCGACATCCGCTACACCACCGACGGCGCGGCGCCCGGCCCAACCTCCCCCGCCTACGCCGGCCCGCTCACCTTGCCGCTACCGACCCATCTGCGCGCCGCCGCCTTCAAGGGCGGCCAGGCCGTCTCGCCCGTCGCCGACGCCATCCTCGACCCCCTGACCATCCGCCATCGCACCAGCCAGCAGCTGAAGCTGTGCGCCGGCAAGCTGCCCCTCAACCTGGAGGACGACGGTCCCGTCGCCGGCCCCCGGGCGGTGTTCCTGGTCGACATCCTGCAGCCCTGCTGGATCTACGAAGGCGCCGACATGCCCCACGCCCTGGGCCTCGCCGTCAGCGTCGGCCAGCTGCCGTTCAACTTCCAGATCGGCGCCGACCGCGACAAGATCGTCCTGCATCCCCCCCGCGCCCCGGACGGGGAGCTGGAGGTGCGGCTGGATAGCTGCGCCGGCGAGCTGCTGGCCAGCCTGCCCCTGGCGCCGGCCACGGCCAGCACCGGCGTGACCACCCTCGCCGCCCCCCTGCCCCCGCGCATCGGCCGGCACGACCTCTGTTTCACCTTTACCGCCAAACACCTCGATCCGATGTGGGCGATCGACTGGGTCCAGCTCCTCCCGGTCGAGCCCACGCCTGCCGCGGTCAAGCCGGGAGCCTGACCCATGGCCGAGCTGATTCTCCTGGCCCCCATCGCCGGCTGGGCCGCGCCCCTGGACGAGACCCCGGACGCGGTGTTCGCCGAGCGCATGCTCGGCGATGGCCTGGCCATCGACCCCACCGGCTCGACCCTCTGCGCCCCCTGCGACGGCCAGGTGATCGGCGTCCATCACACCCGCCACGCCCTCACCCTGCGCGCGGCGAACGGCGCCGAGATCCTGATGCACATCGGCCTGGAGACCGTGGCTCTGGGCGGCGCGGGCTTCACCGTCCATGTCGCCGACGGCCAGGCCGTGGTCGCGGGCCAGCCCCTGATCAGCTTCGACATCGACCTTTTGGCCCGCCGCGCCAAGAGCCTGCTGACCCCCATCGTGGTCACCAACGGCGAGGCCTTCGCCATAGCCGATCGGGTGCAGGACCGGGCCGTGGCCCTCGGCGAGGCGCTGATGACCCTGCGTCCCACCGGGGCGGCGGCGGCCGAGCCTGCGACCGGCCCCCGGGAGGTCGCCCTGCGCCGGGTGGTGGTCGCCCTGACCCACGGGGTCCACGCCCGCCCGGCCGCCCTGATCGCCGCCGCCGCCAAACAGCACGCCGCCGAGGTGAGCCTCGCCAGCGGCGATCGGCGGGCCAACGCCAGGAGCCCGGTGGCGCTGATGGCCCTGGGCCTGCGCCTGGGCGACACCCTCACGGTCAGCGCCGCCGGCGAGGGGGCGGAGGCCGCCGTCGCCGCCGTGGCCGCGCTGCTGCTCACCGACATGGAGGCCCCCGCCCCGG
>PLSW01000123.1 GCA_003165275.1 Caulobacteraceae bacterium
TACCTAATGCGAATTGAGCCAAAATTAACCAGGCGAGCATTCACCCGTGTTGGCTAAAATTCACCAGGGTTGAATTGCGCCCCTACCAGATCCGCACACGCTGGTCGGGCGCGACGTAATAGGCCTGCCCCGGCTTCACCCCGAACGCGTCGTACCAGGCGTCGACGTTGCGGGCCGGGCCGATGATGCGGAAGAACCGGGGGGAATGCGGGTCGGTGATCACCTGCTTCTTGATGTAGCTGTCCCTCGCCTTGCCGCGCCAGGCCTGGGCCCAGCCGAGGAAGAAACGCTGGTCGCCGGTGAAGCCGTCGATGACCGGGGCCGCCTGGCCGTTCAGGGCGCGGTGGTAGGCCTCCAGGGAGACGTTGACGCCGCCGAGGTCGGCGATGTTCTCGCCCATGGTCAGGTCGCCATTGATGTGCACGCCGGGGACCGGCTCGAAGGCCGAATACTGGGTGCCGAGACGCTTGGCGCGGGCGTCGAAGGCGGCCGCGTCGGCGGGGGTCCACCAGTCGCGCAGGGCGCCCGACGCGTCGAGCTTGCGGCCCTGGTCGTCGAAGCCGTGGGTGAGTTCGTGGCCGATCACCGCGCCGATGGCGCCGTAGTTGACCGCCGGGTCTGCGGCGGGGTCGAACATCGGCGGCTGCAGGATGCCGGCGGGGAAGACGATGTCGCGCAGGGAGCCGTTGTAGGCGTCGTTGGTCTGCGGGGTCATCGACCAGTCGGACCTGTCCACCGGGCCGTTCAGGCGGGCGAGGTAGAAGCGCCAGTCCCAGGCGCCGGCGCGGCGCACGTCGCCGATCAGGTCGTCCTTGCGGATGACCAGGCCGGAGAAGTCCCGGGGATGGTCCGGGTAGCCGACCTTGATCTGGTAGGTGTCGAGCTTCTTCAGGGCCTCGACCTTGGTCGCCGGGGTCATCCAATCCAGCCGCTCCAGGCGGGCGCGCATGGCGGCCTTCACATTGGCGACCAGGGCCTCGATCTTGGCCTTGGCCTCGGGAGGGAAATAGTGGGCGGTATAGACCTGGCCAACGCCGAAACCCATGTTGCCGAAACAGTCGACCCGGTCGCCGTTGCAGTCGCCGCCGGCGACGGCGCGGATGGCGCGCTTCCAGCGGATCCGCTCCTGCGGCTGGCCGGCCAGGGTCTTGTCGCGGAAGTCGAAGCGGGCCTCGGCGAAGGGCTTCGCGAGGTAAAAGGCGGCGTTGTCGGCGACGGTGAAAGCCTCCCAGGCCTGCAGAGTGGCCACCGGCGTCGACTGGTAGACCTCGGCGATTTTGGGGAAGGCGGTGACCTCGTTGACGACGACCCGGTCCACCCCGCCCAGATCCGCCCCGCGCAAATAGGCGCTCCAGTCGAAGTGCGGGGTCAGGGTGGCGAGCTCGGCGGGGGTCTTGGGATTGTAGATCCTGTCGACGTCGCGCTGTTCAGTCTTGGACCAGCTGGCCTGGGCGATGCGGGTCTCGAAGTCGACCACGGCGCGGGCGCTAGTGTCAGGGTCGGCCCAGCCGGCGAGGGTCAGCAGGCGGGCGACATAGGCCTGGTAGGCGGTCTTCTGGGCGGCGAAATCGGGCTGCAGATAGTAGTCGCGGTCGGGCAGGCCCAGGCCGGACTGGCCGATATAGACGGCGTAGCGGCTGACGGACTTCAGGTCGACGTCCATACCGACGCCCCAGATGGAGCCGTAGAAATCGGTGTTGTTGGCCCCCATCAGCCGGGCGATGTCGGCGTGGGTGCGGGCGGCGCGGATGGCGGTGAGCTCCGGGGCGATGGGGGCGGCGCCGGCGGCCTCGATGCGGGGCTCGTCCATGAAGGCGGCGTAGAAGGCGCCGACCTTGGCGTCGAGAGCCACGGGGGCCTCGGGCGCCGTGGCGGCGGAGCCCTCCATCAGCCCGTGCAGGCGGGCTTCCACCTGGTCGGTCATCAGGTAGCGTAGGGAGGCGATGGACTTGTCGGCGGGGATCTCGGTGCGCTTCAGCCAGGCGCCGTTGGCGTACTGGTTGAAGTCGTCGCCCGGCTTGACGGCGGGGTCCATGGCGGTGAGGTCGAAGCCCCAGGCGCCGTACTGGGGCTTGCCGGCGTCCTGGGCGTAGGCCGCGCCGATGGTGAGAAGGGCGGCGGCGAAGGCTGCGGTTCGCAGTGTGGTCTTCAGGCGCATGGTGATGGAGTCCCCTCTACCGGCGCTATTGGTAGTGCGTGCGGTTTGCAGTGTCGACGGCGGAGGGGGGGCGTTGCGCGCGCTGGGGGCGGGGTCGCACAAACGTCCCTGCGTGGTTCGAGACGCTCCCCGTGGTCGCTCCTCACCATGACTAGAGTATTGGATTGCAACACGACCAGTCATGGCGAGGAGCGCGCCCTTCGCGCGCGTCTCGAACCACGCACCCTATCGAAGCGGCGCTGCAGTCCCGAAATAGCGCCCCGGCGTCTCGCCGAACACCGCCTTGAACGCGGCGACGAAGGCGCTGTCGGTGGCGTAGCCGGCGGCTTGCGCCACAGCCTTGACCGGGGCGCCCGCGGCCAGGCGGCGCAGGGCCTGCAGCAGGCGCGCCTGACGGCCCCAGGCGGCGGGAGTCATCCCGGTCTCGGCCAGGAAGCGCCGCTCCAGGGTGCGGGGGGCGAGGCCGACGGCGGCGGCAAGCGCCACGACGCCAGACGGCGCCGGCCCCTCCCCGGCCAACACGTCGGCGGCGCGGCGGGTCGCCTCACCGGTGGGCATCGGCAGATCGAACGGGGCGGCGTCGCGGGCGGCGATCTCGCCGGCGATGAGCAGGGCCATCGCCCGGTCGGCCGGATCGCGCTCGTCCAGCATGCCGACTTCCACCGTGCGCAGCACCAGCTCGCGCAGCAGGGCGGAGACGGTGACGACCGCGCAGGCCCGTGGCAGGCCGCCCGCGGGAGCGGGGCGCAAATAGAGGGTGCGCAGGCTGCAGGCGCCGGAGAAGCGGATCTGGTGGGCCGCCCCGGCCGGGACCCAGATCGCCCAGTGGGGCGGCGCGACCCAGGAGCCCTGTTCGGTCCACACCGTCATCACCCCGGCGGCGCAGTAGATCAGTTGCTCCCAGGGGTGGGCGTGGCGGCCCGTCCCCTGCCCGGCCCCGAACTGGCCGGCGAGGCTGCGCACCACGAGGTGCGGCTCGTCGGCGGCGGTGCGGCGGCTGGCGGGTTTGCAACATTCATTGTCGGTCTACCGATATTGCGACACTTCAACCAGGGCCCTAACCTTTCCCCATGAGCAGCAACCTCGCCTCCTTCGCCGTCCACGTCGACAATGTCGACCGCGCCCGCCGCTTCTACGAAGCCGTGTTCGGCTGGGTGTTCGAGCCCTGGGGTCCGCCGGGTTTCTACCTGATCCACACCGGCACGCCGGAGGACCCGGGGGTCCAGGGGCTGATGCACGAGCGGATGGAGCCCCGGGTGGGCACGGGCCTGAACGGGCTGGAGGCCACCTTCGCCGTGGACGATCTCGACGCGGTGCTGGCTGCGGTGAAGGCGAACGGCGGCAAGGTGACGATGGACAAGGCGCCGATCCCGACGGTGGGGGTGCTGATCCGCTTCGACGACACCGAGGGCAACAATGTGGGCGCGATGGCCTACGAGACGCGGCCGGTGACGCGCTGATCCGCCTCCCGACAGAATCGGCGCATGCTCCCCCACATGGACAAGGTCGACCCCAGCGAAGTGCTGTTCGAGATGCGGCGGATCGGCAATTCCGTGCGGGTCAGCGCCATCCATGTGGCCAGCGACACCGAGGTGGTGCTGGTGGGCCCCCCGGGCGCCGGGGAGCATGGACTGAAGATGGCCGCCCTGCGCAAGCTCACCTATGTGATGGGCCAGAAGCGCGGCTGAGGCCGCCCCTACTGCGCCGTATAGCCGCCGTCGACCACCAGCTCCGCGCCGGTCATGAAGCTGGCCTCGTCGGAGATCAGGAAGACGACCGCGTCGGCGATCTCCCGCGGGCGGCCCAGGCGGCCGAGGGGATGGCGGGAGATGATCAGGTCGCGCATCTCGTTGCCGTTCTCGCTGGCCTGGAGGGCGCCGGTGACCATGGGGGTCTCGATATAGCCGGGGTGGACCGAGTTCACCCGGATGGCCGCCGGGGCCCATTCCAGGGCCGCGGCCTTGGTCAGCATCAGCACCCCGCCCTTGGAGGCGCAATAGTGGGCCGCCCCCGGCTGGCCGACCTTGCCCAGGATCGACGAGAGGTTGACGATGGAGCCGCCGCCTTGGGCCATGGCCGGGGCGCAGGCGCGCAGGCCAAGGAAGGTTCCATCGAGGTTGATCGACAGCACGCGGCGCCAGTCGGCGTAGGTCATCTCGAGCAGGGGCATGCCACCGGCGACACCGGCGCTGTTGACCAGGCCGTGCAGGCCGCCGAAGCGCGACACCGCCTCCGCGGCAACAGCCGCCCAGGCAGCCTCGTCGGTGACGTCGTGCAGCATGAAGTGCGCGCGCTCGCCGAGATCGGCGGCGAGGGCCTCGCCGGCCTCTGCGTTGAGGTCGGTGAGCACCAGGCGCGCGCCCTCGGCGGCGAGGCGGCGGGCGGATTCGGCGCCCAGGCCCGAGGCCGCCCCGGTGATCACGACGACCTTGCCGGCGACCCGGCCCGTAGCATCAACCATCCTGAGCAATCCTCGCATTGTGGGCCGCGATCGCTGGGGTCAGCTCCGCGAGCGTCGCCAGGGCCATGTCGCCCCGTGGCTGACGTGATGAATCATCGATATAGGCCCAGGGTCCGCGGCGGATTAACACCGCCAGCATGCCGGCGACCTGAGCGGGGATCACATCGTTGTCCAGGCGATCGCCGACATAGGCGATCTGCTCCAAAGAACACCCCGCCGCCTCGGCGACGCGGGTGAAGAAGGCCGGCGACGGCTTTTCGATTCCCCACCCCGCGGACGTCGCGATGAAGTCGGCGCCGACGCCCAGCGCGGCCAAGGAGGCCTCGGCGGCCTCGGGCTGATTGCCGGCGACGCCGATCTTGAGGCCGGCGGCCCGGCAGGCGGCGAGGCATGGCAGGGCGTCAGGATAGAAGTCCGCCGGCTCGAAGCCGTAGCGCCAGCCGGCGGCCTCGCGATCGCGGGTCGCGGCGTCGAAATCGAAGGTCGGGTCGATTTCACGGAAAACGCGGCGGTGATGCCAGCCTCGGGCGATGGCCGCCCCGAAGACGGCGAAGAAGGTGAAGCGGGGAACCCCCATCCAGTCCGCCCATTCGCCCCAGGCGCGGGTCTCATCGACCAGGGTCTCGCCGACGTCGAAGACCACGGTGGTGATCACGCCAGCCATGGCCGTTCACCCGCCGGTCTGCAGGGCCAGATGACCGTCGCGAAGGGCGAAGACCCGATCCATGAAACCGGCCAACTCCATGTTGTGGGTGGCGATAACCAGGGCGACGCCGGTGGCCCGGGCGAGGTCATGCAGGTTCTGGAACACCGCGCCGGAATTGGCCGGGTCGAGGTTGCCGGTGGGCTCATCGGCGAGGACCACCCGGGGCTGATTGGCCAGTGCGCGGGCGACGGCCACCCGCTGCTGCTCGCCGCCGGAGAGCTCGCTGGGCAGGTTGTCGCGCTTCTTGGCCAGTCCGACCAGGTCGAGCACCTGGGGCACCTGGGCGGCGATGACGTGCTTCGGCCGCCCGATGACCTNNCAGCAGGTGGTGGAACTGGTAGACGAAACCGATGGAGCCCAGGCGGATGCGGGTGCGTTCGCGGTCGCTGAGCCTGGCGCAGTCGCGGCCCTCGACGAAGATCTTGCCTTCGGTCGGACGCTCCAGCAGGCCCGCGGCGTGCAGCAAGCTGGACTTGCCCGAGCCCGACGGGCCGATCAGGCCAACGACTTCCCCAGGGAAGACCTCAAGGTCGACGCCCTTCAGCACCTCCAACTCGCCCTCGCCGGTGACGTATGTGCGCCGGATTCCGCTGAGGCTGAGGACCGGATCACTCATACCGCAGCGCCTCGACCGGATCGACGCGGGAGGCCTGCAGGGCGGGCGCTAGGGTCGAGAGGAAGGACATGGCGATGGCGAAGGCGCTGACGAAGATCACCTCGTTCCAGTCCAGCTTGGCCGGGATGTGGGACAGGAAATAGACGTTGGCGTTGAAGACGTCGGCGCCGGTCACCCACTGAACGAAGGCCTGGATGGGCTGGATGTAGATGCAGAACAGCACCCCCAGGACGATGCCCGCCACCGTGCCCGCCACCCCGATGGCGGCGCCGGACATCAGGAAGATGCGCAGGATGGCGTCGCGGCCGGCGCCCATGGTGCGCAGGATGGCGATGTCGCGGCTCTTGTTCTTCACCAGCATGATCAGGCCGGAAATGATGTTGAGGGCGGCGATGACCACCACCACCAACAGGATTAACCGCATCGCCCAGCGCTCCACCTCGAGGGCGCCGAAGAAGGCCTGGTTGCGATCGCGCCAATCGCTGACGATGGCGCCGGGGCCGGCCGCCTGGCGGACGGCGGGCAGCAACTCAGCGGTGCGGTCGGGGTCGGTGAGCTTGATCTGGATCTCGTCGACGGTGTCGTCGCGGCCGAAGAACAGCTGGGCCTGGTCCAGGGGCATGTAGATGAAGGCCTGATCGTACTCGCTCATCCCCACGCTGAAGACCCCGCCGATCGTATAGGCCTTGCTCTGAGGCGCCGATCCGAAGGCGGTGGCCGAGGAGGTGGGGGATGTCAGGGTCAAGGTGTCGCCGGGCTGAACGCCCATGGAGGCCGCCAGGCGCTCGCCGACGAGGATCAGGTCGCCGCCGTATTCGCCCTGGCCGAAGCCGTCCAGGGAGCCGGCCTTGATGTTCTTGGCGATGATCGGCGTCTCGCGCAGGTCGGCGGGGCTCTCGCCGCGCACCACGGCGCCGGAGACCTGGCCGTGGCTCTGCACCAGGGCCTGGGCCTCGATCAGCGGGGTGGCCTGCACGACGCCGGGGATGGCGCGGATGCGCTTGAGGGCCTGGCTGCGCATGGGCTCGTTCAGCACCGGGCCGGCCACATAGAGGTGGCCGTTGAAGCCGAGAATCCGCGACAACAGCTCGGCGCGGAAGCCGTTCATGATCGACATGACGATGATCAGCGCCGCCACGGCGAGCATCACCCCGATGAAGGAGATGGTGGAGATCAGGCCGACGCCGCCGTTCTTGCGCTTGGCGCGCAGGTACCGGGCGGCGATCGAGCGCTCCCACAGGCCGAAGGCGGGCGCGGGCTGGGCGTCCGCCGTCATGCGGTCAGGCTCGTCGAAGGCATGCGGGGGCGTTCCATCAAAGATCGAGGCGGCGATTGGACATAGCCATTGCGGCGGCTGTTTGGCAACGCGGGCGCGGGCCCCCTCGCCTCAATCGCCGTGCAGGGCCGGGAAGGTGATGATGTGGAACGCGAAGACGCACCAGACGATGGCGAAGATGATCGCCGAGACCCAACTGGTGGTGATCGCCTTCTTCTTCAGCTTGGGATCCACCGGCGCCCCGGGATCGCCACCGTCGCCCTTGTCGATCCCCGCCTCGGCATGGCTGGTCACGCCGATCGGCAGGATGCCCAGGAACACCACCCACCAGATGGTCAGATAGACGGCGATGGCCGTGCTCGGTCCCATTCAGTGCGCTCCAACAGGCGTCGCCATAAGTTCGACCAAAACGCCGCCCATATTCTTCGGATGGATGAAGATCACCGGCACGCCGTGCGCGCCGATTCGCGGTTCTCCCGTGCCCAGGACGATGGCGCCCTTGGCGCGCATCTCGTCGCGGGCGGCGAGGATGTCCGGGACTTCGAAACAGACGTGGTGCTGACCGCCCTTGGGATTCTTGGCCAGGAAGCCGTGGATCGGCGAATCGTCGCCATAGGGTTCGATCAGCTCGATCTGGGCGTTGGGCAGGTTGACGAAGCAGACCCACACCCCCTGCTCCGGCAGGGCGAATCGCTCGGTGATCGAATCGCAACCCAGGACGTCGCGATAAAGCGTCACCGATTCGTCGATCGACGGCGTGGCGATCCCGACGTGATTCAGCTTGCCGATCATGGCCTTGCTCCCTTTGACCGCTGCTCCCTACGCCAGAGGGCGGCGCCCGCGCAATGGCGGATGAACCGCGACACTCGGCCCACGTTCATCACGCTTGGCGTAACTGTTGGCCCGGTCCTTGCTGGTTCGTTTCCCGCTACGGGCGAGGTGTTCAAATTCAGGGCGCCGCGACCGGGACCTGCCCAGGCGCCACCGGCGCCTGCGACGGAGGTGCGATTATGATCGATGGACGATTGAATCCCGATCCTCGCTTGGACAAGCTTTCCAAGGAATCGCTGTTACGCCTTCTTGGGGGGCTAGGATTATGATATGTATTGATAATCCTCCCCACTGCGGCAATCGGGCGCGCTGTCGTCAAATTATAATAACTAGTCAAAACGGCGCCTTCCGATTATGACTAATAACTGGGTGTAAGATGATTCCTCTCTCCAACAACTGTTAGCGAGATCGCAGGTGTAACTATGATTCGTCAGTCGGACGTCTTTGAACTGTACACCTCCCTGTACGAAGATCGAAAGCAGACGGAATTTTCGCTCCGCGACTACCTTGCGCTCTGTCGAGATGAGCCAAAGACTTTCGCCACCGCCGCCGAACGAATGATCGCAGCCATCGGTGAGCCGGAATTGGTGAACACCGCGAAGGATCCGCGCCTAGGGCGGATCTTCATGAACCGTTCAATCAAACGCTACCCCGCCTTCGCCGATTTCTTCGGCATGGAAGAAACCATCGAGCGGATCGTCGGCTTCTTTAAGCACGCGGCCCAGGGTCTGGAAGAACGCAAGCAGATTCTCTACCTGCTCGGCCCGGTCGGCGGCGGCAAGTCCTCCCTCGCCGAGCGGCTGAAGACCTTGATGGAGACCTATCCCGTCTATGCGCTGAAGGCCGGGGACGAGGTCAGCCCGGTGTTCGAGTCACCCCTCGGCCTGTTCGACCCCCTGCGGATGGGCGAGGTGCTGCTGGAGAAGTACGGCATACCGCGCCGGCACCTGACCGGCCTGGTCTCCCCCTGGGCGGCCAAGCGCATCAAGGAGTTCGACGGCGATATCTCCCGCTTCTCCGTGGTGCGGCTGATGCCGTCGAAACTGAACCAGATCTGCGTCGCCAAGACCGAACCGGGGGACGACAACAACCAGGACGTCTCGTCGCTGATCGGCAAGATCGACATCCGCAAGCTGGAATACTTTGGCCAGAGCGATCCCGACGCCTATTCCTACTCCGGCGCCCTCAACCTGACGACCCAGGGGTTGATGGAGTTCGTGGAGATGTTCAAGGCGCCGATCAAGATCCTGCACCCCCTGCTGACCGCGACCCAGGAGGGCAACTACGTCGGCACCGAAAGCGTCGGCGCCATCCCCTACCAGGGCGTGGTGCTGGCCCACTCCAACGAGGCGGAGTGGCAGACCTTCCGCAACAACAAGAACAACGAAGCGCTGATCGACCGTATCTGCGTCGTCAACGTCCCCTACTGCCTACGCACCGACGAAGAGGGTGAAATCTATAAGAAGCTGCTGCAATCCAGCGATCTGGCGAACGCGGCCTGCGCGCCGTCAACCCTGGAAATGCTGTCGCAGTTCTGCGTGCTCTCGCGCCTGAAGGAGCACGAGAACTCGAACCTGTTCTCCAAGATGCGCGTTTACAACGGCGAGAACCTCAAGGACGTCGATCCCAAGGCCAAGTCGATGCAGGAGTATCGTGACGGGGCGGGCATGGACGAGGGCATGAACGGGGTCTCCACCCGCTTCGCCTTCAAGGTCCTGGCCGAGACCTTCAACTTCGACAACGAAGAGGTCGCCGCCGACCCGGTCCACCTGATGTATGTCCTCGAGCAGTCCATCCGCCGCGCCCAGTACCCGGACGCGGTGGAGAAGGAATACATCGACTTCATCAAGAGCGAGCTGGCCCCCCGCTACGCCGCGTTCATCGGCAAGGAGATCCAGAAGGCTTATCTGGAGAGTTATGGCGACTATGGCCAGAACCTGTTCGACCGCTATGTCTCGTACGCCGACGCCTGGGTCGAGGACCAGGATTACAAGGACGCCGACACCGGCGAGATGTTCGACCGCAAGATGCTCGACCAGGAGTTGTCGAAGATCGAAAAGCCGGCCGGCATCGCCAATCCCAAGGATTTCCGCAACGAGGTGGTGAAGTTCGCCCTGCGCGCTCGGGCCGCCAACAACGGCAAGAACCTCTCCTGGACCTCCTACGAGAAGATCCGGGAAGTGATCGAAAAGCGGATGTTCTCCCAGGTCGAGGACCTGCTGCCGGTGATCAGCTTCACCTCCAGCGGCGACAAGGAGATCGAGAAGAAGCACAACGACTTCGTCGTTCGCATGGTCAGCCGCGGCTACACCTCCCGCCAGACCCGCCGCCTGGTGGAGTGGTACATGCGCGTCGACAAGGCTGGCTGATGTGGCGCCGATGAACATCATCGACCGCAGGCTCAATCCCAGCGGCAAGAGCCTGCCCAACCGCCAGCGATTCATGCGGCTGGCGCGGGAGACCATCAAGGAGGCGGTGGTCCGGTCGATCCGCGAGCGCGCCATCGGCGACATGGAGCGCACCGAGACGGTCAAGATCCCGATGAAGCGGATCGCCGAGCCGCGGTTTCGTCTGTCGTCGGACGGCGGCGACCGCGAGCGGGTGTTTCCCGGCAACAAGGAGTTCACCAAGGGCGACCTTCTGCCCAAGCCCAGGAACGGCCAGGGCGGCGGCCGCGGCGCCGAGGCCGCCGACAGCGGCGAGGGAGACGACGACTTCCAGTTCACCCTGACCTCCGAGGAATATCTCGATATTCTCTTCGAGGAACTCGAACTGCCCGACCTAGCCAAGGTGCAGTTGAAGGACGTGAACGCGATGCGCCCGCGCCGGGCGGGGCACAGCGTCAGCGGCGCGCCGAGCAACCTCAATCTCACCCGCACCATGCGCCACAGCCTGGCCCGGCGGATTTCCCTGGGCCGGCCCAAGGCCGCCGACATCGCCGCCGTCGCCGTCGAGATCGCCGCCCTGGAGGCCAAGGAAGGCCGAACTGAGGCCGACGATCACGCCCTGGCGGCGCTGAAGGAACGGGCGTCGATCATGGAGCGCCGCACCCGGCGGATCGGCTACATCGACCCCGTCGACCTGCGCTACAACCGCTTCGAACAGACCCCCAAGCCGATCGCCCAGGCGGTGATGTTCTGCCTGATGGACGTCTCGGGCTCGATGAACGAGGCGATGAAGGACCTGGCCAAGCGGTTCTTCCTGCTGCTGCACCTGTTCTTGACCCGGCAGTACGACGCGGTGGACATCGTCTTCATCCGCCACACCTCCGAGGCCCGGGAGGTCGACGAGGAGACCTTCTTCCGCGGCGCCGACACCGGCGGCACGATCGTCTCCTCAGCGCTGGAGGAGATGCGGCGGATCATTGAGGCGCGCTATTCCCCCGCCCAGTGGAACATCTACGCGGCCCAGGCCTCCGACGGCGACAACTACTCCAGCGACAACGCCAAGTGCATCGCCCTCCTGGAGGAGGAGTTGCTGCCGATCAGTCAGTACTTCGCCTACATCGAGGTGGTGGACCCGCGGCAGGCTGAGATATTCCTCTCCGGCGCCAACGCCAGCGGTCTGTGGCGCGACTACGACGCCCTGTCGCAGACCAACGCCAATTTCGTCGCGCGGCGGGTCTTTTCGAAATCCGACGTCTTCCCAGTGTTTCACCAGCTCTTCGCCAGATCGCGAAAGGCCGCCGCCCTTAGTCGCTAAAGGTTCGCCCGATGTTGGATCGACCGATCGACAAGCTTCTGTTCAGCGCGGGCGAGTGGCGGTTCGACACCCTCAAACGGACCTATGACGCCATTGAGGAGGTCGCCATCGGCGAGATGGGGCTGGACCCCTACCCCAACCAGATCGAGCTGATCAGCTCCGAGCAGATGCTGGACGCCTATTCATCCAACGGGGTGCCGATCATCTACAACCACTGGTCCTTCGGCAAACGCTTCGCCACGGACGAGAAGATGTACCGCAAGGGCTATTCCGGCCTAGCGTACGAAATCGTCATCAACTCCAACCCCTGCATCTCCTACATCATGGAAGAGAACACCATGACCATGCAGGCGCTGGTCATGGCGCATGCGGCGTTCGGGCATAACCACTTCTTCAAGAACAACTACCTGTTCCGCGAGCAAACCGACGCGGCGGGCATTCTCGACTATCTGAAGTTCGCCAAGGACTATGTGGCGCGTTGTGAGGAGAAGTACGGGTTCCCCGCGGTCGAGCGGGTGCTGGACGCCGCCCACGCCCTGATGGAGCAAGGGGTCAATCGCTATGGCCGGCGTCCGCGGGCCAGCTTCTCCGAGGAGCAGGCCCGGGCCGAGGCGCGCATCGAGCACCAGCGTGAGACCTTCAGCGACCTTTGGCGCACCCTGCCGCCGCCGTCCAAGGTGCAGTCGCCGCCGCCGGAGGCGATCAACGCCCTGAATGAAACGTTGGGGCTGCCGGAGGAGAACCTGCTCTATTTCCTGGAGAAATTCTCGCCGAGCCTGAAGGACTGGGAGCGGGAGCTGCTGCGCATCACCCGCAACATCGCCCAGTACTTCTATCCGCAGCGCCAGACCAAGATGATGAACGAGGGCTGCGCCACCTATGTCCACTACAAGATCATGAACCGACTCTACGAGCGCGGGCAGATCGACGAAGGCACGATGATGGAGTTCCTGGCCAGCCATTCCAGCGTGGTCTTCCAGCCGGAGTTCGACGACCGACGCTACAGCGGCATCAACCCCTACGCCCTGGGCTTCGCCATGATGTGCGATATTGAGCGGGTCACCCTCGATCCCACCGAGGAAGACCGCGAATACCTGCCGGAGATCGCCGGCAACGGCGATGTCATGGGCACGCTGAAGAACGCCTGGGCCAATTTTCGCGACGACAGCTTCATCGCCCAGTACCTGAGCCCCCGCCTGATCCGCGAGATGCGGTTGTTCAAGCTCTCGGACAAGGCCGAGGCCAGCGACTACCGCGTCGCCGCCATCCACGACGACCGGGGCTACACAGAGGTGCGGCGGGCCCTGGCCCGGCAATACGACCCCGCCCTACTCTCCCCAAACCTGCAGGTGACCGGCGCGGACCTGACCCGCGACAGGCGCCTGACCCTCACCCATTGGCTGAACGACCGCGTGCCCCTAGCGCAGCGGGACGCCCAGGCGGTGCTGGCCCACGTGGCTGACCTCTGGGGTTACGACGTCGAACTCAAGGGCGTCGGCCCGGACGACGAGGAGCTCTACAGCTACGAGGCCTCCCCGGGGGTCTGAACCGGCGGCTCGGCGAGCCAGTCCGCGATCTGTCGTCGCCCTCGGGCCGCCACGGTAGAGGCGGAACCGCTCGCCGACAGGCGCCGCCAGGCTGGATCGAGGGTAGCCGGCTCAATCTGACGCGCGGCTCGCGCGACGGTGATGTCCGAGGGATCCTCTGTCCGCCTGGCGATGCGTCCTAGGCGTTGCTCCTGTTCGGCCTGCAGCCAGATACCCAGGAACGGGCGGCCTTCAGCCGCGGCCGGGATGGCTCTCCGCTGAGCCGCCGATCGGAAGGTCGCGTCTGCAACCACCGACGTCCCCGCCGCAAGGCTTTCCCGCGCCCGCGCGATCATGCGCCGATAGATGGCCGCGCGCGCCGCGGCGCCGTAGGCGGCGGGGCCGAGGGGCTGGTCCGCCGGCGCGCCCGCCGCCTGCTTCCGGATAACGTCCGTGCGCAGCCATCGCGCGCCGCAGGCGCCGGGAAGCCGGGGGGCGAGGCGCGCGGACAGGACGGACTTGCCCGTTCCCGAGAGGCCGCCGACCGCCAGAAGTCGGGGCGCGGCGGGCCGCAACAGCCGCCGGGCCAAGGCGTGGTCGCGACGGGCGAGACCGGGGTCGCCGGCCTCCAGCGCCACGGCCATTCGCACGGCGGCCCGCAACGCCATGAATACCGGCAGGAGGCCCAGGCCCACCTCGGCCTCACCGGCGGCGTCCCAATAGGCGTTCATCGCCGCGTTCGCCGCATCGGACAGGCGGCGGGCGCGCAGGTCCATGAGCAGGAAGGCCAGGTCATAGAGAACGTCGCCCGTGGCCATCGCCGGGTCGAACTCCAGGGCGTCGAAGGGCGTCACCCGCCCCTCCAGGACGCAGATGTTGCCCAGGTGGAGGTCGCCGTGGCCTCGCCTGACCCGTCCCGCCCGACGCCGGGCCTCAATCAATGGCGCGGCGCGGGCCAGGGCGTCGTCCAGGCGGACGAATATCGTCGGGAGGACGGGCGCCGCCTGCCGTGCGTTTGCACCAAGGGCGGCGTAAGCCTGGGCCCAGGTTGACCGGAGGCCCTCGACAATTCGCCGGTAGTCTTCGAGGCCGCCGCCGCTCGGCGCGGGGGGCAGACCCGCATGGAAGCCGGCGATGGCCCGGGCGGCGTCGGCGGCGAGACCGCCGTCCAGCCGGCCAGCCCGCGCCTTGGCGTCCAGCAGGGAGTCGTCCGGCAACCGTTTCATCACCACCACCCAGTCGACGGCCTCGCCGGGGCCGTCGATCCGATAGCCGCCCTCTTCGCGCACGACCGGCGCGACCCGCTCATAGACCCCCGGCGCCAGGGCATGATTGACCTCGATCTCGGCAAGGCAGGCGCGCCGCCGGCGTTCCGGATCCGCGAGGTCGACGAAGGGGTGGGTGCGGGCGCGCTTCAACTTGTAGACCCGCTCCCGGGCCAGGAAGACGCGGGACATGTGGGTGTCGACGCGCACGAGAGGCCCCGCGTCCCCCGTGGCCACGCCGGCTTCAAGGTCGGCGACTACGGCCGCCTGGGCCGCCTCGTTGCTGATGGCCGCCATAACGCGCTCCGAGCGAGGTCTCAGACTAGGATGGCGCAAGCGGTTGGCCTTGTGTTGCATCAACCGCCCTGCCCGCGCTTTTTTGCGCCGCAGTCAAAAGAGGCTTGCGCCGAGGGACGACCGGGGAGTACTTTGCAGCACAAACCCAAGCGGCGCCGTTCCATGCAAGACCTCGACAAGGCCCTCGCCGAGATCAACGCCATTCGCAGCCAGATGGCCCGCGACACCCAGTTCCGCGGCTATGGCGCGGCCACCTTCGTGGCGACCGGGGTGCTGGCGGTCCTGGCGGCCGTGGGCCAGGCGATCTGGCTGCCGGACGCGGCGCGCAACGCCCCGGCCTACCTGACCCTGTGGGTCGCGGTGGCCGCGGCGTCCATCGCGATGATCGGAATGGAGATGGTGCTCCGTACACGGCGCATTCACTCCGGGCTGGCGGACGAAATGATCCACGCCGCCATCGAACACTTCCTACCGGCGGCGGTCAGCGGCGCCCTGCTGACCCTGGTCATGGTCCGCGCGACGCCGGCGAGCTTTTGGATGCTTCCGGGTCTCTGGCAGATCATCTTCGGTCTCGGGGTCTTCGCCTCCTGCCAGTTCCTGCCGCGGGCCCTGGTCTGGGTCGGGGTTTGGTACGTCGGCGCCGGTCTCGCCGGCCTCGCCCTGGGCGACGGCGCGCAGACCTTTGCGCCCTGGGTAATAGGCGTTCCCTTCGCTGTCGGACAACTTGCCGTGGCCGCCATCCTGCACCTGACGTCGAGGTCCGATCATGGACGAGTCTAACAACGCCCCCTTTGCCTATGAAGGCCTCGACCGGGTGATCCATGAGCGCGCACGGCTGGGGGTGCTCACCTCCCTCGTCGCCCATCAGAAGGGTCTGATTTTCGGTGACCTTCGCGACCTTTGTGGATTAACCGATGGTAATTTAAGCCGGCACTTACATGTGCTGCAGGAGGCCGGCTTGGTGGAGATCACCAAGGGCTTCGCCCACAATCGTCCGCAGACCGTGTGCCGAATCACCGACCTCGGCCGGGCACGGTATCTCGACTACCTCTCGGTGCTGGAGCAGGTCGTCCGGGACGCCGCAAAGGCGGTCAGCGACGCCGGCCTGCCCTCCCCGGCCACCGCCTGAGCCGCTTCGCCCCCACTCCTTTTTTGTCCACGGACTTTGCAATGCACACTTCTCTACAACCCGCAGACGCCATCCCCGGCCTGCATGTGGCGATCATCATGGACGGCAACGGCCGTTGGGGGACGCGGCGGGGCCTGGCCCGCACCGCCGGGCACCGGGCGGGGGTGGAGGCGGTGCGGCGGGTAGCCGAGGCCGCGCCCGACCTTGGCATCGGCGCCCTGACCCTGTTCGCGTTTTCCTCCGACAATTGGCGGCGGCCGAGGGAGGAGGTCGACGGACTGATGGCGATCCTGCGCGCCTATCTCCGCTTCGAGATCGCCAAACTGGTGGAATCCGGCGTGCGGCTGACAGTGATCGGCCGCCGCGACCGCCTCTCGGCGCGCATGCGGCAGGACATCACCCGGGTGGAGCGCAAGACCGCCGGCGGCCAAAACCTGCACCTGCGCCTCGCTATCGACTATTCCGCGCGGGCGGCGATCGCCCAGGCCGCCGCCCGCTGGACTGATGATCAGTCTACGGAGGTTCTTCGCCGAATGATCGTCAACTCCCCCCAGGTGGAGGTTCCCGACGTCGACCTGCTGATCCGCACCAGCGGCGAACAGCGGCTTTCAGACTTCCTGCTGTGGGAAAGCGCCTATGCCGAACTCTGGTTCACCGAGACCCTTTGGCCGGATTTCGCCGCGGAAGACCTGTCGGCGGCGGTCGAGCATTTCCATAGTCGCCAGCGTCGCTTTGGCGGCGTGCCCGTGGCGGGTGTGATGGAGGCGCGAGGCTGATTGCAGTGATCCGCAAAGCGCGCGATTGTGACGCTTGTCGCAGGCGGATCGGAGGGCGCGATGGGCGAACCGCATTTGATACTCTATGCGGGGGCGGCCGTCGGCGGCGCCGCCATCCTCTACCTGCTCTACTTGATCCTCTTGGAGCTGAAACAGCTCAATCGCCACTACCGCCGCCGCTCCGAGGCCGCCCCCGCCAAGGGGGAGGCCTCGTCGCGCGGCTCCGGCGGCAGCCGGCACAGCCGATCTGAAAGCTAGATCCGCAGCACCGTCGCCTCGACGATGGGCCGGCGGCCCCAATGGCGGTGGCATTCCCGCTTCAGCCGCCGGTGGATCGCCCCCTCGATGGCGTCGTCGTCGCCCCGCTCTTCGCTTGAAAGCCGCTTGATCGCGTCCTCCACGGCGTCGGCGAGTTCATCGAGCACGTCGTTGAGCGGCAGGTTGGCGTCGCCTGGCAGGCCTACGCTGCGCACCTGGGGACCGGAGGCGATCCGCCCACGGCCGTCCATGGCGACGGAGACCATCAGCATGCCGCTGTGCGATGCGTGGCGACGTTCGCGCAAGGCGTCGCCGTTCTCCGGCGTCACCACGCCGCCGTCGACATAGAGGCGGCCGGCGGCCACCTCGTCGATGATCTCGGCGCGGCCGGGGGCGAGGCGCACCATGTCGCCGTTGCGCGGGGCGATGGCCTCGGCGACCTGCAGGTCGTGGGCCAGGGCCACGTGCTCCAACAGGTGACGGCGCTCCCCGTGCGTCGGCACGGCGATCTTCGGCCGGGCCCAGGCGTACATCTGCTTGAGCTCGTCGCGGCAGGGGTGGCCGGAGACGTGGATGCCGGGGTGATCGCGCTCGGTGTAAAGGCGCACCCCGCGATCGGCGAGGCGATTCTGCAGATTGCGGATCGGCACGTCGTTGCCGGGGATCACCCGGGACGAGAAAATGCAGTGATCGCCCTTGCCCAGGCGCACGTGTGGGTGCGTGCCATGGGCGATCCGCGACAGGGCCGCGCGTTCCTCGCCCTGGCTACCGGTGCACAGATAGAGGATCTGGTCGTCGGGCATCCGGCCGGCTTCGGCATCGGCGAGGAAGGGTTTCAGGCCCTGGAAGAATCCCACCGACTGGGCCGCGGCGGCCATCCGGAACATGGACCGGCCCACAAGGCACACCCGTCGGCCGCTGGCCTCGGCCGCGCGGCAGACGGTGTCCATCCGCGCGACGTTGGAGGCGAAGCAGGCCACGGCCACCTTGCCCTTCAGGGTGGCGATGAGCTCGTGCATCTTCACCCGCACCTCGGCCTCCGAGCCGGCGACGCCGTCCACGAAGACGTTGGTGGAATCGCAGACCATGGCAAGCACGCCCTCGTCGCCGAGGCGGCGGATGGCGTCGGCGTCGGTGATCCCGCCCAGCAGGGGATCGGGATCGATCTTCCAGTCGCCGGTGTGCAGGATGGTGCCCAGGGGCGTCTTGATCGCCAGGCCGTTGGGCTCGGGGATCGAGTGGGTGAGAGTGATCAGGGTGCACTCGAACGGGCCGAGCTTGATCGTCCCAGAGAGCGGCACCTCGGTGATGTCGGCGTCGTCCAGGCAGCCGCGCTCGCGCATCTTCTCGCGCAGCAGGAAGGCGGTGAAGGGAGTCGCGTAGATCGGCGCGCGCAGGCGCGGCCACAGCCAGCCCATGGCCCCGATATGATCCTCGTGGGCGTGGGTTAGGATGATGCCGAGGATGTCCTTGCGATGCGCCTCGATGTATTCCGGATCCGGCAGGATGATTTCCACCCCCGGGGTGGTCTGGTCGCCGAAGGTGACCCCCACGTCGACAATGATCCACTTGCGGGCGTCGGGCGGACCGAAGCCGTAGCAGTTGAAATTCATCCCGATTTCGTTGGACCCGCCCAGCGGCAGGAAGACGAGCTCGTCGCTCTTTGACTTTGTCATGATGCGAGCGAAGTGGTGTTGCGGCGCCAGATTTCCAAGAGACCTCTTATGGTTAGATCGCTGTCAAAGGTATCGATGGAGGGCAGAGCGCCCTCGAATAGGGAGGCGACGCCGCCGGTGGCGATGACCGTCATCGGCGCGCCGTATTCGGCCTTGATGCGGGCGATCAGGCCTTCGATCAGGCTGACGTAACCCCAGTAGACCCCGGACTGCATGGCGCCGACCGTGTCGGTGCCGATCACCTTGTCGGGCTTGCGGATGGCCACCCGCGGCAGGCGCGCGGCCGCGGCGTGCAGGGCCTGCATGGACAGGTTGATGCCGGGGGCGATGGCGCCCCCCTCGAAGGCGCCGTCGGGGGCGACGATGTCGAAGTTGGTCGCCGTGCCGGAGTCGACCACGATCAGCGCGCCGGGATAGAGCATGTGGGCGCCGATGGCGTTGACCAGCCGGTCGGCGCCGGCCTCGGAGGGCTTGTCGATACGCACCTCGATGCCCAACTCGGCGTTCTCGCCGATCACCAACGGGTCCACATGCAGGTAGCGGCGAGACAGGTTGCGCAGGTTGAAGATCGACTGTGGCACCACGCTGGAAATGATGCAGGCGGTGAGGTCCGTCAGCTTCAGGCCCTGCATTTCCAAGAGCTGGTGCAGCCAGACGGCGTATTCGTCGGCGGTGCGCATGGAATCGGTGGCCGTTCGCCATTGGGCGATCCAGCCCTCGCCATCGTGGATGGCGTAGAGGGTGTTGGTGTTGCCCTGTTCGATGGCGAGCAGCATGTCAGGCCTCTCCGAAAAAGACATCGCCGGCGGTGATACGACGGATGGCGCCGCCCGCGAGACGTAGGCGCAGGGCCCCGTCGTCGTCCAGGCCCTCGGCGATCCCTTCCACGGTCTCGTTTCCGAGCCGCGCCACGCAGGGCTCGCCGAGCCCGAAGGCCAGGGCGGTCCAGGCCTCGGTAATGGCGGTGAAGCCCTGCCGGTTCCAGACCGACAGCCAGTGGGCGAAGGCTTCGGCCAGGCGATCGAGGGCCGCGAGGGGCGTCGGCGCCGGCCCGAAGGCGTGGTCGGCGAAACAGGTGGCCGGGCGCTCCGTGGCCGCGGGGGCGTGGGCGAGATTGACCCCTATGCCCGTCGCCAGCCAGAGCCGCCCGTCGGGCGCGCGCCCGGACTCGATCAGGACGCCGGCGGTCTTACGGCCGCCGATCATCGGATCATTCGGCCACTTCAGCCGCACCAGGTCCGACGGCACATAGCCGCGCGCCAGGTCGGCGACCGCAAGGGCGGCGACGAAGGATATCTGCGCCGCCTCGGCCGGGGGCTTGTCGGAGAGCATCAGCAGGGTGGCGGCAAGGTTGCCGGTGCGCGTCTCCCAGGGGCGGCCCCGGCGGCCCCGGCCGGCGGTCTGCACCGCGGCCGTGATCCACAGGGGACCGCCCTCGCCGGCTTCGGCCCGGCGGCGGGCTTCGGCGTTGGTGGAGTCGATCGCCTCGAAGGCGAGGATGGGAACCTTGGAATCCAGAACGGTCTTCAATGCCGCATCAAACGGCTACTTCAGCCCGAAGGCGGCGGCGGCGGTCGTGGCCAGCGGGTCGAGGATCGGCAGGGCGGCCATGACGCCGATGGCCGAGAACAGGGCGATGACGTAGGCGACCAGCTTGGCGTCCATCGGCGGGGCGTCGACGGGCCCGACGGCGGCGTCGAACCACATCACCTTGACCAGGCGCAGATAATAGAAGGCGGCCACCACGCTGGAGACCAGGCCGATGACGGCGACCCCGGCAGCCAACTCCATGGGCATGGAATGGCTGACGTTGCCCGCCGACAGGATGGCCCGGAACACGTAGAACTTGCCCCAGAAGCCGGAGAAGGGTGGAAAGCCGATGGCTGAGACGGCGAAGGCGGTCATGCACAGGGCGATGCCCGGCCGCTGACGCATCAGCCCGGCCATGTCATCCATGGTCTCCATGGGCTTGCCGCCGCGGCTGAGGGCGCCGAGGCAGGCGAAGAATCCGGTCACGTCGATCATGTAGAGGACCATGAACATCAGCATCGACTGATAGCCGGCCTGGGTGCCCGCCGAGAGGCCGACCAGGGCGTAGCCGACGTTGGCGATCGAGGAATAGGCCCAGAGCCGCTTGAGGTTCTTCTGCACCAGGCCGGCGAAGGCCCCGAGCAGCATGGAGGCGACGGCGATGACGATCACCACCTGGCGCCACTGGTCGGCGGCGCCCGGGAAGGCGTCGGCAAGCGCGCGGGCGAACAGCACCATGGCGGCGAGCTTGGGCGCGGCGGCGAAGAAGGCCACCACCGGCGTCGGCGCGCCCTCGTAGACGTCCGGCGTCCACATGTGGAACGGCACCGCCGCCACCTTGAACGCGAGGCCGGAGACGACGAACACCACGCCAACCACGAGGCCTGCCGTCACCTTGGCGGGATCGGCGAGAGCGATGGTCAGCTGGTCGAACGCCATCGAGCCGGAGA
>PLSW01000296.1 GCA_003165275.1 Caulobacteraceae bacterium
TCGCGGCCAAACGCCACTCAATTCCGAGCAAACCCAAAATTCCGAGCCGCACCGCGGCAAATCGGACTCACATCAGGGGGGGCTTGGGAGTTACATTTAGACAATGTTCGGCCGCGAAGTGGACGCGGGACGTCCGTCTGCCGGCGTGGAGCGGCGGGCATCAGTCCAGCGCGCCCGCCAGTCGCCGGATCGCGCTAGTCAACCGCTCCAGGTCGCCCGAACTGATGGTGAGGGCCGGGGTGAGGTAGACGACCTTGCCCATGGGCCGAATCCAGACGCCCAGGTCGGCGAAGGCCGCGCAGAGGCCGCCCACGTCCACCGGCGTCTCCCACTCGACGACGCCGATGGCGCCCAGGACCCGGACGTCGGCGACGCCGGGCCGGCCGCGGCAGGGGGCGAGGCCCTCGGCGAGCTCGGCGGATATCCGGGCCACATCGCTGCGCCATGCCCCCGTCTCGAAGAGGTCCAGCGAGGCGTTGGCCGCGGCGCAGGCGAGCGGATTGGCCATGTAGGTCGGGCCGTGCATCAGGGCCGCGCCGGGATCGTCGGACAGGAAGGCCTCGAACACCCGCCGATTGGCGACGGCGGCGGAGAGGGGAAGGGTTCCGCCGGTGAGCGCCTTCGACAGGGTGACGATGTCGGGCTCGATCCCCGCCGCCTGCATGGCGAAGAGCGATCCCGTACGGCCGAAGCCGGTGAATATCTCGTCGAAGATCAGGAGGATGTCGTGACGATCGGCCAGGGCGCGCAGGCGTCGCAGCACCGCCGCGTCGTGGAACAGCATGCCGCCGGCGCCCTGCGCCAGGGGCTCGACCAGGATGGCGGCGACCTCGTGGGCGTGGGCGGCGAGTTGCGCGTCGAGGGCCGCAAGGCCGGCGTCGTCCACCGGCAGGGATCCCATGATTTGCGGCGGAAGGACCCCGGCGAAGAGGGCATGCATTCCCTCCTCCGGATCGCAGACGGTCATCGTCGCCAGGGTGTCCCCATGATAGCCGCCGCGGAAGGCCAGAAACCGGGTCCGGCCCGTCACGCCGCGGTTGATCCAGAATTGCAGCGCCATCTTCATGGCGATCTCGACGGAGACCGAACCGGACTCGGCGAAGAAAACGTGGTCCAGATCGCCGGGCAGCAGGGCGGCGAGGCGCTGGGCGAGGCGATAGGCCGGCTCATGGGCCAGGCCGCCGAACATCACGTGCGGCGCCAGCCCCAGCTGACGGCGGACGGCGTCGGCAATGTGAGGATGGTTGTAGCCGTGGCAGGCGGTCCACCAGGACGCCAGGCCGTCGACTAGTTCGCGGCCGTCCTCCAGGACGAGGCGCGAGCCGTAGGTCCGCGCCACCGCCAGCGGCGGGCGGGCGGTCTGCATCTGGCAGTAGGGCCGCCAGACGAAGGGCGCCCCGGACTCGAGCCAGGACGGCGCGGCGGTGGACATGGATCAATCCCGATAAGCAGGGCCGCGGTCCGAACAGGGTTGCGGCGGGGGCGTGCCTTGCTATGCCGTCCCCCCACCCGCCGCCACCCAGGATTCCATGCAAAGCCTGCAGAATTTCGCCGAGCAAAAGCTCGCCTCCCTTGAAGCGCGCGCCCTGCGCCGCACCCTGGCGCCGACCCGACGGATGGAGGGCGCCTGGGTGGAGCGGGAGGGCCGGCGGCTGCTGTCCTTTTCCTGCAATGACTACCTGGGCCTCTCGCACCACCCGGCGGTGAAGGCCGCGGCGGCGGCGGCGATCGAGACCTATGGCGTCGGCGCGGGGGCCTCGCGGCTGGTGACCGGGGATCATCCGCTCATGGAAGTCCTGGAGGCCCGACTCGCCGCCCTGAAGGGAACCGAGGCCGCCTGCGTGTTCGGATCCGGCTATCTCGCCAACGCCGGCATCCTGCCGACCCTCGTCGGACCGGGCGACCTGATCGTGGTCGACGAACTCGCCCATTCCTGCATCTGGGCGGGGGCCAAGCTCTCCGGGGCGGAGATCACCGCCCTGCGCCACAACGCCGTGGACGACCTGGCGGCCTTGCTGGGGGACCGGCGCGCATCGTTCGGACGCGTGATCGTGGCCACCGACGGGGTGTTTTCCATGGACGGGGATCTTGCGCCCCTGGACCGGCTGGCCGAGGTCTGCGCCGCCCACGACGCCTGGCTGCTCAGCGACGACGCCCATGGGGTCGGGGTGCTGGCGGAGGGGCGCGGCTCGGCGAGCCTGTTTCCGGGCACAAGCATTCCCCTGCAGATGGGCACTCTCTCCAAGGCCATCGGCGGCTACGGGGGCTATCTCTGCGCGTCGAGGGCGGTGATCGACCTGATCAAGTCCCGGGCCCGGACCCTGGTCTATTCCACCGGCCTGCCGCCGGCCTGCGCGGCCTCGGCCATCGCCGCCCTGGAGGTGATCGCGGGCGATGCGGCCCTTTGCGCCCGCCCCCTGGCCAACGCCCGGGCCTTCACAGCGGCGATGGGGCTGCCGCCGGCGCAGAGCCCCATCGTGCCGGTGATGATCGGCGACGCCGCCAGGGCCGTTGAGGCGTCGCAGGCGCTGCTTGAGGAAGGCTTGCTGGTGGTGGCCATCCGGCCGCCCACGGTCCCGGACGGCACGTCGCGCCTGCGGATCGCCTTCAGCGCCGACCATGCTCCGGCCGATGTGGCCCGGCTGGCCGCGGCCCTGCCCGCGATCCTGGCGGCCTGACCGTGCCGGGGCTCTTCATCACCGGCGCAGGAACGGACATCGGCAAGACCTATGTCACCGCCGCCCTCATCCGCGTCCTGCGCGAGGCCGGCCATCCGGTGGATGCGCTCAAGCCCGTCGTCAGCGGCTTCGACATGGCCGCCCCGCAGGGCAGCGATCCGGCCGTGCTGCTGGAAGCCCTGGGCGTCGCCTGGTCCGCCGAGGCCCTGGCGCGGATGTCGCCCTGGCGGTTCGCCGCCCCCCTTTCCCTGCCCCTCGCGGCGCGGCTGGAGGGCGCGTTGCTGGACGCCGGCGCGATCATCGCCTTTTGCCGGCGGCGCATCGCCGAGACGGGGGATGGGCTGTTGCTGATCGAAGGCGCCGGCGGGGTGATGTCGCCCCTGGACGACAACGCCACAATGCTCGACCTGGCGCGGGCGGTGGAGTCGCCGACGCTCCTCGTGGTCGGCTCGTATCTCGGGACCATCAGCCACACCCTGACCGCGGCCCTCGCCCTGCATTCGGTCGGCCGGTCGCCCTTGGCGGTGGTGATGAACGAATCCGTCGACGCCCCCCCCGCTGGAGCCGACGCGGCGCGACCTACAGCAACTGATCGGCGACATCCCGGTGTTTTCGGTTTCCCGGGACGGCTCGGTCTGCACGGAGCTTGTGACGCTGATCCGCGGCCGCGCCGGCGGCCTAGCAGGGTCTTGAACGTTCCCGCTTCGGGCGGTCAGACCAGGCCCAGGTCCCGCGGCGGCGCGTCCGGGAAGACCGTTTGTATCCGCCCGCCGTCCAGGTCGTAGAGCCGGTGGAACAGGCCGCCGAAGAGGCCGCGGTAGTCGGTGAGCACCGGGTAGTCGCGGTTCTGGTTGAGGCCGGCCTCGGTCACCGGCGCCTGCGGGCCGACGATGCGGCCGCCTTTGACCCCGCCGCCCAAGACCCAGTAGACGCTGCCGTGGCCGTGGTCGGTGCCCTTGTCGCCGTTCTCGCGGAAGGTGCGGCCGAACTCGGAGATCACCACCACCGTGGTGTCGTTCCAGGCCTGCGGACCCAGTTCGTCGGCGTAGCCGGCCAGGCCCCGGCCGAGCTCGGCCAGCCGGCCGGCGAGATAACCGGTGGCCGCGCCCTCGTTGACGTGGGTGTCCCAGCCGCCCACATCGACGAAGCCCAGGCTGAACTGGTCCTTCATCAGCCGGCCGATGCGGCGGGCCGACAGCTCGAAGCCCTTGGGGGACACCGCGCCGCGGTTGGCGGCCACCATCTCGGCGGCGATGGAGCGGTAGACCTCGTTGCGGACCTCGAAACCCTGGGAGACCGAGGCGCCCAGGTCGCCGCCCTTGTACATGCCCTCGATCATCCGCGCCTGCCGGTCGTCCACCCCCGGCTTGCCGACGGCGTTCAGGCCGATGTTGGGAATGGGCGCGCCGCCGCGGAAGGTCAGCGGCAGCTGGTCGGTGAAGCTGATCGGCCGGGCGCCGGCGAGGACATTGTTCAACCGGCTCATGAAGCCGGAATTGTAGCTGCGTGAGCCCCGCGGCGGCTGGCCCAGCTCGATGGTGTCCTGGGTCTCGAAGTGGCTGCGGCTAAGATCGTCGGTTCCGGCGAAGGGCACGAAGGCCACCTGGCCCTTGGTCCAGAGGGGCAGGATGGTGTCCTTCAGGGCCGGGTGCAGGCCCCAGTCGGCGTCCAGCGGCAGGGCGGCGTTGGGGTCGGCGGGATTGGGCCTGGCGATGGCCAGGGTCGGCCGGGCCTGGTGGTAGAAGTCGCTAGAGAGCGGGATCACCACATTGGCCGCGTCATAGGCGCCGCGCAGGAACACCACCAGAAGCCGGGGCTGGGCGCGCTGCGCGGCGTAGAGCCGGCCGGCGACAACGAGGGGGGCGGTGACCGCGGCCAGTTTGAGCAGGTTACGACGGTTCATTGGGGGTACTCCAAGCTATACCGGGTCGCGGGGGATGCGGACCGATCGCCCCCTCCCTCGTCACCGCCGCATGAACTCCGGCGAGGACAGGAAGAGGCTGTTCCATTCCTCGGGGGAGACGGCCTGGCTGAGGGCGGCCCGGGTCGGCGGCCCCAGGGTGTCGCCGAGGCCGCGGTAGTAGAGGGCGTTCTGCAGCTGCGGGAAGGCCGGGCGCTCCACCGCGGCGGGGCCGTCGGGCTTGAACAGGCCCGCCGCGCCGCCGCCGATCTGGCGGGCGATCTCGAAGCGCACCGCCATCTGGCCGGGGCCGTCCCAGGCCGGCGCCGTCATCGGATAGCCGTCCGGGGTCTCGTGGTTGTAGAGACCCTCGGCCATCCGGTTCAGCCAGCCCTGGATCGGGCCGGTGTTGAGGATCACCCGGTCCCCGTAGGCCAGGCGAACCGCCGAGATCGCATAGTGGGCCGGGTCCTTGAACTTTGTTCCGAGGGAGGCGGTGAACTCCGGCGAGCGGAACAGGGCGCGCAACACCTCGGGGATGTCGCCGTCGGTGTGCTGGAAGGCCCGCGCCATGCGGTCCACCAGGGCCGGCGGCGGATTGTCCGAGACGAAATAGGTCGCCAGTTGCAGGCTGATGTGGCGCGCGGTGGCGGGGTGGCGGGACAGGATGTCCAGGGCCTCCTGCACCTCAGCGAAGCCGCGCCCCTTGATCGCATGACCGAGGAGCACCTTGTCGCCGTAGTCGTGGCGGTTGGGGTTGAACTCGAACAGGCCCTCGCGGATCAGCTGGCCCTGGTGGGCGGGCTGGATCTTGGGATCCTCCGGGCGCGGATCAATGCCGACGCCAGTGAGGATGCGGGCCAGCTCCTGCACGTCCTTCTGGCTGTAGCCGGAGCCGACGCCCAGGGTGTGCAGTTCCATGATCTCGCGGGCGTAGTTCTCGTTGATGTGGCCGGCGGCGTTGTCGGCGTTGTCCAGATACCGCAGCATGGCCGGGTGGCGCAGGGTCGCCTCCAGCAGGTCGCGGAACCGGCCCAGGACGTGGGGGCGGATGGCCCGGTCCTCATAGTCCCCGACCATGGCCCGGATGTTGGCCTTGTAGGCGTGGACGTTGAAGTGGTTGAACCAGAACCAGGTCATCTGTTCGCGCAGCTGGTCGGGGGAATAGACGGCGCGCAGGATCGAGCGGGCGGCGGCCTGGCGCATCAGGTCGGTCATTCCTTGCTGATAGGCCTGCTGGGCGAGCTTCTTCTGGTCAGGATCGGTGATGAGATTGGCGGCGCGGTTCTGCGCCTCGATGTTGACCACCAGGGTCGCCATCGGGATGGCCCCGATCGGCAGGGCGTCGATCTGGGCCTGGACGGCGGGGGGCAGACGGTCGCCGGGGTCCGGCCGCAGCTGGCGGTCCAGCCAGCGATCCGGGCCCAGCCGCAGGATCGCCGCGGCGCCGGCCTCGTCCGCGCCCCAGGTGACGCGATTGAGGAGGGCGAGGGTCGCCGGGGTCAGGGGCCGCGCCGAGTCCGCCGGATCCGCCAAAGCCTTGGTCAGCGCCAGGGGCGTGACCGCGGCGGTCAGGGCTCCGGCGAAAAGGCGGCGGCGAGACAGGACGGCGACGGGCGGCATTCGGCTCGATTCCTCATGTCCACCCCATTCCCAGCATGGACGACGGGGCTGAACCTGCCCTGAACGGCTCTAGGGTCCCTTTGGCGCCGCACGCAGGCGGATCATCGCCTTGACCGCCTCCTGGGCCTTCGCCACCGGCGCGCGGCGGTAGTCCCAGATGGGTTCGGGCGGGGGCCTAGGAATGACCATGGTGGCGTTGGCCTCGAACAACACCACCTCGCCGGCGTCGGTGAGGGCGAAGTCGACGCCCGCGTAGTCGAGGCCGAGGGCCGCCTGGATCCGGCCGAGGGCGGCGACGGCGGGGGCGCCGACGGCGCCCTCCATGTCCGCCAGGAAGGCCGCGTCCTCAGCCCGGTGGTCGGGCTGATCGGCCATGCCGGCGGTGAAGTAGTGGACCTTCCAGTCGGGCGAGACCGCCAGATGCAGGGGATGGACCTGGCCGTCCACCAGCATCGCGCGGAACTTGCGGTATTTGCGGTCGGGTCCGCGGGTGTCGAGGAAGGTCATGAGGATGACGTCGTCCCCCGGCCAGTCGGCGATCGCCGGGCCGAGGGCCGCGAGGCTGCCCACCCGGGCGAAATGCTCGCCGCCATGGAAGCCGGGGGCGCGAACCGCGAGGGGCAGGCGCAGGCCCAACGCGGCGAGGTCGGCCTCATCGGCCAGGGCCGCGACGGCCACCCGGGTCATCCGCCGGGTCGTCGCCGTGACGACGCCGGGAAGGACGCCCAGGCGCGCGGCGTTCTCCACCCGGCCGGTCCGCAACACCCGCGCCGGATCGTTCAGCACCGGCCGGTCGGCGCGGCCCACGAGGCGGACGGCGGCCGCGAGGGCTTCGCCGCAGAGATCGACGTCGCCGATGGAATTGACCACCAGGTCGTGGTCGGGAAGCGGTCGGTCGGTCGGGAAGAACTGGGGCGCCAGGGCCGTCACCTGGACCTCGGCCGGATCGAGGATGTGCTGCAGCGGGATGTCGCCCTGCAGGCCGGAGATCAGCAACAGCACGCGGATCGGCGCCCCCTCGCCCCGATAGGTCTCCTCGATGACCGGCGCGGCGGCGAAGGCGGCGGCGAGGTGGCCGCGTGTCGCGGCCACATCCCCCCGCATCGACGCGAGCAGGGCGAGGCCCCGGTGCGCGGGGGCGAAGGCCGGGTCCGCCGCCAGGGCGGCCTCCAAGGCGGACTGCGCCGCCACCCGCTCCCCCGCCTTGGCCAGGCTGTTGGCGAGGTTGACCTGGGCGGAGGGATCGCCGGGATGCAGCCGCGCGGCCTCGGCGTAGAGGGTGCGGGCGGCGGTGGTGTAGCCCTGGGCGTGTACCAGGGCGCCGAGGTTGGTCAGCGCCGCCAGATGGTCAGGCCGGCGGGCGAGGACTTCGAGATAGGCCTCCCGCGCCGCCTCCCCGCGGCCCAGATCCGCCAGGAGATTCGCCCGCGCCAGATGCAGCTCGACGTCGCCTTCTCCGGCCGCCAGCCGCGCCTCAATGGCCTGCAGAGCCGTCGCCCGCGCCGCATAGGGCTCCCAGATCGGCATCGGCGCTCCGGCGACTCGGCGGGTGAAATTGGGCCGGGAACCATCCGGCGGGAATCGACGTTCATCAAGCACCCACGTCGCCATCCGCCCCCTCGGCGCGGCGCGGGAAGGCCCGGCGCAGAGTGCTGGGCCTTTTCTTTTGGGGAATGGGCCGCCCTATCCGAAACCCGTGCCGCCATCGACCTGCAGCACCTGGCCGGTCGTGTAGCCGCCGCGCATCAGATAGAGATAGGCCTGCGCGGCCTCCTGCGCCTCGCCGATGCGGGGGATCAGCTGGCGCTTGGTCATCTGGGTGAAGCGTTCCTCGCGGCCTTCGGCGGGAATGCTGTTCCAGACCTCGGTGCGGATCAGACCCGGGCAGACGCAGTTGACCCGGACCGGCGCGAGCTCCACCGCCAGCCCCTGGGTCAGGTGTTCGATGGCGCCGGCCATGGCGGTGGGGAGGGCTGAGCCCTTGGTGGGCCGGTGGGCGATCATGCCGGTGGTCAGGGTGATGGAGCCGCCGGGGACGATGGCGGCCCGGGCGTGTTTGCTGGCGTAGATCGCCCCCCAGAACCGCACCTTGAACATGGCGCCCGCCCCGGCGAGATCGACGCTCTTCAGGGGGCCTCGTCCCGCCCCGCCCCAGTCGCCGGCGGTGAAGGCCAGGTGGTCGAAGGGGCCTACAGACGCGAAGAAGGCGGCGACGGCGGCCTCGTCGCCGACGTCGACGGCGTGGCCCGAGGCGGCCGCGCCTAGGCCGGCCACCGCCGCCTCGACATTGGCGGCCTGGCTGGAGCCGACCACCACCCGGGCCCCGGCCTCGATCGCCGCCCTGGCGACCGCCAGGCCGATGCCGGACGTGCCGCCGATCACGACCACCGTCCTGCCCCGCAATACATCACCCATGGCGCGCCTCGCTCTCCTGACCGATCGGGGTCAGTCTAGGGCATTCGGCGGCTGGGATGAATCGATAGTGATCTGATTCGTCATCCCGGCCTGAGCCGCAGGCGGCGCAAAGCCGAGCCCCTGGGTGTTGGCGATGGTCAGCGTCCGGTCTTCTGAATCCCGACCTCTCGCTTGGCCGCGGCCGGATCGAGGAGAACGGGATGCGCCTGTTGAGCCATCGAAGGCGCTAGCAGCCTGTCGGAGTTGATC
>PLSW01000028.1 GCA_003165275.1 Caulobacteraceae bacterium
CGCACCGAGCATATGTTCTTCGACGGCGACCGCATCGCCGCCGTCCGCGAGATGATCCTCGCCGACGACGAGGCGGGCCGTCGCGCCGCCCTGGCCAAGATCCTGCCCATGCAAAAGAGCGACTTCGTCGAGCTCTTCACCATCATGGAAGGCCTGCCAGTCACCATCCGCCTGCTCGACCCGCCCCTGCACGAGTTCCTGCCGCACACCGCCGAGGAGGTGGAGGCTGTAGCCGCGGCCACGGGGCTGGACGCTGCAAAACTGCTGCAGCGGGCCCGGGACCTGCAGGAGACCAACCCCATGCTCGGCCATCGTGGCTGCCGCCTGGGGGTGTCGTATCCCGAGATCTACGAGATGCAGGTGCGGGCCATCATCGAGGCGGCCTGCGAGATCGCCGCCTCCGGCAAGGCCGCGCCGGTGCCGGAAATCATGCATCCCCTGGTCGCCAAGGGCGAGGAGATGAAGTTCCTGCGCGAGCTCACCGACAACACCGCCAAGGCGGTGATGGCGGAAAAGGGCCGCACCATCGAATACCTGGTGGGCACCATGGTCGAGCTGCCCCGGGCGGCGCTGAGGGCCGGCGACCTGGCGGAATACGCAGAGTTCTTCTCCTTCGGCACCAATGACCTGACCCAGACCACCTTCGGCATCAGCCGCGACGACTCGGCCCGTTTCCTGGGCGCGTATATCGACAAGGGCATCTTCGAGAAGGACCCCTTCGTCACCCTGGACATCGAGGGGGTGGGCGACCTGATCCGCATCGCCGCCGAACGCGGCCGGGCGGTGCGGCCGGGGATGAAGATGGGCATCTGCGGCGAACATGGCGGCGATCCGGCGTCGATCGCCTTCTGCGAGTCGGTGGGGCTGGATTACGTGTCCTGCTCGGCCTACCGGACGCCCATCGCTCGGCTGGCGGCGGCGCAGGCGGCGCTGGCGAAGAAGGGGTAGGGGGCTATGAGGCCTTCGCCCCTTGGGGGAGAAGGTGGCGCGAAGGGCCGGTGAGGGGGCGCGCCGGCGATTGCGGTGGCGCTCCAACAGCCCGCGCGGACAGGCCGGCGCGACCCGTCCGTCCGCCTTCGGCGGCCACCTTCTCCCCCAAGGGGCGAAGGCCTCCAATGCCCATCCTGTTTGGTTTCGTCACGGTAACACGCTAAAGCTCCGCGTCTTCCCGCCGGAGCCAACGCCGATGTCCGACCCCGCCCTCGAAGCCCATGAGCACGCCGAGCACGCCGAGCACGCGGCGCATGAGAACGACCCGTTCATCTCCCGCGTCTCGATCACCATCGCCCTGTTGGCGGTGATCGCCACGGTGACCGGCAGCCTGGAGACCATCGAGGACGGATCGGCGATCATCGCCGCCCAGGAGGCGGTGCTGGCGCAGGACAAGGCCACCGACCAGTGGAGCTACTACCAGGCCAAGGGGGTCAAGGCGGAAGTCTATCAGGTCGCGGCCGACCAGGGCGGCGCCAGGGCCGACGGCTACGCCAAGAAGGCCAAGGCCGAGGAAGCCAAGCAGGACAAGGCCCACGAAGAGGCGACGAACCTGGAGAAGGAGCGCGAGACCGCCATCGCCCTCAGCCAGAGCCACGAGCAGCGGCACCATCGCCTGGCCCTGGGCGCGACCCTGCTGGAGATGGGCATCGCCATCTCCACCATCGCCATCATCACCCGCCGACGCTGGCCCTGGGCGGTGTCGGGGGTGCTGGGCGTGGCCGGTGTGGTCGTGGCCCTGTGGGCCTATACGCCGGTGGTGCTGGGGATGTTCATGGGGTAGGCGCGGTTAGGCCTTCTCCCCTTGGGGGAGAAGGTGGCGCGAAGCGCCGGATGAGGGGTCGCGCCGGCCGCCGAGCTGCGTTTTCGATACCGCGCGGATAGGCCGGCGCGACCCCTCATCCGTCCGCCTTCGGCGGCCACCTTCTCCCGCAAGGGGAGAAGGATATTCTACCGCTTCCGCACGAACACCGTGCCCGCCGAATACCCTGCCCCAAAGCTGCAGATCAGGCCCTGATCGCCGGCGGCGAGGTCGTCGGAGTGCAGGTGGAAGGCGATGATCGAGCCGGCCGACGAGGTGTTGGCGTATTCGTCCAGGATGATCACGTTCTCTTCCGGGGTCGGGTCGCGGCCGAGGACCCGGCGGCCGATCATCTCGTTCATGTTGATGTTGGCCTGGTGCAGCCACAGGCGTTTCAGGCCGGTGGGATCGATCCCGAGGTCGGCGGCGTGCTCGGTGATCATCTCCGAGACCATCGGCACCACCTCGCGGAACACCTTGCGGCCCTCCTGCACGAAGAGCTTGTCCGGCGCGCCGATGCCTTCCGGGGCGGCGTTGTTGAGGAAGCCGAAGTTGTTGCGGATGTTGTTGGAAAACTGCGTCTTGAGGCGGGTTCCCAGGATTTCCCATCCGGTTCCCGGCCTGGCCTGGTCCTCGGCCTCGATGATCACCGCGGTGGCCACGTCGCCGAAGATGAAGTGGCTGTCGCGGTCCTTGAAGTTCAGGTGACCTGAGCAAACCTCAGGATTGACCATCAGCACCGCCTTGGCGCCGCCAGCGGCGATGAAGTCCGCCGCGGTCTTGATGCCGAAGGTGGCCGAGGAGCAGGCGACGTTCATGTCAAAGGCGAAGCCGCCGATGCCCAGGGCGCTCTGGATCTCCACCGCCATGGCCGGATAGGCCCGCTGCATGTTGGAGGCGGCGCAGAGCACGGCGTCGATCTCGCTCGCCGGCTTGCCCCAGCGTTCGATCGCCTCCCGGGCGGCGGCCACGGCCATCTCGGCCAGCACCGACAGTTCCTCGTTGGGCCGCTCCGGCAGGTTGGGCCGCATTACCTCCGGATCGACGATGCCGGTCTTGTCCATGACGAAGCGGGACTTGATGCCCGAGGCCTTGGTGATGAATTCGGGGGAGGAGGGCTGCAGGGCCGTCACGGCCCCAGCCTCGATCTCGGCGGCGTGGCGGTCGTTGAAGCGGGCCACATAGGTGTTGAAGGTCTCGACCAGCTCCTCGTTGGAAACCGAATGGGGCGGGGTGTAGAGGCCGGTCGCGGCGATGACGGCGTTGGGCAAGGACTCAGGGCCTTTTTCGTTGTCGTTGGGCGCTTGATACCACGCCAGCGCCCCGCGTCAGCCCCGCGCATTTTTCCGGCGAGTCATCCGCCTGGCCGTTGAGTGAGTCCTGTGGCGCCGCCGTAACGCCCCGGCCACATCCCGCACAAAATGGCCTTGGTCGGAACCTTATCTGGCCCCAGGCGCGTTTGAGGGTCCCGGGCGCTGGGTAGGGCACAAGAAGTCTCTCAAACTGGAGTAATCTCATGAAAATCCTTTTCACCGCGGCCTCAGCCGCCGCCGCCCTGCTGGCCGCCGCCCCGGCCCTGGCCGATCCCCCCGCGGTCAGCGGCTACGGCACCCTCGGCTACACCGACTTCAACGGCGACAACGCCAACCTGGGCGCCATCACCGGCCGGATCGGCGCGCGCTGGGGCCGCTACCTCGGAGTCGAGGGCGAGCTTTCCGGCGGCGTGACCACCGACACCGCCAATGTCGGCGGGTTGAACACCCGGGTGCGGGTCGGCGACCAGTATGCCGGCTACGCGGTCGGCTACCTGCCGCTGTCGCCGAACGCCGACCTCTTCGCGCGCCTCGGCTATGGCGAGACCCGGCTGAATGTGTCCACCCCGGGCACCGGCGCGGGCGGCGACCACACCAGCGTGAACTACGGCGTCGGCGGCCAGTACTTCTTCAACGGCGCCAACGGCGTGCGGGCCGACTACACCCGCATGAGCTTCAACGACCACTCCAACTTCGACGCCAATGTGTGGTCGTTGGCCTACGTGCGGAAGTTCTAGGAAGCGGCTGGTTCGGTGGGGGTTGAGTCGTCCCCACACGTTCGGTCATGGCCGGACTTGTTCCGGCCACAAGGGAACACGAACGGACCGAGGCTCGCGAGAGGGTGCGATAACCTCCTCAGTCCGTGTTCCCTCGCCACCGGGACAAGCCCGGTGGTGACGGGATGTGGGGATGTGGCCTTCAAACCCCGCCCGCGAAGTTGAATATCCAAGATGGCGCGTTCCGGCATGGGGCGCGCCATTTTGCTTGACCACCCCAGGCTCCCGGCGGGAATGATCCCCGCACAAAAACGCCGCGCGGAGGAACATCGATGGAAGCCTTTAAGGACGCGGAAGCCGCCACCCGCGCCGCCAACGCCGCGCTCGCCGAGCGCCTGCCCAAGGATACCGGCCAGGATTTCGACGACGCGGGCCGAGGCTTCATCGGCACCATCCCCGCCGCCAAGGTCATGGGCGCGGACGGGCGCACGGTCTGGGACATGGGCCAGTACGCCTTCGAGGCGGAGGGGGCGGAGTGCCCGGACACGGTCAATCCCAGCCTGTGGCGCCAGGCCCGGCTGAACGGCAAGCACGGCCTCTTCGAGGTGACCCCCGGCGTCTACCAGGTGCGCAACTTCGACCTCTCCAACATCACCTTCCTGGAAGGCGAGCGCGGCTTTCTGCTGGTCGACCCGCTGATCTCCTCGGAAACCGCGGCGGCGGCCCTGGCGCTGATGCGCCATCACCGGGGCGACAAGCCGGTGACCGGGGTGATCTACACCCACAGCCACGTGGACCATTACGGCGGCGTGCGCGGGGTGATCAGCGACGCCGACATCGCCGCCGGGATGCGGATCATCGCGCCGGAGGGCTTCCTGAAGGAGGCGGTGAGCGAGAACGTGCTGGCCGGCAACGCCATGGGCCGGCGGGCGACCTACATGTATGGCGCCCTGCTGCCGCGGGGGCCGCGGGGCCATGTGGACTGCGGCCTGGGCAAGGCGGTGTCCATGGGCGAGGTAAGCCTTGTGCCGCCCACCGAAAGCATTTCGGCCACCGGCCAGCGCACGACGGTGGACGGGATCGACATCGTCTTCCAGGTGACCCCTGACACCGAGGCGCCGGCGGAGATGAACTTCTACTTCCCGCAGTTCAAGGCCCTGTGCATGGCCGAGAACTGCTCCTGCCACCTGCACAACATCTACACCCCGCGCGGGGCCCAGGTGCGGGATGCGAAGTCGTGGAGCTGGTACATCGACGAGGCTATCGACCTCTTCGCCGGCGAGGCGGAGGTGATGTTCGCCAGCCACCACTGGCCGCGCTGGGGGCGCGAGCGCACCGTCGACTTCCTCAAGAAGCAGCGTGACCTCTACAAGTTCATCCACGACCAGACCCTGCGCATGGCCAACCACGGCCTGAACCCGCTGGAGATCGGCGAGACCCTGGCCCTGCCGCCGACCCTGGCGGCGGAGTGGTACACCCGCGGCTACTACGGCACGCTGAACCACAACGCCAAGGCCGTCTATCAGCGCTATCTGGGCTGGTTCGACGGCAACCCCGCCAACCTGCACAAGCTGCCGCCGGTGGAGGCGGGCAAACGCTACGTGGAGGTGGCCGGCGGGGCCGAGGCCCTGCTGGAGAAGGCGCGGGCGGCCTATGCGCGCGGCGAATACCGCTGGGTGGCCGAGCTGGTGAACCACCTGGTCTTCGCAGACTCGACCAACATGGAGGCCCGCAGCCTGGCCGGCGACGCCCTGGAGCAGATGGGCTACCAGGCCGAATCCGGCCCCTGGCGGGACTTCTACCTGACCGGGGCCATGGAGCTGCGTTTTCCCCGGCCGGTCTCGGACACGCCGCGGCAGGGCGCCGCCGGCCAGATCCGCAACCTGCCGCCGGAGCAGCTGCTGGACAGTTTGTCGGTGCGGCTGAACGGGGAGCGGGCGGGGGCGCAGGCGCTGTCGGTGAATCTGCGGTTCACCGACACGGGGGCCGACTATCTGCTGACCGTGGAGAACGCCGTCCTGCACCACTATGCCGGACGCGGCGATCCGGCCGCGGCGACGGTGAGCCTGACTGGCCCGGCGCTGGCGCGGCTGGTGCTGGGGGACGTGACCGTGGCGGACGCGATCGCCGGCGGCGAGGCGTCGGTCGACGGCGACGCCGCGGGTTTCGAGACCCTGCTGGCGCTCCTCGACCGGTTCGATTTCTGGTTCGAGATCATCGCCCCGTAGGGGAAGCTGCATTCTCCAGCAGCAATGCGACGGCCCGACGCCCCCTCAGTCGGCTTCGCCGNNAGGGGGCGTCGGTCCGCCGTAACCTCGCCGGTCCAACTATCAACGACGCACTATCGCCGGGGCTTGATCGGGCTGTTGGTGTAGATCGCCAACCCGACCAGGATGGTCGGCAGCAGCAGGGTGATGGCGGTCATGCCGCCGACGATGAGCGTGGTCGTAAGATCCATGGAGTCCGTAGGTTTTCGCCAGTATGAGGGGCTCGCTCGGCCGCGCTTTGATGTGGATCAAGCTTGGCGGTGGGCCTTGGGCTACCCCTCCCTCAGCAGCGGCAGCGACAACCCCGGCGCGGGCCCCGCGCGCAGGATCTCGCGGCGAAAGCGGAACAGCTCCGCGGGGCGGCCGCCGGTCTCGGCGTGGAGGCGGCCGAGGCCCTCGACGAGGTCGTTACGTTCCAGGCCGCGGCGGAAGTTCTGCTTGTGCAGG
>PLSW01000091.1 GCA_003165275.1 Caulobacteraceae bacterium
TGAACGAGATCAAGGAAGTTCTGGCCGCGATGAACCTTCATCTCGGCATGGACGTGCCCAACTGGCCGCCCGAAAATATCGAAGACCTGGCCAAGAAGTTCGAAGACCAGATCTGATACTGACCCGTTCGTCCCGCCTCGGCGGGCGAGCATCAATTAGGCCCGCAACGTCCGTGAGGACCTTCCGGGCAGGAGTGGAGAGACTTTCATGCGCCACGGTTCCGCGCACCGCAAACTGGGTCGCACGACCAGCCATCGCACCGCCATGTTCGCCAACATGGCCGCGAGCCTGATCAAGCACGAGCAGATCGTCACCACCCTGCCGAAGGCCAAGGAGCTGCGGCCCTTCGTCGAGAAGCTGGTGACCCTGGCCAAGCGGGGCGACCTGCATGCGCGCCGGATCGCCATCAGCCGGGTCCGCGACGTCGATCAGGTCGGCAAGCTCTTCTCGACCCTCGGCCCGCGCTACAAGGCCCGGGAAGGCGGCTACATCCGCGTCCTGAAGGCCGGCTTCCGCTACGGCGACAACGCCGCGCTCGCGGTGATCGAATTCGTCGACCGCGATCCCGCCGAAAAGGGCAAGGATTCCGGCCCGGTGCGGACCTTCGCCGAGGACTAGGGCTCATTTGAGTTCGCGACATTGAGGGCGGTCGGGATGATATCCCGGCCGCCCTTTTTCGTGTTCGCTTGACTAGATAGTTTCGGTATGCGTTAAATATTGCGATAAACAATCAGTTGTTGGAGCCGGCCATGGCTGCCGCGCCTGAACCCGTAGTGACCCCATCGGTCTTCTATCGCGATCCGATGGCGGCCTTGAAATGGCTGGAGGCGGCCTTCGGGTTCGAGACCAGCCTGTTGGTCACCGATGACGCCGGCAAGGTGGGCCATGCGGAGATGACCTTTCGCGGTGCGCCGATCGGCGTCGGCGGCGAATTGGAAAGCGCCGCGCTGATCGGTTCGGCGGCGCTGAGAAGCCCGGCCTCCATCGGCGGCGTCGGCACCCAATTCATCCGCATCGCCCTGGATGGTGATCTCGACGCCCACTGTGAACGGGCCCGCGGCGCTGGGGCGAACATTACCCAGGAGCCGGCCAATCAGTTCTATGGCGCGAGGACCTATCGCGCCCTCGATCCCGATGGGCATGTGTGGACCTTCCATCAGCCGACGGAGGCGCTGACAGTGGCGGAGATGGAAAGGGGCAGCGGGCTCACCATCAGAACCTCGCTCTGAAACCCGGAGACCGACCGATGAGCGCAAAGGAACGGGGGCCGGCCATCCGACCCTTGCTTTGGTGCCAGGATCCCAACGCCGCCCTGGCGTGGCTGGAAAGGGCCTTTGGCTTCGAGACCCGGATGGTGGTCGCTGACGGCGATGATGGCGTGATCCACTCCGAATCCGTCTTTGACAACGGCATGGTCATCGTCGTCGGGCCGCCGCGCGACAAGGCGGTCAGTCCGCTGACGTGGGGCGGACGGCGCACCGGCTCGACCCATATTCAACTGACAGACGGCATCGACGCGCACTGCGAGCGGGCCCGGGCCGCTGGCGCGACCATCACCCGGGAGCCCGCGACCCAACCCTATGGCGACCGCGTCTATGTCTGCGAGGATCCGGAGGGCCACCAATGGTCCTTCGGCCAGACCATCAATCCCATGAGCGCGGACGAGATGGCCAAGGCCACCGACCGTACGATCACCCCCGCAACGAAGGAGAGCTGACCATGGCTGACTGGCGACCTAACCTGATCCCCGCGGCGAGCTACCAGGATCCGCGGGCCGCGATGGAGTGGCTGGAGAAGGCGTTCGGCTTCGAGGTGTTCATGCTGATCGAGGACCCTTCCGGCGCGCCGGCGCATATCGAGATGCGCTTCGGCGACGCCGTGGTGATGATCGGCTCGGAGTGGACCGACGATCACCGCAGCCCCAAATCCGTCGGCGGCAAGACCACCCAGACGGTGCATATCCACATTGAAACCGATGTCGGCGCCCACTGTGAACGGGCCCGCGCAGCCGGGGCGGAGATCCTGTCCGAGCCGGAAACCCAGTTCTACGGCGATCGTACCTATCGCTGCCGCGACCCTGAGGGCCACATCTGGACCGTCGCCCAGACTGTCGCTGTGGTGACCTGGGAAGAGGCGGAACAGGCGACCGGCCTCAAGATCACCGGGTGGGTCTGATGACCAGCGCAACGACCGCCTTCGACCTCGAGGGCGCCTACCTCGCCCTCGAGGGCGCCGGGGCGGTGACGCAGATGGAAGGCGGCGCCGCGTTCTGGCGCAATGTCGCGACCAGCCCCGCCGCTGGCGGTACCCTTGTGACCGTCAGCGGCGGCGAAGGCGACTGGCCGCATTGGGAGATGCATCCGGCCGCTGACGAGGTGCTGGTGGGGCTGGAAGGCTCGGCCCGTCTGGTGTTCGAGCACCCGGACGGTCGAACGGCGGTCCATGATCTGATCCCGGGGGTGACCCTGGTCGTGCCGAGGGGCGTCTGGCATCGGGCCCTGGGGCAGCGCGCTCTGAAGGTGCTGTTCATCACCTATGGCGCCGGCACCCAGCACCGGCCGGCGGGATCGTGAGCAACGCCGCCATCGACCGCACCCTGGCCGCCCTCGCCGATCCGCATCGCCGCGGCGTTGTCGACCTCTTGCGGGAACGACCGCGCCCGGCGGGCGAGCTGGCCCAGGCCTTGGGGCTCGCGCCGCCGGCCATGAGCCGGCATCTGCGGACCCTGCGCGAAAGCGGGTTGGTGGAACAGACCCACCCCGAGTTCGACGCCCGCGTGCGCGTCTACGCCTTGAAGGCTGGAGCGATGATCGACTTGCTGCGGTGGCTGGAGGAGACCGAACGGCTGTGGAGCGAACAGCTCCTGGCGTTCAAGGCGCATCTGGAAACGGCGGCGGAACCGTGAGCTCCCGCGTCCTCGTCGCCTTGCGCGTGGCCGCCAGCCCCGAACGCGCGTTTTTAGTGTTCACCGCCGAAATCGGGCTGTGGTGGCGACCCAATCTCATGTTCAACTTCACCCCTCGCAGCCCGGGCGTGCTGGCGTTCGAGCCGGGGGAGGGCGGGCGGCTGACGGAGACCCTGGCCAACGGCAAGGTGTTCGAGATCGGCCGCGTGCGCGCCTGGGAGCCGCCGCACCGTCTGGTGTTCGGATGGCGCCAGGCGACGTTCGCGCCGGACCAGGACACCGAGGTGGAGGTGCGATTCGAGGCGGTCGGCGACGAGACGCGGGTGACGGTGGAACATCGCGGATGGGACAGTGTGCCGGCGCCCCATGTCGCCCGCCACGGCTTCCCCAACGCCGTCTTCCTTCAGCGGCATGGAGAGTGGTGGCGCGATCTGCTGACGGCGCTGCGAGCGGAGGTTGCTCATGACGACGCCCGGTGACATCCGCGCCCTGGCGATGGCCCTGCCCGAGGTCGAGGAATCGCCTCACTTCGAGAGCGCATCCTTCCGTGTTCGCGGGAAGATACTGGCGACGCTGGGGTCCGAAACTGTCACGCTGAAGCTGCCGACGCAGATTCAGGAGTCGTTGTGTGAAAGCGACCCGCAATCGGTGACGGCGCCGGCGCATTGGGGCCGGTTCGGCTGGACGACGATCACCCTGGCGGCCTTCGACATGGATCGGATGACCGACCTGGTCGCCGCCGCGTGGCGGCAGGTCGCGCCAAAGGCCCTGCTGAAGACCGGTGCGGCATGAGCGCCGGCGGCTGGGCGGGGCGGAAATCCTGGCGTAAAAGGCCCGGCCGCGACGCACCGCGGCGGGGAGCGTCATGACCGATCCGTCCATCACCGCCGAAGCCGGCGAGCCCGCGGTCGCGTCGCCGCCCGCGGGTCGCAGCGCCGGCTTCGGTTTCATCTTCTTCAGCGCGCTGCTGAACGCCCTGTCGTTTGGGCTGATGATCCCGGTGTTGCCGAACCTGATCAAACACTTCCTGGGTGGAGATTTCGCCCTGGCGTCCGAGTGGAACGTGGTCTTCGCCACCACCTGGGGCGCCATGCAGTTCATCTGCGGGCCGATCCTGGGGATGCTGTCGGATCGATATGGCCGCCGGCCGGTGTTGCTGTTGTCGATCGGCGGCCTGGGGATCGACTTTCTGTTCATGGCCTTCGCGCCGACCCTTGGCTGGCTGCTGGTCGGCCGGGTGCTCAACGGCATGACCGCGTCGAGCTTCTCCACCGCCAACGCCTATCTTGCCGACGTGACGGCGCCCGAGCAGAGAGCCCGCAACTTCGGCATGATGGGATCGGCCTTCAGCTTCGGCTTCCTGGTCGGGCCCTCGATGGGAGGGTTTCTCGGCGACATCAATCTGCGCCTGCCGTTCATGGTCGCCGCCGGCCTTTGCGCGGTGAACTGGGTCTATGGCCTGCTGGTGCTGCCGGAATCCCTGCCGCCGGAGAAGCGCATCCAGCGGTTCGATTGGCGCAAGGCCAACCCGGTCGGCGCCTTGGCCCTGCTGCGCTCCCACCGCGACCTGTTGGCGCTGGCCGGCATGAGCATGATCTTCTGGCTCGCCCAGAACGTGCTGCCGAACATCTTCATCCTCTATACCGGCTACCGGTTCCACTGGAGCCTCAGCGTCCAGGGGCTGACCTTCATCGCCACCGGGGTGGCGGGGATCATCGTCCAGATGCTGCTCGTCGGACCGGTCGTGAAGCGGATCGGAGAGCGCGGCGCTGTCCTCCTCGGCGCCACCGCCGGCTGCCTTGGGTTTCTGATCTACGCCTTCGCGCCGAACGGCCTGATCTTCATGTGCGCCGTCCCGGTTTTCGCGGGGATGAGCTTCCTGATGCCCGGCCTGCAAGGCCTGATGACCCAGCGCGTGGGACCGCGGCAACAGGGCCAGCTGCAGGGCGCCAACCAGGGTCTGCAGGGCATCGGCGCCATGGTCGGCCCGTCACTCTATGGCCTCACCTTCGCCTGGGCGGTGCGCCATGACGCCAGCCTGCACATGCCGGGACTGCCCATCCTGATCGCCGCGGCCCTGATGGCGCTGAATCTGGTGATCGGGCTCTATCGCGCTCGGCCGCGCAATCCGGCCGAGCCCGTCGCCTAGAACGTGGCGTCCCACGCCATGATTGCGCCCGAAATGGCGCCTAGGAAATCGGGCGTCCCAACGGCTGCGGAGACCCCATGCGCGCGCATCGACTGCTGATTCCGGCCTTTTGCCTGCTGGCCGCCTGTTCCGGCCCTGTCACCAAATCCAGCGCCGAATCGCTGGCGACCGCGCCGCTTCCGGAGCCCGCGCGCCGGGTCCCCGCGGACGCGGCGGCCGAGCGCCTTTCCTTCGCCCCCGTGGTCAAGCGGGCCGCCCCCGCCGTGGTCAACGTCTACAGCCGCCGTGTCGTGCGCCAGGCGGTGGATCCGTTCTGGGAGGCGTTCGGCGGGGGGCAGGGCGTACCGCGCGAGCGGATCGCCCAGTCCCTGGGCTCCGGCGTTATCGTCCGCGCCGACGGGGTGATCGTCACCAACAACCACGTCATCGCCGGCGGCCAGGAGATCATGGTCGTCCTCAGCGATCGGCGCGAACTGCCGGCCAAGGTTTTACTGGCCGATCCGCGGGCGGATATCGCCGTGCTGAAGATCGACGTCGGCGCGGAGAAGCTCCCGGTCCTGCCCCTGGCCGCCCGCGACGACGCCCAGATCGGCGACCTGGTGCTGGCCATCGGCGATCCCTTCGGCGTCGGCCAGACGGTGACCAACGGCATCGTCTCGGCCATGGCCCGCAGCGGGGTCGGCATCACCGACGTCTCCTATTTCATCCAGACCGACGCGGCCATCAATCCCGGCAACTCCGGCGGCGCCCTGGTGGACATGAACGGCGACATGATCGGCATGAACACCGCCATCATGTCCCAGTCCGGCACCTCGTCCGGCGTGGGCTTCGCCATCCCGGCGGCCTTGGTGAAGCGGGTGGTGGAATCGGCTCTCGGCGGCGGGACGGCGGCCTCCGCGCGGCCATGGCTGGGCCTGAAGACGCAGCTCGTCAGCGCGGACCTCGCCAAGACCCTCGGCCTCGACCGGCCGGAAGGGGTGCTGGTCACCGACGTCTATCCGTCCGGTCCCGGCGCCCGCGCGGGCCTGCGGCAGGGCGACCTGATCCTCAGCATCGACGGCCAGCCGGTGAACGATGAGTCCACCCTGAACTACCGGGTCATGACCCATCGCTCGGGCGAGGAGGTGGCGTTGCAGGTGCGGCGCGAACACGGCGCTGCATCCATCGTACGGGTCCGGGTCGAGGCCCCCCCGGGGGACCTGGCCTCCGACGGCGTGCGCATCAACGGCCGCAACCCCCTCGACGGCGCGACGGTGACCGATCTGTCCCCCGCCGTCGCCGAACAGCTGGGCCTCGACGCCTTCACCGCCAAGAGCGGGGTGCTGGTCACCAAGGTCGGTCCCGGGCTGGCGGCGAATGTGGGCGTGCAGCCGGGGGACATCATCCTCGGCATCGACGGGCGGCCCATCAGCAGCGTGCAGGCGCTGCGGACGGTGCTCAGCGCCGCCACGGGGCCGGCCTGGCGGCTCACCATCCAGCGGGGCGCGCGGCGGCTCGACGCGGTGTTGCGGCTCTGACCGCCGGCCAGGGCGCACTTTCCCCGCAAGGGGCGCCGCCGATCTGCTAGCGTGGCGCCATGAGCGATCTTTTCGAAGCGGCCGGCCTCACCCCCGAGGCGCCGTCCCCACTGGCTGACCGGCTGCGACCCCAGTCCCTGGACGAGGTCGTCGGCCAGGACCACCTGCTGGGGCCGGACGGGCCGATCCGCCGGATGGCGCAGGCGCACCGGCTGTCGTCGATGATCCTCTGGGGTCCGCCGGGCACCGGCAAGACCACCATCGCCCGTTTGCTGGCGAAGGCCGCGGGCTATGAATTCCAGCAGCTGTCGGCGGTGTTCTCGGGAGTCGCTGACCTGAAGAAGGCCTTTGAGCAGGCCCGTGGACGGCGGGCGGCCGGCCAATCCACCTTGCTGTTCGTCGATGAGATCCACCGGTTCAATCGCGCCCAGCAGGACGGCTTTCTGCCGTTCGTGGAGTCGGGCGTTGTGACGCTGGTCGGCGCGACCACCGAGAACCCCTCATTCGAGCTCAACGGCGCGCTGCTGTCGCGTTGCCAGGTCTATGTGCTCAAGCGCCTGGACGACCAGGCCCTGGACGGGTTGCTCGCCAAGGCGGAGGCGTTTCAGGACCGCCCCCTGCCGTTGGCGCCGGAGGCGCGCGCCGCCCTGGTCGGCATGGCCGNNCAACCTCATCTCCGCCCTGCATAAGTCGATCCGCGGCTCGGATCCCGACGCCGCCCTCTACTGGCTGGCGCGCATGCTGGAGGGCGGGGAGGACCCGCTGTTCATCGCCCGGCGGCTGATCCGCGCGGCGGTGGAGGACATCGGCGCGGCCGATCCCATGTCGCTGGTCCTGGCGAACGCCGCCAAGGACACCTACGACTTCCTGGGCTCGCCGGAGGGGGAGCTGGCCCTGGCGCAGTTGGCTGTGCATCTCGCCTGCGCGCCCAAGTCCAACAGCGTCTACACCGCCTTTGGCGCGGCCCGCCGGGCGGCGCGGGAGACCGGCTCGCTCATGCCCCCCGCCCATATCCGCAACGCGCCGACCAAGCTGATGAAGGAGCTCGGCTACGGCAAGGGCTACGCCTACGACCATGACGCCGAGGAAGGGTTTTCGGGGCAGAACTACTTTCCCGACGGCATGGCCCGTCCCGTTTTCTACCAGCCGAAGGGCGAGGGTTCCGAAGCCCGGGTGCGTGAGCGGTTGGAGCGTTGGGCGGCTCTCCGCGCCGAACGGAAGGCGTAAGAATGGCCCACGCCAAACCCACGCCGGTCGTCCTCAGCCGCGACGAACTGCGCTTTGTGCGTTCCCTGGTTATCGTCCAGGACGAACACATCCTGGCCCTGAACAAACCGTCCGGCCTGTCGAGCCAGGGGGGGCGTGGGCAGGTGCATACGCTGGATGAGCTGCTCTGGGCCTTCGCCAAGGCCAGCGGCAGCCGCCCTCGGTTGATCCACCGGCTGGACCGGGACACGTCCGGGGTAATCCTGACCGCCCGCACCAAGCCCGACGCGGCCATGCTCGGCAAGGCGATGATGGGGCGGCGGTTTCGCAAGACCTACCTCGCCATTTTGACGGCGCCGCCCGAGCCCCGCCAGGGAACCATCGACCAGCCGCTGCGCCGGGACGAGGAAGGGCGGGAGGCCTATATGCGGGTCTGCGAGGCCGATCACCCCGATGCGGAAACGGCCCGCAGCCGGTATCGCACCCTGTCGGTCGGCCAGGGCGGCGCCCTTGTCGAATTGAGCCCCGAGACGGGCCGCATGCATCAGCTGCGGGTGCACATGGCCGGAGTCGGCCGGCCGATCGGTGGTGACGCCCGTTATGGCGGGGCGCTGGTGATTGCGGGCGCGCCGGTTCCCCGATTGATGCTGCACGCCGCGGCCCTGGAGTTTCCCCACCCCGACGGCAGCGGTCCGATGCGTATCGAAGCGCCGCCGCCGGACGATTTCCGGCGGGTGGCCGAGACCATCGGCGTGAGTTTGCCGGCCGCGCGCGAGGAATCGCTGAAGGATTTGCCGGTCGGGTAGGGAGGTTCGCCGCGCGGCGTGTCCTCGCCGAGATCATTCGTCGCCCACGCCATTGCCTAGTGTGCCGCCCAAGCTCAACCTGGAACCTGCGCCGCCGCAGGCGCAAGGGGCCTGACCATGCCGCCAATCTGCAAGCCCGCGCTCATCGCGCTGCTGTCGCTTGCCGCCTTCATTCCGCTCAGTTGGGCCATGGCCCAGCCGGTTACGGTCCAATCGGGCGCGATTGAAGGCGTCCGCGATGGGCCGCTGGTCGTCTACAAGGGCGTGCCGTTCGCCGCGCCGCCGGTGGGGCCCCTGCGCTGGCGCGAGCCGCAGCCCCCGGCGTCATGGGCCGGCGTGAGGAGGGCGGACGCCTTCGCCCCGGCCTGCATTCAGAGCGGCGTCTCCATGCCGGGTGAGACGCCGCCGACGACCAGCGAGGATTGTCTCTATCTGAACGTCTGGGCGCCGGCCGAGGCGAAGAAGCTGCCGGTGATCGTATGGATCTACGGCGGCGGCTTCTTCAACGGCTCGGCCTCAATGCCGCTCTACTGGGGCGACCGACTGGCGCGGCGGGGGGCGATCATCGTCACCATCGGGCACCGCGTCGGCCCGTTCGGCTTCCTGGCCCACCCTGAGCTGACAGCCGAGTCGCCGCACCACTCGTCCGGCAACTACGGCTTCCTGGATCAGATCGCGGCGCTGAAGTGGGTTCAGCGAAACATCGCGGCCTTCGGCGGCGATCCTGGCCGGGTCACCATCGCGGGTCAGTCGGCGGGCGCGGCGTCGGTCAGCATCCTGATGGCCTCGCCACTGGCCAAGGGCCTGTTTCAACGGGCCATCGGGGAAAGCGGCGGCATGTTCGAGCCGCTGCAGCTTGCCCCCGCCTACCAGCTCGGCAGCGCCGAGCGCGACGGCGTCGCCTACGGCCGCTCAGTCGGCGCGAGTTCGCTGGCGCAGTTGCGCGCCCTGCCGGCGGCGGCGTTGCTGAACGGCAAGGCGGGCGAAATCTCGCATCCGGTCGTCGAACCGTACGTTCTGCCGCGCTCCCCCTATGACGTGTTCGCGGCCGGCGAGCAGAATGACGTCGCGATCCTGATCGGCTCCAACGCCGACGAGGCGCGCTCGCTGATCCCCGACCTGGCGAGTGTACGGGCCGCGACCTTCGACGCCGACATCGCCAAGCGATGGGGGGCCTTGCCGCCGCCCTTGCTGGCGGCCTATCCGCACGCCACCGACGCCGAGGCCGTGCGCGGGCGGCTGGATTTCGAGCGGGATCTGCGGTTCGGTTGGGACATCTGGGCCTGGGCGCGGCTCCAGGCCATGCATGGCGAGGGTCGGGTCTTCTACTATCAGTTCACCCATGCCCCGCCGTTCCCGAAAGCCTCCGTCTATTCGGGCTGGGGGCCGAGCCATTTCTCCGAACTCTGGTACAGCTTCGACCACCTCGGCCAGGAGCCGTCCTGGGCCTGGACCGCCGATGATCGCGCCCTGTCCGACGCCATGGCCGGCTATTGGGTCAATTTCGCCAGGGACGGCGACCCTAACGGTCCCCGGCTGGTCGCCTGGCCGCGATACACGATAAGCGACCCGCGGGTGATGGTTCTTGATGAACCGCTAAGGGCGGGGCCGCTGACCACCCTGAAGACGCTGGCGGTGTTTGACGCGGTCTACACCCAGGTTCGGGGGGCGCCGTTCGGCTCGGCGCCGAGGCCCTGATCCGGCGCCAATCCCAGCGCGCCTTTGCGTCCCAGGCCGTCCCGTCGCATAAGACGGCGATGATCAAGTTCTTCTATGTCTTCGCCGGCGGCGGGGTGGGCTCCCTGGCGCGGTATCTGGTCGGCATGCAGGCGATTCGCAGGCTTGGGCCGAACTGGCCCTATGGCACCTTCACGGTCAACCTATTGGGCGGCTTCCTGATGGGGGTGCTGGTCGGCTTCCTCGCCCACCGCGGCGGCGCCGATCAGGAGCGTTGGCGCATCATGCTCGGCGTCGGCGTGCTGGGCGGATTCACGACCTTTTCGGCCTTTTCCCTGGAGACCGCGCTAATGATCGAGCGGCGAGACTATGGCCACGCCTTCGCCTACGTCGCCGCATCGGTGGTCCTGGCGGTGGGCGCGCTTTTCGCGGGCCTGATGCTGGCCCGCAAGGCCTTCGCATGAAGGAGGTCCGCACCCTCTATGTCGGCGCCGGCGAGGACGGCTCGCGCGTCGACCGCTGGTTCAAGCGGCGCTGGCCGCACCTGAACCATATCCAGATCCAGAAGATGACCCGTTCGGGCCAGATCCGCGTCGATGGCGGGCGGGTGAAGCCGGACACCAAGCTGGCGGCCGGGGCCATGGTGCGCGTGCCGCCGTTCCCGGACGCCAAGGAGACCGGCGACAAGAAGGCCGCCCTGTCTCCCCGGGACGTCGCCTTCGTGCGCTCGCTGGTGCTCTACGAAGACGACGAGGTGCTGGCCCTGAACAAGCCGGCGGGTCTCGCCGTCCAGGGCGGCACCAAGACCATCCACCATATCGACCGCCTGCTCAGCGCCTGGGGCGAGGGGGTCGATCGGCCCAAGCTGGTGCACCGCCTCGACCGGGACACCTCGGGGGTGCTGATCCTCGGCAAGACCCCCGCGGCGGCGGCCAGCCTTTCTGGCTCATTTGCTAAGCGACGGGCGGAAAAGACCTACTGGGCCATCGTCGCCGGCGCGCCGCGGCCGCCGGAGGGCGTGATCGAGCTCAACCTGGTCAAGACCGGCGTCGGCGATCGGGAGCTGGTGGTGCCCGCCGATCCCAAGGACCCCCGCGGGGATCCTGCCGAGACCGAGTATGTCACCGTCGCCCGGGCCTCGCAGCGGGTGACCTGGATGGCCCTGCGCCCGCGCACGGGGCGCACCCACCAGCTGCGCGCCCACATGCAGGCGATCGGCCACCCGATCCTCGGTGATCCCAAGTACGGCACAGAGGCGTCCGCGCAACTGGCCGAGGGCCTGCAGTTGCAGCTCCATGCCCGCAAGGTGTCCCTGCCGCACCCGGGCGGCGGTCTGCTCGTCGTCGAGGCGCCGATCAGCAAGGAGATGCAGGCGGGCTTCGACCGTTTCGGCTTCGATGAGCACGAGGCGCCGGGCGACCCCTTCGAACGCAAGGGCGGCCGGCGCTAGGGCCGGCGCGCCTTAGACGAGGCCCGTCAGGGGGGCGGCTTCGGCGCTGTCCGGAAACACCGTCGTATCCAGCGCTCGCCGATCCACGCCGAGGTGTTCAGCCAGCACGCCCTTGAACAGGCTTCGCATGTCGGTGGCCGGGGCGGTGTCGCGGCTTTCGAACAGGCGGGCGGGCGCGAGGGTCGGCCAGTCGCCGACGATCCCGCCCGGCTTCAGGCCGCCGCCCAGCAACAGGGCCGTGGAGCCGGTGCCGTGGTCGGTGCCCTTGGTGCCGTTGATGTGGGCGGTGCGGCCGAACTCCGTGGCGACGAGCACGACGGTGTTCGACCATTCCGGCCCGAGTCCGGCGGACAGGCCGTCCACCGCGGCGTCCAGATAGGACAGCCGGCCGGCCAGCTGCCCTTCGCCGGCGCCCTGGTTGGCGTGGGTGTCGAAGCCGTCGAGGGAAACGGCCGCGATCTGAGGGCCATTGGGCTCGAGCATGAACTTGGCCAGGGTCGCCCCCAGGGACCGGGCGGTGGCGGCGGCGTTGCGCTGGATCTGGCGCTGCGCCTGTTGGGCGACCTCGGCGTAGGGGGCGTTTGGGGTCATCGCGCCGGCTGTGGGGGCGCCGGTCATGGTCTGGCCGGCGGCGGGCGCCATGGCCGTGCGTGGGGCGGCGTCCGGGGCCGTGGCGATCTTGGCCATGGCTTCGGTGGAGAGCCCGCTGGCGAGGGCGCGGGACAGCGTCGGATCGCCAGCATAGAGGTCGGTGAGGATGCCGGGCAGGCGGGCGTCGCGGTCCTTGTAGCCGCCGGGGGACCAGGAGGCGGCCTGGATCCGGCCGCGCAGGATCAGCGGCGCCTGGGCGCCCACCGACAGCGCGTCGATTCGCCGAGACGGCGCGATGGCCTCCATGGAGCGGTTGAGCCAGCCCGAACTCGTGCCGAACACCACCCCGGCGCCGCTTTCGAGCACGTCCTGGGCCTCGAAGTGGGAGCGGGCGCGGTCCGGAGTCGCCACCGCCGGGGCGATCCGCGCCTGTCCCTTCAGGGCCAGGGCATGGATGGCGGTCAGCTTGGGGTGCAGGCCGAAGGTGTCGTCGAGCTTCAGCGCGCCGTCCGGCTGGCCGAAACCGGCGATGGCGATCTCGCCGCGCAATGGGACGTAGTTGGCGTCGCCGATAGGCGGCGAGACCGACAGGCCGTCCATGGCGCCGCGGCAGACAAACACCACCAGCTTGCGCTTGGCCAGGTCCCGATCGACGGCGGCGTAGGCGGTCCGGCCCAGGAAGGTGACGGCCATGCCGGCGGACGCGGCGGCGCCCATGGCTGCGCGCCGATTGAGGTCGAAGGAACGGGTCATCGGCGTTGGAACTCCGGACTCATCAGCAGGACGGCGAGGGCTTCGGGGCGCGATTCGGCGTGGGCGATGGCGGTGGCGACGGGGGACGTGAGTCGGGCGCCCAGGGCGCTGCGGGCGACGTCGGAGGGCTGGCCCATGACCGGTTCAACGGCGGCGGCGAAGGCCTCCGACCAGCCGATCCGCTTCATGATGGCGTCGGGCGCCGACCAGGCCTCGCCCTCCTCGGCCCATCCCTTGGGGGAGGGGGCGTTGAACGGCTGCTGGCCGAGCCCGGTCAGGGTCGGGCCCACCTGGATCAGGCTGGTGGGGGACAGGCCCACCGCGCGATACCCGGAACCTAGGAATTCATACGGCGTCTTGAACTTGCGCTGCTCCGGCTCCCAGGCTTCCGGCGCCTGGATGAGCGTCTCGGCGACCTTGTCCAGACGGCCGTCGGTTTCGCGGAAACTGCGCTCCAGGCGCGCTACCAGGCTCGCAGGCGGATCGTCGGCGACAAAATGGCGGGCGAGCTTGACCGCGATATGGTGCGCGGTGGCGGGGTGGACGGCCAGGGCGTGCAGAATGGCGCCGGCCTGGGCGACGCCGTCCTGGGGATAGGTCTGGCCAAGAATCGTGCGCGGGCCGGGCTCGTGGACCATCTCGCGAAAGGCGAAATCGCCGGGCTGTCCGCCGATCGACGCCGCGCCGCGGTGATCGCCGTTGAGGCCAATGATGCTCCAGCCGGTCAGGGCGCGGGCGAACTCGGTGACATCGGTCTGGGTGTATCCCGAGCCCACGCCAAGGGTGTGCAACTCCAGGACTTCGCGAGCGAGGTTTTCGTTCAGCCCCTTGAGCGCCTTGCCGGCATAGGCCGCATAGCGCGGGTTCGACATCAGCGGGCTGTGCGGGCCGATGGACTGCTCCTCGTTGAGATAAAGCAGCATGCCGGGGTGCATGGTCGAGGCGACCAGCATGTCCTCGAAGCGGCCGAACACATGCGGCCGGATTGCCTCGCGCTCGAACGGGCCCACGAGGGGCGCCGTGATCAACTTGTTGGCGGCGACGGTGAAATGGTTGAACCAGAACAGGGCCCAGCGCTCGCGGAAGGCCGCGTCGGTGGAGCAGGCCAGCCGCATGCGGGCCAGGAACTCCTTCCCGGCGGTTTCCAGGATCAGCTTTTGGGCCATCTGCACCGGATCGGCCTTGGGGTCGCCTGCGGCCTTGGCGTCGCGGCGCATCGTCTGGTACTCGCGCAGGTCCGTGAAGGCCGCCGCGCCGGTCTTGAAGTCGCCGACGGGTTGATCCGCGCCAGCGGGCCGTATCTGGGACTGCAGGAAGGCTGCCGGATTCGGGCGAGCGGCGTCGATTTCGCCGCGGCGGGAGCCCAGGCCGAAGCGCGTCGTCGCGATGGCGGCTTTCAGATCGGCGTCCATGGACAAAGGCGGTCTCCGAAGTTCCAACGGGCGGCTATAAGGCTTGCACGTCGTAAGCCCGACGTTCCTTCGCGACGCGACCAACCTTTGCACGAGCCGAGATGACGAAGACGCCGTCCCCCAACAATCGACCCAAACGCTTTTGGACCACCGCCGCAGCGGTCGAAGCCGACGGCGCCTACGCTATCGCCCTGGACAGCCGCCGGGTCCGAACCCCGGGGGGACAGCCCCTGGCGCTGCCCACGCGCGCCCTGGCCGAGCTGATCGCGGGGGAGTGGGCGGCGCAGGGCGAGCACGTCGAGATGGCGGGCATGCACGCCACACGGCTCGCCTCCACCGCCGCCGATCATGGGGTTCGGGTTCGCGCCGGCCTGGTCGCAGAGGTCGCGCGCTTCGCCGCCAGCGACCTCGTCTGCTATTTCGCGACCGCCCCGACGAGCTTGGTGGAGGCGCAGACGCGACGGTGGGGGGCCTTGCTGGATTGGGCCGCCGAAGAGCTCGGCCTCACCTTTGTGCGCGTGCACGGGATCATTCACGCGCCGCAGCCGCCGCAGACCCTGGCCGCCGTCGAGGCCCTGGCGGCGGCTTTGGACGATTACGCCTTGACCGGCCTTGCCTTCGGGGCGGCGCTGTTCGGCTCGGCGGTGATCGCCATCGCCCTGCAGCGCGACCAGTTGGACGGCGAGGCGGCCTTCGAGCTGGCGCGGCTAGACGAGGCCTTCCAGGAATCCCAGTGGGGCGTGGACGAAGAGGCCGCGGTCCGGGCGGAGAAACTCAGGGCGGAAGCGCTGATGCTGGAACGTTGGTTCGCCGCCTTGCGGTGAGGAAGCGGGCGCGACGGCCTGTTCGCCTGACGCTACGCGAACTTGTCATCAAACCTGGGCCCGTCTACGCCTGGGCGCGGAACGGCTTAGGGATCGACACGCGTGCAGCATATCCTTGAAGAACTCGAACAGCGGCGCGAGCGGGCGCGGATGGGCGGAGGGGCCAAGCGCATCGCCGCCCAGCACGCCAAGGGCAAGCTGACGGCGCGGGAACGCATCGACCTGCTGCTTGACGAGAATTCCTTCGAGGAGTTCGACATGTTCGTCGAACACCGCGCCACCGACTTCGGCATGGCTGATAACAAGATCCCCGGCGACGGGGTGGTGACCGGCTGGGGAACCATCAACGGCCGCGCCGTCTACGTCTTCTCCAAGGATTTCACCGTCTTCGGCGGCTCGCTTTCCGGCGCCCAAGCCCAGAAGATCCTGAAGGTGATGCACCAGGCGATGAAGACCGGCGCGCCGATCATCGGCATCTACGACGCTGGCGGCGCCCGCATCCAGGAAGGGGTCGAGAGCCTCGCCGGCTATGCCGACATCTTCCTGCAGAACACCCTGGCGTCGGGGGTGGTGCCACAGATCAGCGTGATCATGGGCCCCTGCGCGGGGGGCGACGTCTATTCTCCGGCGATCACCGACTTCATCTTCATGGTGAAGGACACGAGCTACATGTACGTGACCGGCCCGGACGTGGTGAAGACGGTCACCAACGAGGAAGTCAGCCACGAGGAATTGGGCGGTTACCGGGTTCACGCCATGAAGTCCGGCGTCGCCGACGGCGCCTTCGACAACGACCTCGAGGCCCTGACGCAGGTGCGGCGGCTGGTGGACTTCCTGCCCCTGTCCAACCGCGAGAAGCCTCCGGTGCGGGAGAGTTTCGACGAGGCCTATCGTGAGGAAAGCTCGCTTAACAGCCTGGTGCCGGCCAATCCCAACAAACCCTACGACATGAAGGAGCTGATCTCGAAGATCGTCGACGAGAACGACTTTTTCGAGATTTCAAAGGACTGGGCGAAGAACATCATCTGCGGCTTTGCGCGGATGGATGGGGAGACGGTGGGGATCGTCGCCAACCAGCCGCAGGTCCTTGCAGGGGTGCTCGACATCGACGCCGCTCGCAAGGCCGCCCGGTTCGTGCGCTTCTGCGACGCCTTCAACATCGCGCTGATCACCCTGGTGGACGTGCCCGGCTTCATGCCCGGGACCAAGCAGGAGGGCGGCGGCCTGATCACCCACGGCGCCAAGCTGTTGTTCGCCTTCGCCGAGGCGACAGTGCCCAAGATCACCCTGATCACCCGCAAGGCCTACGGCGGCGCCTATGACGTGATGAGCTCCAAGCACATCCGCGGCGATGTGAACTACGCCTGGCCCACCGCCGAGATCGCGGTTATGGGCGCCAAGGGCGCTGTGGAGATCATCTTCCGGGCCGACATGAACAACCCGGCGGCGATCGCCGAGCGGGAGGCGGAATACAAGGCCCGCTTCGCCAACCCCTTCGTCGCCGCCAGCCTCGGCTACATCGATGATGTGATCATGCCCGCGGAGACCCGCCGCCGGATGGTGCGGGCGCTGAAGAGCTTGAAGAACAAGCAGATCTCCAACCCCTGGAAGAAACACGACAACATCCCGCTGTGAGGCGGCTGGCGGTTGGACCGCCGCGAGGGCCGTGCTTGAGACCGTCGTGATTGTTGGAACTGGCAGGGTTGCGGCGGACCCACGCCCCCTCCGTCGGCGCTTCGCGCCGCCACCTCCCCCGTTTCACGGTGGAGGAGGTCGTCTAAACGCTTTGCTCCACCGTGAAACGGGGGAGCTGTCAGCGAAGCTGACTGAGGGGGCGTCGGGCCGCCGTAACCGCGAGTCCGGATAAACCCAAGTGCCTCAGCAGGTGAAGGCGCCTTGCACCTTGTGGCCGCGGCGGGTCGTGCCGGCGAAGCTGCCGCCGGTGGGGCTGACCGATCCATGCCCGGCGGTGACGACATAGCTCTTGCCGTCGACGTTGACGATGAGGCTGCCGCCGTCGAATTCACCCTGGCCGACCGGCGTCTTCAGACCCAGGTAGTCGGGGCGGGGACCGGCGAGTTCGCGGGTGCCGAGGACGCCGAGGTTGAGGGTGAAGCTGCTCCCGTCGCCCTGACTGCACGCCCCTCCGGTGAGGCTGTGCGCCGGCTTGCCGTCGACGCTGACCGTCACCTTCGCCGGGCCGTTACAGTAGGTGTTGATCACCCCTGGCGCGCCCTTGGGATAGGATCCGCAACTGCCCGGGACCACCCCCATGGTTGTTCCCGGCGCATGGCTTTCGGCGCTCTGGGCGCCTACCCCCTTGGCGGCGTCGTGGCAGCCGGCGAGGGCGAGGGCGCCGAGGAGCGCTGGCAGCGCCGGACGAAAAATCGAACCATTCATGCGACACGCGATCTATGGGGCAAGGGTGTCGCCGCGACCCAGGGGGTCGGGCAGGGGGTGGCCGTCAGCCACGAAGCTGAGCGACACGGAATTGATGCAGTACCGCAGCCGGGTCGGCGGCGGCCCGTCGGGAAAGACGTGGCCCTGGTGGCTGTCGCATCGGGCGCATCGCGTCTCGATGCGCACCATGCCGTAGCTGACATCCTTGACCGCGCGCACGTGCGCCTCGTCCAGGGGCGCATAGAAGCTGGGCCAGCCCGTGCCGCTCTCGAACTTGGTTTGCGCCCGGAACAACGGCAGGCCACACAAGCGGCAGCAATAGGCGCCGTCCGTCTTGTTGTTCAGCAGGCCGCCGCAGAAGGGCGCCTCGGTGCCGTGGTGGAGCAGGACCTCGCGTTCCTCATCGGTGAGGTCTGCCTCCAGCTGGCGCAACTCATCGGCGCTCGGCGGGGTCAGATCGAAGCCGGAGGCCGAACGGGTTGGGGAATGGGCGGTGTCGGTCATGGGGGGATTGTGCCGAATCGCCGGCGCGCGCGCCAGCCCATCCGCTCTTTCCTAAGGCGGCGTGCGCACATACCCTCGTGACTATCGCCGACAAACCGGACTCGGCGCGGAGCGGTCGATGAACTTCGGACTTATGGACTGGCGCGAAACCTTCCTCTCGGCGAGCGGACGGCTGGCCAGGACGCCCTTCCTCGTCGCCGCCGCGATCCTGGCCGCGGCTGTTGCGCTCTATCAGGGCATCGTGCACGACGACACCGCCCAGTGGCTCACGGGTTGGTTCATCTATCCCCCGGTGCTGTTCTGCGGGGTGTGCGTCGTCTCCAAGCGTCTGCATGATCGCGGCCGGTCCGGCTGGTGGGCGACCCTGGTCATCGCCGCCCTGGTCGCGCTCTGGCCGCATCCGGACGGCTTCTTCGGCCTTGCGTTCGTTCTCGTGGCGATCTGGACCGTGGTGGAGCTCGGCGTCATGCCGGGGGAGCAGGGCGCCAACCGCTATGGTCCCAATCCCCTGGGCGACGGGATCAGCGCCTAGTCGAGCAGCGGCGGCGGCGCGGCGACGACGGGCCCGAACACCCGCTCGAAGCTTGTCCTCAGGGCCGCATCGGCCTCGTCCATGGTCACTGGCAGGCCGAGGTCGACGAGGCTGGTCACCCCGAACTCCGAAATTCCGCAGGGCACGATGCCGTCGAAGTGGGACAGGTCCGGCTCCACGTTGAGGCTGACGCCGTGGAACGAGACCCAGCGGCGAATTTTGACCCCGATCGCGGCGATCTTGTCCTCCCGAGTTGGAGCGCCCGGGGCCCGTCGCTCGACCCAGACGCCGACCCGCCCGGGCCGAATCTGGCCTTCGACATTGAAGTCGGCGAGAGCGCCGATGATCCAGGCCTCGAGGGACTCCACAAAGGCGCGCACATCGCGTCCACGCTGGCGAAGGTCCAGCATCACATAGGCCACCCGCTGGCCCGGCCCGTGATAGGTGTACTGGCCGCCGCGGCCGGTGCGGAACACCGGAAACCGATCCCGGTCGAGCAGGTCGCCCGGCTTCGACGACACGCCGGCGGTGTAGAGCGGCGGATGTTCGAGCAGCCAGACCAGTTCACCCGATTCGCCCGCGGCTATGGCTTCGACCCGCGCCTCCATGGCCTCCACCGCATCGAGGTAGCCGATCTGACGGCGGGACACCGCCCACTCGACCGACTGTGCGGCGGGACCTGGAGATTCGGCGGTTTCGCCGCTGCTATTTAACTCGCGATCAAGCATGTCAGCGCAATGTGGAGATAGGGCGCGCCTTTGCAATGGCCGCCCGGTCGGCGGGGTGTGCGTTGAGTCAGGTCAATTCGGTCAATATCGAGATTTCGGTGGTGCTGGGTCGATCCTCCCTGCCCATGCAGCAGCTGCTGCGCATGGGTCGGGGCGCGGTGATTCCCCTCGACGCCAGCGCGCAGGACGAGGTTTGGGTCCTGGCGAACAATCATCCCGTGGCCCGCGGCGAAATCCAGATCAGCGACGACAAGATCGCCATCACCATCACCCGCGCCGCGGACGTCTACGACTTCATCGCCCGCGGCTGAGCCGCCCGCGGCTGGGTCGCCCTAGGCGCGTGCGAAGATCGTCAGGATGACCGTCCGTCGAATCTTGAATCCAAGGCGTTCATAGAGACGGACCGCGTCCACGTTGGTGGCGTAGACGTGCAGGAACGGCGTCTCGGCCCGGGCGAGGATCCGCTGGGAGACCGGCTGGGTCAGTAGTCCGCCGTAGCCGGCGCCCCGGTGTTGGGGATGGGTGCAGACCCCGCTCACCTCGGTGAAAGGGCCGGGTTTCATCCGCTCCCCCGCCATGGCGACAAGGCGTCCGCCATGCCTGATCCCGATGAACGGCCCCAGCAGGTGGGTGCGGGCGGAAAACGGCCCCGGCCGGGTGAGCGTCGCCAGCGCCAGCATCTCGGCCGCGTCGGCGTCCGCCAGGTCGACCACCTCGACCGGCGCCGGTCGATCCGCAGGGGTGATGCTCTCGGCGACCATCTGCTCACAGGGCGCCCGGGTGGCGACCATCATGCCCGGCGGCGTCGGCGGCGGCTCCGCCTCCACGACCCACAGGGTTTCGTCCGGCGACGGCAGGGCGGCGAGGGCGATCATCGACTCTGCAGAGGCGTCCACGGCCCCCGCGAACGGCGCGATGTCGGGGGCGAATCGCTTGGCGCTCGGCCCGCCCTGGGCCAGGTCGGCCTGTCGGCCGGTGAGCGCCGCCCAGGCCGGCCGATCGAGGGGATGGACGATGGTCATAGGGTCCGGTCCTCTTGCAAATCGCTCGGTCGGCGCCGGCGCGGCGGTAGCCCTAGCCCAAACGAAAATGGGCGCCAGCCCGGTTCTTGTGAACCGAAACTGACGCCCGATCGCCGCCCGGCAGCCCTGTGGGCCAGCCGGGGTTAGGACTAGAACAAGAAGCTGGTGGCCGACTGCTTGGCGCCCCAGGTTTCATCGCCCGAACGTTGGTGTTCGACCAGCGAACCCTTGCCGCCGAAGTAGTACTTCAGGCCGATGGTGTAGGTGTTCAGCTCAACGGGGCCCAGCTCGGTGCGCGTAAAGCCGCCACTCACCGAGATCGGCAGGGTGTGTGACGCCAGATACTCGGCGTGGACGCCATAGGCCGTCAGGCGAGTGTTGCCGATCGTGGTGTTGTCGATGGTGCCGCTGATGGCTGCATCGGGGGTGATATAGCCGACGATTTCGGCGCCGACGTAGCCCGTGTGAAGACCGTCGCCAACCAGAGCGCCGCCCTTAAAGCCGAGCGTCAGGCTGTTCGTCGGATACAGCACGCCAAAGCCGCCGTAGTTCTCGAGGTGAGCGGTCGAATGGCCTGAACCGAGTTCGTTGTAGCCGGCGGTGGCGCCGATACGGCCCTTGGCGCCCGACCAGAAGGCCGTGCCGCTGATTTGGGCGGTGTGAGCGCTGCCGCTGCCTTCACCGGTCAGGTCATCGTAGGAGCCGTCGGCCTGGACGGTCCAGTTCGAAAGCACCGGAGCGGCGACGGAGCCGTTCACGCCCCAATCGTTCAGGTGGCCGCTGGAGCCGTTGACGTCGGTATAGGAATAACCGCCACCCAGGGTCGCGGTCGGGTCGGCCGCGGCCTGACCAAACCACAGGGTGCAGACGGCGGCGGCGCAGGCGCCGGCGAGAAGCTTGATTTTCATCGATAATCCCTCAATTTTTCTGTTCTGGCCGTCGCGGCGTCTCAACCTGCGGCAGCTTGTTGCGATCATTTGGAGCATTAAGGCTCAGCTTACAATCGGCCGGGATGGAAATGCATCTGTTCGCGGCAAAAACGCAACAGTCGCGATCGGCGGGAGCCGGCGTGGCTCATTGGGCGGCGCAGGCGTACCGTCAGGCGACCTCGCGCCTAGCGCCGCGAGCCTGCACTACCGTCAGGCTTGTCGGCCAGAGCCCGATCGCGGCGCGCCTCGGCCAGATCGGCGGCGCCCCCGACGATATGCGGCGTCACAACGATGTAGAGTTCCGTTTTCGAACTCGTACTCTTGTTCAGACGGAAGAGACCGCCGAGCAAGGGCGTATCCCCGGCCACCGGAATTTTGCTGTTGGTCGAAAGCTCGTTCTCTTCCGTCAGTCCGCCGATGACGAAGGACTCGCCGTCGCGCACGGTGGCCGAGGTCGAGGCCTCGCGCTGGCTGATGGTCGGATAGCCTTGCGAATAGCCGGTGACGCTGGAGACCTCGCTGAAGACGTGGGAGGTGACGAAGCCGTCGTCGCTGACCCGCGGCGCGATCTGCAGCGTCACGCCCACCGTCACGTACTGGACCTGTTGCGAAACGCCGTTCACCCCCGAGAGGGTGATCGCCGTCAGGATCGGCAAGGCGTCGCCGGTGACGATCTTTGCGGTCGATCCGCTTTGAGCGGAAATTCGTGGCCGCGAGATGATGCGGCCGCGGCCTTCCTGCACCTGGGCGTAGATCGCCGCCTGCAGCGAGACCGACCCGATCCCCTTCGAGCCGCCGCCGGTCGATAGATAGTCTCCGGTCGTATAGGCGGCGGACGCGACCTGGCCATTGGCGTTGTTGAAATCCAGGCCGACGTTCTTGGCGCCGGACTGGGTCAATTCGACGAACACAGTCTCCAGGACAACGCTGGTGACGGCGACGTCGATCTTGGCGATCTTCGCCTTCAGCCGCGCAATCCGATCGGCCGAACCGCGCAGGATTATGGCGTTCAGCCGCCGGTCCACGCCGATGGCGTCGTCGATCGTGTGGCCAAGGGACTGGCCGGCGGCGTCGTTGGCGTTGGGATTGAAGCCGAGCCCCATCGTGGCCGACGGGGCCGGGGCGGCCGAGTTGTTCAACATGCCCGCCGAACCGAAGGCGGGCTCCTGGGGCGTGAAGGTGTCGTTGGGTCTCACCGACTGATCGGCGGTCAGCAGTCCGGCCACTTCGCTGACGTCGGCGTATCGGAGCGGTACGACCTCGAACTCGTCGGCGCCGGATTCGCGCTCGACAAAAGCCGGCAGCGCTCCGGGCTGGGCCGCCGGTCCAAGGGCGTCATGTTGCCGTGCGCCAGTGATGCTCAGGCTGATCGCTTGGGCGCCAGCCGCGTTGGCGACCAGATGGACGGGGGAGTTCGCCGCCAGCGTCAGGGTCAGCACGCCGTCATGCTGTTCGAACACAGCGCGCCGCAACGGTTCGGCGGCGCTGGTCGGCAGCCCCGCGGCCGGACCACGCACCGTGTTGGCGAAGGCGATGATCGGGGCGTTGTCGTCGTTTGAGATGATCGAGTAGCGCGGGACGGGCCCGTCGAACGTGAGCAAGACGACGGGGGCCGCCTGGGCGTCTTTGCTCAGGGCGACACTGACAAGCACCGAAACCCGGGTGGGCGCGGCTTGCGCCCGCGCCGCCGCTGGGGCCACACAAAGGACGAGGACGAGGACGAGCGCGACCCATCCGACCAGACGGCCGCCGGCGTCGCCCAGCCCCGCCATCACGCCCTGAACCTTCATGCTACCCACCCCTCGCACAAACGCCGCGCCCGGGGACAATGCTCAACCATCCCCTTAGCATGTTGGTGGCTGCATCCTCTTAATTCGTCGTTATCACCAACATGATGTTTGCGGGTGACCAATTGTCGCGATGCCAAAGATATTCAAAAATTGCAATGGAAAACTAAGGCAATTCAATAGCTGGAATATAACAACGCTAATCTCGCGGAGATTGAGGCTCCTTTTACCAATTTCACGAATAAGGAAACAGTGGCGGCGCGATGTGCGGCGCCGTCATTAGGTTTGGTGATCGAGTATGTATATCCGCGTTACTTCGCCCGGCGTGCTGGCGGCGATCACGCTCGCCGCGGCGTCAATCGTCGTGGGCCCCGCGGCCGCGGCCGCGCCGGCCCCCGCCTATTATGTGTCGCCGACCGGCGCTGACACGAACAACGGCCTGTCCTCCGCCAAGCCGTTCCGGACCCTCGAATGGGCCCAGTACACCATGCGAAAATCGTCGATCAAGACGGTCTATCTGATGGGCGGACTCTATGCGCGATCGGGCATTTTGTGGCTCGCCGCGCCTGACGCCGGGCAGAGCTGGCTGGCGTTTCCCGGCCAGACCCCGGTGCTGGATGGCGGCGCCAGAGTCCTTCAAGCGATCAATGTTGGCGCTGGCGCCAACAACGTTACGATCCGCTGGCTGACCATCCAAAACTACGCCGCGACCGGCGTGTTCACCCAGAACGTCGCCAATGTCGTTATCGACAGCAATACGATCAAAAATATCTACAGCACCGGCTGGAACCAGGGGGGAATCGTCCTGCTGAATTCCTTTGTGAACGGCCGGGTCACCCACAACCTAGTCATGAATTCGCAATACGCGGGGATATTGGCCGGAAATTCCGCCGGCGACCGCATCACCAACCTGTTGATCGACAGTAACGCCGTGTTCAACACCTGCACCGCGGTTGTGGACTGCGGCGCGATTTATGCCGACGACCGCGGCCACGCCAGTACCGGCATCGTGATCAACCACAATGTCATCGGCAAGTACGGCAGCGCCAGGACGCAGGCCACCGCCATCTATCTCGGCCAGTTGCTGTCCAATGCCATGATCACCAACAACATCGTCTACGGCGCCGGGAACCTCGCCGTCATGATCCTCGGTGGCGATCACAACATATTCAGCAACAATATCTTCGATATAAGCTTGTCGACCTCGTTGGGGAAATATTCCAACCTGGCCAACAGTAATTATACGATGAATGGGAACGCATTCACCTGTAATATCGTCTATTCGTCGGCCGCTTCGCCTATCTCGTTGTGGGCGATGGACGGCGGCGAGGCGGCGCCCGCTGTCTCCCACAACCTGTACTGGAAGACCACCGGCGCCTTGCCCAACCTCGGCGCGATCGTTGATGGGTCGCCCACCGTGGCCAATCCCAACTTCGTCAATCCAGGCGCGGCGAACTACGCCTTTTCTGGCGGTTCGGCGCCGAACTTCTGCGCCTTCAAGCCGATCAACACGAGCGCCGTCGGCCCGCTGCCGAACAACTGAGCGTAACGGGCCCTAGCGGCCGCCCAGGACGGCGGCTTGCGTGGCCTGGACAACGTCCAGCTGCGGCGTGCGAAAATGGGTTCGCACGCCGGTGGAGAGACCGAACTCCATGAGCTGGTCCGCAGCCCGCGAATAGGCCGGCCAGGGCGGCGCTGCCGCGCAGGCGGGAACGCCGCGCTTGGCGAAGGCGACCCAGCACGAATGCACCACCCGGGCCATCGCCCGATCCTCGTCGGTGATCTCGGCGGAATAGTTCGGCACCAGGCCCTGGGTGTCGAACACGTAGGGAATCTCGGACGCGTGATTGGCCCCGGGGATCCGGCCGCGGCGGACGACCCGCACGTAGGAGAAATAGTACAGCCAGGATCGCGGCCGGTTCGACGCCTTGCCCGCGATCCATCGCGCAGGGGCGCCCATGACCGAGTCGGTGAAGACGGCTTGGTCTCTCGGCGAGGGAGAGCCGTTCGGCGGGTAGCCCGCGTAAGCGACAGCCAATCCGTTCGGAAGATTGAACAGGTCGGAACTGGTCATCAGCGACGCTTCATAGCTATTCGACCCAATCAGCAGCGGGACGCGCGCGGCGTGGCCGCGGGCGAAGGCTTGGGTTGTACTTTCCGCTAGCAACCTCCCGTCGATCACCGGTTCGATCCGCGCCCTGGGCCCCAAATCTACTCGCCCTCCGACGCGTACCAGCGCCTCGACCGGGAGGGCGCGCAGCTGATCGAGAGTCGCGTCGTCCGGTAGACCCAGTTGGACCGCCGTTGATCGCCCCGCAGCCTCGGCCCCATCGAGCGTAACCGGCGCCGACCAGCCGCCGCCGGACTCCACCGCCGCCTTCTGGAACAGCCCCCGGGCGCTGGGCGCGGCCATCAGGGTGAGGACGTCGGCGCCCCCCGCCGACTCCCCGAAAACGGTCACGTTGTTCGCATCGCCTCCGAAGGCGGCGATATTGCGCCTGACCCACTTGAGCGCCGCGATCTGGTCCATGATCCCGTAGGAGACGAGTGGTTCGTGAGGGCCGGCCGCGCGGGTGAGGGCGGGGTGGGCGAAGAAGCCCAGGGCGCCGATCCGGTAGCCGACCTCGACCACGATCACCCCGTCGCGGGCGAAGGCGCGGCCGTCGGTCGAGGGCAGGGAATTGGCGCCGGCGGTGTTGCCGCCGCCATAGATCCACACCATGACCGGCGCCTTCCGGGGAAAAACGCCCGCCGGGAAGGGCGCAAATATGTTGAGGCTGAGGCAGTCTTCGCTGGTGGGGCCGACGTAGCCGCCGGCGTTCGGCCGGCCGTCGGCGTTGATCGTCTGCGGGCAGGCCGGACCGTAGGCCGTGGCGTCGCGCATCCCGGTCCAGGACTTGGCCGGGTGCGGCGGCGCCCAGCGCAGGGCGCCGAGCGGCGGGGCGGCGAAGGGCACGTTCTTGTAGATGGCGACGGTTCCAAGCACCTCTCCCGCCAGGCGGCCGGTCTCCACCTCGGCAATCGCCTGGGTGGGGGGATCGGCGGCTGCGCGGGTAGCCGCGGCGGCGAACACGGTGCTCGCCGCCAGCAGGGCCGCCAAGACGGCGCGGGTCGTGGAAGGTCGCGCCATTTCGGTTCGGTGCTCCGGGCCGGGTTCGAGGCGTGGGCCGGAGCAGACTTCCAGCGGGGCCTTGGGTCAAGAGGGCGTCGGCACGGCTTGGTACTGATCGAATTCGTCGCGCCGCGGCCCCGCGGGTCATGCGCCCTTCACAAACCCCCTGGCGTTTGCTACCCCCCGCGCCTCACCACGTCGCGGTCGTGGCGGAATTGGTAGACGCGCAGCGTTGAGGTCGCTGTGGGGCAACCCGTGGAAGTTCGAGTCTTCTCGACCGCACCAGTGAAATAGGACCAACAGCGCCGAGGCGGAACGAACGGGGAGCAAGGCATGACCCGAGACACCGACGGCCTTGCGGCCGCGTCTCTCGATTCCGCCGAGGACCTCGAAGATCTGGCCCTGCGCGACGACTACGCCCTCAATCCGGCGTTCGTCGAAATGGTGGTCGACGCCGCCGACCAGGGCAATGCGGCGCGCCTGCGCGAGCTGATCGCGGCCCTGCATCCGGCCGACATCGCCGACCTGATGGGGTTCCTGTCGTCCGACTACCGCGAGGCGCTGATTCCGCTGATCGCGCCGGAGGATCTGGCCGACGTGCTGGCCGAGCTGGACGGGGCCTTGCGCGAAGAGGTGCTTGAGCTCGTCGCCCCCGCGGTCCTCGCCCTGGCGATCGGCGAGCTGGAATCGGACGACGCCGCGGACGTCGTCGACGACCTCGGCGCCGGCAAGCGCGGCCAGGTGCTGGCGGCCATGTCCGACGCCGACCGCGCGGGGATCGAATCCTCCCTGTCCTACGGGGATGAAACCGCCGGCCGCCTGATGCAACGGGAGGTCTTCGCCGCCCCGCAGTTCTGGACCGTCGGCCAAGCCATCGACCACATCCGCGCGGCGGGGGACGAGGCGCCGGAACTGTTCTTCGACATCTATGTGGTCGACCCGTCCAACAAGCCCGTGGGCGCCGCCCCGGTGAGCCTTCTGCTGCGCAGCGGGCGAGAGGCCCTGCTGTCGCGGATCATGGAGCCGGTCACCGAAATCCCGGTCGATCTCGACCAGGAGGAGGTCGCCTACATCTTCGACAAGTACCACCTGATCAGCGCGCCGGTGGTCGACCTGGGCGGGCGGCTGGTGGGGCAGATCACCGTCGATGACATCGTGCATGTCATCCAGGAAGAAAGCGCCGAGGACATGCTGGCCCTGGCCGGGGTGTCCGACGCGGGTCGTGGGGCCACGGTGTTCGGCATCGCGCGGTCACGCTTCTGGTGGCTGTTGATCAACCTGGCCACGGCCATTCTCGCCTCCAGCGTGATCGCCATCTTCCAGGGCTCGATCGGCAAGCTGGTGGCCCTGGCGGTGCTCAACCCGATCGCGGCCTCCATGGGCGGCAACGCCGGCACCCAGACCCTCACCGTCGCCGTCCGCGCCCTGGCCACCAAGGAGCTGAACGCGGCCAATGTCTGGCCGACGATCTGGCGGGAGATCGCCGTCGGCGTGCTCAACGGCCTGGCCTTCGCCCTGGTGATGTTCGTGGTCACCCTGCTTTGGTTCCACCAGCCGATGATGGCGATGGTCACGGCTATGGCGATGATTGTCAGCCTGCTGGCCGCCGCCATCGCCGGCATCCTGTTGCCGCTGGGCCTGGACGCCCTGGGCTTCGATCCGGCCGCCTCGTCGGTGGTGTTCCTGACCACCGTCACCGACTGCGTCGGCTTCTTCAGTTTTCTGGGACTTGCGACATTAATCCTCTTGCACAAGTGACCGGTTAACAGGCCCCTATCTTGCCCAGTGAGGGGCGGACGCACCGGCGTCTGTCTCAGATTGGGTCAAGCGTTCGATGAATCCGCGTCATAAGATCTCCCCGGCAGGGATCGAGCTGATCAAGAGTTTCGAGGGCTATCGGCGCCGGGCGGCGCAGTTGGCCGACGGACGCTGGACCATCGGCTACGGACACACCAAATCCGCCCGCGAAGGCGCGGAGGTGTCCGAGGCCGACGCCACGGCGCTGCTGCTCTACGACCTGATGGCGGTGACCAGCGCCGTCAATGACCTGACCTTCACCCCCCTGACCCAGAACCAGTTCGACGCCCTGGTCAGCTTTGCCTTCAACGTCGGGGTGGAGACCTTCCGCAAGTCGACCGTCCTGCGGCGGGTGAACGAAGGCGCGATGCTGCAAGCCGCCTGCTCGTTCGAGATGTGGCGCAAGGCCGAGTTCGAGGGTGAGCGAATCGTCGTCGATGCGCTCGTGCGGCGTCGGGCCGCCGAGAAGGCGCTGTTCCTGACCCCCACCGACGGCTGGGTGGCGGCGCCGTCGCCGGTGCTGCGTCCGCGCCTGGACTATGACGTCTGCGGCTCCGTGCCCAAGATCCGTCCCGCGGAGCTGACCACGACCCTCGACGGCGAGACGGCGGTGCTCGTCCGCGAGGACGAGCCTGAAACGGCGCCCGCCGCGCCTGCGCCGCCGGAGATCGCCGCCTATGACCTGCCGATCGCCGACGCGGCGTCGGTCGCGCCGGCTCCGGCGCCTGTCCCCGTCGAGCCCGCCGTCGTTGAGCCCCTTCCGGTCGCCGAGCCCGCGCCGTCGCCCGCGCCCATAGTCGTCGATCTGATCCAAGCCGAGCCGGTTGCGCCCGCGCTCGCCGCCGTCGCCCCGCTGGCCGCGTCGGCTCTGTTGGTGACGCCCCCTCCCGTCTTCACCGACGTGCGCTCCGACTTCGATCTTCCGTCGCCTCCGGCCCAGGACGCCTTCCCCGGGGCGGCGGCCAACGAGTCGTTCGCCGCCAGCGTGGCTCCGGCCCCGGCCGCCCAGGAGCCCGAGCCGGAACTGTTCGAGCGGCCCTCGCCGCCCGCGCCCTGGCCCGGCTATCAGGCGGTGGAGGTGGAGCCCGAGCCGTTCGAGGCCGCGCCGGTCGCCATGGCGGCGAGCGCCGATCTCTTCGATCGTCCGATCTACCCGGCGCAGACCTTTGAGACCGCCGAGGCGGAAGAGGCCGCGCCCGAGGAGGTCCAGCCGCTGCAGTTCAAACAGCTGCCCCTGGTGGTGCTTTTGCTGGTCGGTCTCGCCCTTTTCGCCGGCGCGATGTTCTGGGGATCGCACGCCCGGCCGACGGGAGGGCTGTTCTCGTCGGTGAACGTCGGCGTGGCTTTCGGCCTCGTCGGGATCCTGTGCGCGGTGAGCGCCGGCTACACCCTTTTGAAAAGGCTCGGCGAGCGGGAGGAATAGGGCGAATCAACGGGGGCCTCCCGCCGCCGGAGGGGCCGTGGTAAGCGAGGGTCCATGATCCCCAACCACGGCCCCTCACTCGACTTCGACCTCGGCGAAACCGCCGACGCCATCCGCGAAACCACCGCCCGGTTCGCCGCCGATCGCATCGCGCCCCTCGCGGCGGAGATCGATCGCACCAACGATTTCCCCAGACAGCTTTGGCCGCAGATGGGCGAGCTTGGCCTGCACGGGGTCACCGTCGAGGAGGAATTCGGCGGCCTGGGCCTCGGCTATCTCGAACATGTGGTGGCGATGGAGGAGGTCTCGCGGGCCTCGGCGTCGGTGGGCCTGTCCTACGGCGCCCACTCCAACCTCTGCGTGAACCAGATCCGTCGTTGGGGAACGCCGGAACAGAAGCGGCGCTATCTGCCGGGGCTCATCAGCGGCGAACACGTGGGCGCCCTGGCGATGAGCGAGGCCGGTTCCGGCTCGGACGTGATCTCGATGCAGCTGCGCGCCGAACGGCGCGGCGACCGCTTCGTGCTCAACGGCACGAAATTCTGGATCACCAACGCGCCGCACGCCGACACCCTGGTGGTCTACGCCAAGACCGATCCGGAGGGCGCCAGCCGCGGCGTCACCGCCTTTCTGATTGAGAAGGACTTCGCCGGCTATCGCTGCGCCCAGAAGCTGGACAAGCTGGGCATGCGCGGGTCGGACACCGGCGAACTGGTCTTCGAGGACTGCGAGGTCCCGGAGGAAAACATCATGGGGCCCGAGAACGGCGGCGCTGGGGTGCTGATGAGCGGCCTCGACTATGAGCGCGCCGTCCTCGCCGCCGGCCCGCTCGGCATCATGCAGGCCTGCCTGGACGCGGTGCTGCCCTATGTGCGTGAACGCAAGCAGTTCGGAAAGCCGATCGGATCCTTCCAGCTGATGCAGGGCAAGGTCGCCGACATGTATGTCGCGCTCAATTCAGCCCGGGCCTATGTCTACGCCGTCGCCAAGGCCTGCGACGCGGGCCGCACGACCCGCTTCGACGCCGCGGGCGCCATCCTGCTGGCGTCGGAAAACGCGGTGAAATGCGCCCTGGAGGCCATCCAGGCCCTAGGCGGCGCCGGCTACACCAAGGACTATCCGGTGGAGCGGCTGCTGCGGGACGCCAAGCTTTATGACATCGGCGCCGGCACCAACGAGATCCGCCGCTTCCTCATCGGCCGGGAGTTGGTCGGCGCGGGCTGAGACCTTCACGAAGAGGTGTATGGCGACGGCGCCACAGTGCTGTCGAAAATTGACTATATTCGCTGCGTCGGTAAGCGCCGACGGGGAGGCGAGGGGGTCATGATCGCAGCGGAGCGGTGGACATCGGTCATGCGCGGCGTCACGGCGCTGGCGGGCGGCTTGATCGCGCTCGCCCTGGCCGCCTGCGCCAGCAGCCCGCCCGGGCAATGCGCCGCGCCGGGCCAGCATCCGACCGCGGAACTGGTGTTCGGCCGGGTGTCGGAAGGGGTTCCCAGCGTCAGCGAGGCCCAGTTCGCCAAGTTCCTGCAACAGGAGGTCAGCCGCCGGTTTCCGGACGGCCTGACCGTGGTCGACGCCCAGGGCCGCTGGGTCCCGCCGGCGGGGGGCGCGATCCAAGGCCCGTCGAAGACAGTGATGATCGTTCTGCGCGGCGGCGCCGACGACCAGGAAAAGCTGGAGGCGGTGCGCGCGGCCTATAGCCAGCGCTTCCATCAGCCCTCCGCCCTGATGCTCACCGATCAGACCTGTGTTTCGGTCTGACTTCGACGGCGGATGCAGGCCAAGAAAAAGGGCCGCCCCATCGCTGGGACGGCCCTCCATCGTCGGACCGCGGCCGGATCGGGCGAACCCGATCATGCGCGCGACCTTGCCATTAAGCGAAAATCGCTGTCAGGCGCGAACCTCGGTTTCAAGGCTCCAGGTCACGACTTGCGACCACGGTTGAAGACAATGAGACACTGGATCACCTCCTTTCAGCTGTTGAACAGGGACTCAGAATGTAGGCCCGGCGCCCCGCTGTGCAAAGCGCTGCAATGTCACAGTGGCGTTTGAACTGCGGATTGCCCAGAAAATGGCGGTCCGCCGGGTGCGAACAGCGCGCGACAAACCCGCCCGCGCCCTTTAGAAGGCGGCCACGCTTTTCCCCTTGCACGGACGAACCCCATGGCCGCCGATCCCGAGAACACGCTGATTCTGACCCTCGACACCGGGCCGGTGACCATCGAGCTTCGGCCGGACTTGGCGCCGGGACACGTTGAGCGGATCAAGGAGCTGGTGCGGGAAGGCTTTTATGACGGCGTGGTGTTCCACCGGGTCATCGCCGGCTTCATGGCCCAGGGCGGCGATCCCACCGGCACGGGCACCGGGGGCTCCAAGAAGCCCGACCTGAAGGCGGAGTTCTCCAAGGAGCCGCACGTGCGCGGCGTCTGCTCCATGGCCCGCACCTCCAACCCGAACTCGGCCAACAGCCAGTTCTTCATCTGCCTGGACGACGCGACCTTCCTCGACAAGCAATACACGGTGTGGGGCGAGGTCGTGGAGGGCATGGACGCGGTCGACGCCCTGCCCAAGGGCGAGCCCCCGCGCACCCCGGGCAAGATCCTCACGGCGCGGGTCGCCGCGGACGCGTGATCTAACCCCCCGAGCGCCGGGAGCGGTGTTCCCGTCGACCGGGCCCCATCCATGAAGACCGCGGACTTCGACTTCGACCTGCCCGAGGACCGCATCGCCCTGCGGCCGGCGGAGCCGCGCGACGCCGCACGGCTGTTGCTGGTGCGGCCGGGCGAGGGCCTTGAGGACCGGATCGTCCGCGATCTGCCGGACCTGCTGCGTCCCGGCGACGCCCTGGTGTTCAACGACACCCGGGTGATCCCGGCGCGGCTCAAGGGAACGCGGACCCGCGACGACTCGGTCATCGGCGTGGAGGCGTTGTTGCACCGACGGCTCGCCCCCCACCGCTGGACCGCCTTCATGCGCCCCGGCAAGCGCTTGAGGCCCGGCGACCGGGTGCGGTTCGGCGAGGGCCAGGATCGCGCCTGCCTGCTGGGCGCCCTCGACGCCGTGGTCGAGGCCAAGGGCGAGGGGGGCGAGGTCACCCTGGCCTTTGACCTGGCGGGCCCGGACCTGGACCTCGCCATCGCCGAGCGCGGGGTCATGCCGCTGCCGCCCTATATCGCCGCCAAGCGGGGCGAGGATGAGCGCGACCGGCTTGACTACCAGACCATCTACGCCCGGGAGGATGGCTCGGTCGCAGCCCCGACCGCCGGCCTGCATTTCACCCCGGAGCTGATGGCGCGGCTGGAGGCGCGGGGGGTGACGCGCCACTTCGTCACCCTGCATGTGGGCGCTGGCACCTTCCTGCCGGTGAAGACCGACGACCTGGCCGACCATGTGATGCACGCCGAATACGGCGAGGTTTCAGCCGAGACGGCCGCGGCTCTGAATGCGGTCCGGGCGGCGGGCGGCCGCATTGTCTGCGTCGGCACGACCTCCCTGAGGCTGCTGGAGAGCGCAGCCGACCCGGACGGGACCATCCGGCTCTTCGCCGCGGAGACCGCGATCTTCATCACCCCCGGCTATCGCTTCCGCGCCGCCGACGGCCTGATGACCAACTTCCACCTGCCGCAGTCGACCCTGTTCATGCTGGTCAGCGCCTTTGCGGGCCACGCCGTGATGCGGGCGGCCTACGACCACGCCATCGCCGATAGCTATCGTTTCTATTCCTATGGCGACTCCAGCCTGCTATGGCGCGCGGCCTGATGCCCGCCTTTCCCTTCGAGATCTCCGCCACCGAAGGCGCGGCCCGCACCGGGGTGTTGAAGACGTCGCGGGGCGACATCCGCACCCCGGCCTTCATGCCGGTCGGGACCGCCGCGACGGTGAAGGCCCTGACCGTGGATCAGGTCGCTCAGACCGGCGCCGACATCATCCTCGGTAACACCTATCACCTGATGCTTCGCCCCACCGCCGAGCGGATCGCGCGGTTGGGCGGTCTGCACCGGTTCATGCGCTGGGAGCGGCCGATCCTCACCGATTCCGGCGGCTTCCAGGTCATGTCGCTGTCGAAGATCAGCAAGGTGACCGAGGCGGCGGTGACCTTCCAGAGCCACATCGACGGCTCGACCCATGTGCTGTCGCCGGAACGGTCGATCGAGATCCAGGCGGACCTGCTGGGCTCGGACATCGTCATGCAGCTTGACGAGTGCGTGGCCTGGCCCGCGGAGGCCGACCGGGCGGCGGAGGCCGTGGCCCTCTCGGCCCGCTGGGGCCAGCGCAGCAAGGCCGCCTTCGGGACGCGGGACACCCAGGCCCTGTTCGGCATCCAGCAGGGCTCGACCTTCGAACACCTGCGCCGGGAATCCTCCGAACGCCTCGCCGAGATCGGCTTCGACGGCTACGCCCTGGGCGGCCTCGCGGTCGGGGAGGGCCACGCGGCCATGTGCGAGGTGCTGGACTATGCGCCGGGCTTCCTGCCGGCGGACCGGCCGCGATACCTGATGGGGGTCGGCAAGCCCATCGATCTGGTCGAGGCGGTGTGGCGCGGCGTCGACATGTTCGACTGCGTCTTGCCGACCCGCTCGGGCCGCCATGGTCAGGCCTGGACCTGGTCGGGGTCGGTCAACCTGAAGAACGCCCGGTTCGCCGAGGACGACACCCCCCTGGATGAAACCAGCGCCTGTCCGGCGAGCAGCGCCTATTCCAAGGCCTATCTGCACCACCTGGTGAAGGCCGAGGAGATCCTCGGCCAGGTGCTGCTCTCCTGGCACAACATCGCCTTCTACCAGACGTTGATGGCCGCCATGCGGGCCGCGATCGCGGAGGGCCGGTTCGACAGCTTTCGCCGCGAGTTCCGCGCGCGGCAAGGCGAAGCGGTCTAACGCCGCCCAACAGCGAGCGCCGGACAACCGCAGGCTGCGCGTTCAAGCAAGAAAGCCTGAAACCATTCGGCGTCCCAGCCATTGGAACGGTCATGGTTGTCGTCATAGCAACGCGTTACGAGACATGAGGTCGACCACCGATTCCTGGCGCGACGAAGTCCTCGCCCTGATACCGGCGTTGCGCGCCTTTGGCTGGTCGCTCAGCCGCAACGCCTCCGACGCCGACGATCTGGTGCAGGAGACCCTGATCAAGGCCTGGACCCACCGGGAACGGTTCGAGCCGGGGACCAACCTGCGGGCCTGGCTGTTCACGATCCTGCGCAACACCCACTACACGACCCTGGCGCGCCGCCGTCGCGAGGTGCGCGACCAGGACGGCAAGTTCGCCGCCGCCTTGAGTTCAGCCTCCACCCAGCAGTGGACCGTCGAGGTTCGCGCCCTCTGGGACGTGCTGATGACCTTGCCGGACGATTATCGCGAAGCGTTGATCCTCGTCGCCGCGGCCGGAGTCAGCTACGAGGAGGCGGCCGAGATCTGCGGCTGCGCGGTCGGCACGATCAAGAGCCGGGTGCACCGGGCCCGGGCGCGTCTGGTGGAAATCCTGGACGCTGATCCCGGCTTCGAGTCCGACGCCGTAAAGGTCGTCACGGGGTTCAAGTCGACCGAACTTCAGTAGCGCGTCAGCGCCGTCTGGCGGCCCTGTCAGTGGCGGCGCGCCGCCTCGGCGTCCGCCGCCTTTTGCAGGCGCTGGGCGCCTGGAACCGCGTCCTGAGCGGCGGGGAGGGGGATCGATGGAATGGCGCAACGCCCCTCCAGGCCCAAACCCTTGAGATAGGCCCGGCGAACGGCGCCGGCGGTGATGGCGGCGGTCACCAGCCGGTCGTGCTGTTCGGCGCCGGACAGGCGCCGCACCCAGCTGCGCATCGGCACGACGCTTTCCGCGGCGCCGCGGATGGCGTCGATGGCCGCGTCGCCCGCCAGGCCCCTGCCCCGCTGAATGAGACCGGGGTTCGCCCGCGTCGACGGAAGGTCGAGATCAGGACCCAGGGCGTCGTTCAGCGGTGCGATCTCGGCGGTGATCTCCAGGCAGGTCAGCGGCCGGGGCCGGGCATAGGGTGCGTCCATCGCGTCCAGCAACACGTCGGGAATCTTCGTGCGCACCAGATTGACGTCATGCAGGGGCTGGGCGAGGGCGCCGCTCACCCGGCCCGTGGTGGTCACGGGCGGGCGCCCAGGCTGGTTGACCTCGGCCGGCTTCTGGGTGGCGCACCCACCGATCACGGCCGTTGCCAAAGCAAGCGCGACAGCGCGCAGGGGGGAGCGGTGACTCATGGCTTGCAACCTACAGCGCCGTTTGTTGCCCGACCATGATTTTGCGCAACCCTTGCCGCCCGCGGGCGGCCCGACTATGGTCCGCGCCGCTTTCAGGGCGACCCACGGGTCCGCCGCGAGCGGGCCGGTAGCTCAGGGGTAGAGCATTCGACTTTTAATCGAATGGTCGAGGGTTCGAATCCCTCCCGGCCTACCATTTCGGCATGGGCGCCAGCCTGGGTCGCCACGGCGTCATGGGTGGAGCAGCGGCCAGAAGACCGCGATCAGCGGCGCGCCGACGAAGATGACCAGCAGCGACAGCGGCAGGCCCAGCCGGGCGTAGTCGCCGAATCGATAGCCGCCGGGTCCCATCACCAGGGTGTTGCACTGGTGGCCGATGGGGGTGAGGAAGTCGCAGCCGGCCCCCGTCGCCACCGCCATCAGGAAGGCGTCCGGATTGAGGTGGAGCCGGCTGGCGAGGGCGACGCCGATCGGCGCCAGCACCAGGACTGTCGGTGCGTTGTGCAGAAAGGGCGAGCAGGCCATGGCGGTGATCATGAGCGCGCCCAGGATCGCCAGCGGCGGCAGGGCGTGCAGGGTGGTTGCGAGGCCGCCGGCGATCAGGCCGGTCCCGCCGGTGGCCTGTACGGCCTCGCTGAGCGGCGTGAGGGCGCCGATGAGGATCAGAACCTGGCCTTCGAGGGAACCATAGGCTTCCCGCATCGACAGGCCGCCCGTCGCCACGATCAGCACGGCCGCCCCGAAGAAGGCGAGGGCGACCGGCGCCAGCTTGACGGCGATCAGCACCATGGCCACCGCCAGGATGGCCAGCGGCAGGAACCGCCGGTGGACGCCGGCCACCTGGACCTCACGTTCGGCAAGGGGCAGGGCGCCGAGGGCCTGAAGGGCGCCCGGCAAGGTCTTCTCCCCGGCCTCCAGCACCAGTACGTCCCCCGGCCGCAGGCGCACTTCGCTCAGGCGTTCGGAGATCTGGGCGCCGTTGCGGCTGATCGCGAGCAGGTTGACGCCGAAGTGCGGATTGAGCTGCAAGCGCCCGGCGGAACGGCCGGCGAGAACCGATCCGGTCTGGACGACCGCCTCAATGGACCGGGTCTCGTCCTTGGCCTCGTCTTTTTCGACGGTCTTGCCGGCGCGGGCATGCATCAGGGGGGTGCGGGTGAAGACTGCGCTCAGTCGCTCCTGCGGGCCTTCTAGGACGAGCACGTCTCCTGGCTGCAGCCTGTGGCCGGGGCGAGGACGATCGGTCCGGCGGCCGGCGCGCATGAGGGCGGAGGGCTTCACGCCATCGGCGGCGAGCTTGAGGTCCGCGAGGGTGGCCAGGGCGCCGGGCCAATCCTCCGGCAGTCGCGCTTCCGTGGTGAAGGGGGCGTCGAGCACCTCGCCCATGTCGGCGCCGCCCTGGCGGTTGGCGGGCAACAACCGCCATCCGAAGCTGACGAAGATCAGGCCTAGGGCGGTCAGGGACAGGCCGACCGGCGCAAAGTCGAACATCTGGAACGGCTTGCCCAGGGTGTCCTCGCGCACCTGGCTGACGATGATGTTGGTCGAGGTGCCGGCGAGGGTGACCAGGCCGCCGATCAGCGACATGAACGACATTGGCATCAGCAGGGAGGACCGCGAGGTCCCGGTCGTGCGGCTCAGCCTGATGGCCACCGGCATCAGAATGGCGAGGGCCCCGACATTCTTGGTGGCCATGGACAACAGCGCCGTCGCGCCGGCGAGGGCGGGAACCTGCACCGAGGTGGTCTTGAGCCGTGACAGCAGCGGCTTCAGGAACTGCTCGATCACCCCGGACCGGGCCACGGCGGCGCTGATCACCAGGGCGCAAGCGATGATCACCACCACATCGCTGGTGAAGCCCGAAAACGCCCGCTTGATCGGGACCACGCCCAGGGTGACACCCGCCAACAGGGCGATCAGGGCCACCAGGTCATAACGGAACCGCCCCCAGGCGAAGAGCAGGACCGCGCCGCCAACGATCGCAAACGTGAGGGCCTGCGTCGACGTCATGAGCCCTCCTGGCCGGCCGATCTTCCCTACAAGGCCCAGGGCCGGCCTAGGTTCCTGATCGGCGCAGCCCGAAGGCAGCGGCGTCGGCGCCTTTGACCATGCCAAGGGAAGTCGGGTCCGCTGCCGTCAAACACTGAGGAGGAATGGCCATGAAGGCGCTGCTGTACCAGGGCGAACGGGAATTCGGCACGAGGATTTCCCCGATCCCGCCATCACCGCGGACACGGACGCCATCATCCGCATGGATCGCTGCGCCGCGAGCTCACCGGATAAGGCGTGGGCGGCGCTATTGCTGCTGTTGTTGCAGTTGGTGATCCAGGGCCAGGGCGGAGGCGTGCCGACGGCGGCCAGCGCTGGTGGCGGCCCGGCCCATGCGCAGGAATTCCGGCTCCGAGGTGGCGACCCGAGCCTGGCGGACGGAGACGCCGACGGAGAGTTCGCTGTCGGCGTCACCCTTGAACACGCCCCGGGTGGGCGGCACGTCGCCATAGTCGCGGCCGGTGGCGACGATCACATGCCGCTCCCCCGCGAGGGCGTTGTTGGTCGGATCGAAGCCGACCCAACGCAGGGATGGCAGGAAGACCTCGACCCAGGCGTGGGTCGCGTCCGGATCGGAGCGATCGCCGCCCGACTGGTCCGTGAACAGGTAGCCGGACACGTAGCGCGTGGGCAGACCCCAGGACCGGCAGATGGCGATCATGATGTGGGCGAAGTCCTGGCAGACCCCGCGGCCCGCCATCAGCGCATGATCGATGGGGCTGTCCGCCTCGGTCACGCCCGGCTGGTATTCGAGGGCGCCGTAGATGGCCTGGTTCAGGGCCAGCACGGCGCTGAGCGGATCATCGTGGCGCAGAGCTTCGATACCGTGCGTCTTCGAAAAGGCCTCCAGGGCCTCGGTCTGCACCGCGTAGCCGTGGGGACCGAGGAAATCGAACCATTCGCCGCGGACGAACTCGCTGCGCAACCGGTCCCATTCGCCCTTGTCCAGGCGCTCCGGCAAGGCGTCCATCGGCTCGGTCTCCACCGCGCAGCGGGCGTGGATCTTCAGCCGGTCGTGGGGTTGGGGGACGTCGAAGTGGTAGACGGCGTTGTCGAAGGCGTCGGCGTAGGAGAACAGCTGCGCCGCCGGATCGATCTCAAGCTCGAAGCTGACCAGCCGCTGGCGATGGCTGCGCTGGGGCTGCATCCAGATCTCCATGACACTCTCGCGAACCATGGCGCTGTAGTGGAATTCGGTGCGGTGGCGGATTTCAAGAAGCATGGGTCAGGCCGGCAGCCGCATTTCGAGAGGGTAGGCGACGAAGGTCTCGTAGATGGCGTGGTGGATGCGTGAACATTCGGCCACCACCAGGCTGAGCAGGGCGCCGGGGCCGACGCCCTCATCCATGTCGGCGAACTGCAGGCGCGCGCTGAGCCGGCCGGCCAGCCGCTCGGGCCCGGCGCGGCCGGCGTATTCGGCCTGGCGGGTCAGGCTGTCGAGATGCTCCTCGATGCGGCTGGTGGAGAAGCGGATTGAGCGCGGGAACTCCTCGTCGAACAGCAGGAATTCCAGGAGATACCGCGGGCGGATCTCGGAGGTGTAGACCCTCAGGTACGGCTCCAGGGCGCAGGCCATGCGCAGGACCGACATCTGCGCCAGGTGGTCGTCGAGGGAGCGTCCGCCGGCGCGCTCGCCGAAACAGACGTCGAGGAGCCTGGCGATCAGCTGGGCGCGCTCCAGATAGACGCCGAGCATCAGGAAGCGATAGCCGGGTCCGCGACTCATCGTGGCGTCGGCGGCGCCCTTGAACTGGTGCAGATCGGCGATGATCTCGTGCAGGAAGGCCGAGGACGACTTGGCGAAATCCTTCTCGGCCTTTGCCGCCGTTGAGCGCAGGTAGAGCAGGTTCAGCCGCTCCCAGGTCTCGGTGGTGATCTGGTCGCGGACCTGGCGGGCGTTCTCCCGGGCCCGGGCTAGGGAGGTGACCACCGAGCCGACGTCGTCCCGATCAAACACCATGGCCCGGACGGCGTCATACGGCGATCCGCCCTCCAACCGCTCGCCGGCGTCGCCCACCGCGGCCAGGGCCAGCTGGGCGACGGCGACCGCCGCCTCGTTCTGGTCGAGGGTCGCGGTCAACATCACGTCCGAGAGACGGCTCAGGTGCTCCGCCCGTTCGATGTAACGGCCGATCCAGTAGAGACTGTCGGCCACGCGGGCGAGCATCATGGCTGGGCCTCATTGTCCGACAGCACCCAGGTGTCCTTCGACCCCCCGCCCTGGCTGGAGTTGACCACCAGCGACCCCCGCTTCAGCGCCACCCGCGTCAGGGCGCCAGGGGTGACCGCAATGTCCTTGCCCGAAAGCAGGAAGGGCCGCAGATCCACGTGACGCGCCTCGATGTGGCCGTCGACCAGGCAGGGCGCGGTGGAGAGCTGGATGGTCGGCTGGCCGATGTAGTTGGCGGGATTAGCCGCGACCTTTTCGGCGAACTCCGCCCGCTCCGCCGCTGTTGCGTGGGGGCCCACCAGCATGCCGTAGCCGCCGGAGGCGCCCACGGCCTTGACCACGAACTTGTCGAGATTGGCCAGCACGTGGCTGAGCTGAGCCGGCTCGCGGCACAGATAGGTCTCGACGTTGGGCAGGATGGCGTCCTGGTCGAGGTAGTAGCGGATGATCTCCGGCACATAGGCGTAGACCGCCTTGTCGTCGGCGACCCCGGTGCCCGGCGCGTTGGCGATCACCACATTGCCGGCGCGATAGGCGTTGAAGAGGCCGGCGACGCCCAGGCCGGAATCGCGCCGGAAGGTGAGGGGGTCTATGAAGTCGTCATCGACCCGTCGGTAGATCACGTCCACCCGGCGCAGCCCCACCGTGGTGCGCATGTAGATCATGTTGTCGTGGACCACGAGGTCGCGGCCCTCCACCAGGGGCGTGCCCATCAGCCGCGCCAGATAGGCGTGCTCATAGTAGGCCGAGTTGTAGACGCCGGGCGTCAGCACCACGACCTGTGGGTTCGGCCGCCAATCGGCAGCCAGGCTCTTCAGCGTAGCCAGCAGCAGGTCTGGATACCGCTCCACCGGCCTGACGCCCGCCGTGCGGAACGTGCCCGGAAAGGTGCGCTTGGCCGCGTCACGATTGGCCAGCATGTAGGAGACCCCGGAGGGGACGCGCAGATTGTCTTCCAGCACCGCGAAGGCGCCGTCCTGCCCGCGGATGAGGTCGGCGCCGCTGACGTTCACATAGCTGCCGTGCGGCACGTAGAGCCCCAGCATCTCCCGCCGATACGAGGGCGCGCCCAGCACCAGCTCGCGGGGGACCACGCCGTCGGCGAGAATCTTCCGCTCGCCGTAGATGTCCGCCAGGAAAAGGTTCAACGCCCTCAGGCGCTGGGTCAGGCCGGCGTCGATCTTCGCCCATTCGGCGCCCGGGATGATCCGCGGAAACAGGTCGGTGGGGATGATCCGTTCGGTGGTGGTGTCGCCGCCATAGACGGTGAAGGTGATGCCCTGCATCAGGAACGACTGTTCGAGCGTCCATTGCCGGTGCGCCAGCTCCGCCCCGCTCAGGCTCGACATGCGGGCATGCAGGGCGGCGTAGTGCGGGCGAACCTCGCCGCGCGAATCCAGCATTTCGTCGTAGGACAGGTTGGGCTTGTAGAAGGGGGGGGCGGATGCGGCGTCCGTCGAATGGATGTGTCGAACTGTCGCCACGCTGTTGGGACCCCAAGGCAATTTGTCCGATGCTTCCACGCTTTAACCGCCGGGCGCAAGCGCGGCCGACAGGTCGCGGCCCACACCGGTCCTCAGCGGCCGGAGATGCCGACGTGAGCACCGGGCGCCTGAAATATGGGCGCCGTCGCCGCTCGCAGGTTTCGCGGACGTGGCGCGAGTGGGCTTACGACGGTGACAACCGGGTCCGGCCCGGCTAAATCCGACCGAGGGGGCGAAAGGACAGCCGTTTGGATCGACTCGGTTTGGTCGTCGTCGCCTCCGCCCTCGGCATGTTCGTGGCTAGCGCCGCTGCTGTCACGCCGGGGACCTGCGCCACACCCGCTTTCCGACACACCGACCTCCCTCGCGCCGAGGTTCGCGGCGTTGATGACAAGGCGCTGCGACTACAATTACTTGAAGCGATCGGCCAGGCGCCGGGACCGCCGGCCAGCCGCCTGGAAGCGCGCCGGCGCGCCAGCGAGGCCGCCGACAAGGCGACGGCGGTATTGCGGTCAGAGGGCTACTACGCGTCGGCGGTCGAACCGGACATCGGCGACGGCGACGCCCCCGCCGTTTTTGTCACCATCACTCTCGGCGCCCGATTCACGCTGATGGACCCGACGATCGCGTGGGTCGGCGCGCCCCCTGATCCCGACGCCGCGGCCCGGGCGCGAAAGGCGATGGCGCTGCGGCCAGGCCTGCCGGGCCGCGCCGCCGCCGTCATCGCGGCCGAGGGGCGTATCGTCGCCAACCTGCAAAAGGGCGGCTATGCCGACGCCGTGGCCCAGTCGCGCGAGGTCGTCGTCGACTACGCCTCCAGCAGCGTAACCCCGACGTTTCACGTCGAGACCGGCGAGTTGGTGCATATGGCCGGCATCGACCGGCGCGGCCACAGCCGCACCCAGGCGGCGTGGCTGAACCGGTTGGCGCCGTGGAAACCGGGGGACGTGTACCGGCCGGAGGATGTGGCCGAGTTGGAGCGCCGGCTGCTAGAGACCAGCGTCTTCGAGGCCGTCACCGTTTCGTTGGCGCCCGCCGCCGACGCCAGGAACGGTCGCCGACCCGTGATCGTGAGCCTAGCCGATCGCCCCCGGGGGCGACTGGAACTCGGCGCCAGCTATTCGACCACGGAAGGCGCGGGGGTCGACAGCCGCTGGCTGGTGTTCAACCGCCTGGGCCTCGGCGACACGATCACCACCACCTTGCAATTCGCCCAGATTGACAGTCGCCTGCAGACCGAGCTCTCCCTGCCGAACTGGGGCCGACCCAATCGGGTGCTGAAGCTGACGACGGCGATCTACCGGGACAACACTCCGGCCTACGACGAGCTGGCCGTCGGGGGCAGCGGCGACATCACCATTCGGTACGGAGCCACGTCATTCCTGGCCTATGGCGTCTCGGCGGAGACCTCCGAGACGATCGAGAAGCAGACCGCCAACTTCGTGACCCCAAGCCACAGGCGACAGCTGGAGACACTGGCGACTCTGCTCAGCTTCACCTGGGATCGATCGAACGATCCCCTCAATGCGACGTCCGGTTGGAAGGTCACGGCCCGGGCCGATCCCACGGCCAACTTCGGCGACGGGCCGGTCGACTATTTGAAGCTGACCACCCAGGTGACCGGCTATCTGCCCATCGGCGGTCCCGACACGGTCATCGCGGGGCGGATGAAGGTCGGCTCGATCCTCGGGGGCGATATCCCGCTGGTTCCCGCCCCCCAGCGCTTCTACGCCGGCGGCGGCGGGTCCGTGCGCGGCTACGCGTACCAGGCGGTGGGGCCGCGGTATTCGGACAACACCCCGGAGGGCGGGATTTCGCTGTTCGAAAGCTCTATCGAGCTGCGACGCAAGATCATCGGCGATTGGGGCGCCGTCGCCTTCGTCGACGCCGGGGCGGTAGGCGACCGGGTCAATCCCGACTTTCGCCATCCTGACATCGGCGTCGGACTTGGTGTCCGCTACAATCTTGGCTTTGGGCCGATCCGTCTCGACATCGGAACGCCCCTGCAGCGCCGCACCGGCGACGCGTCGGTGCAGGTCTACCTCAGCCTTGGACAGAGCTTTTGACCGACGACTTCACCCATGAGGCGGCGGTTGCGGGGGAGCCGGAGCCGGTCGTCACCCGAAAGCGGGTGTTCGAGGCGGTGGTGCTGGCGATCGTGCTTTCGGTGGTCGCGATCGGCCTGGCCGGTCGGTTCGGGGTGCTGACCCCGGTCGGTCGGGCGCTCATCGCCTCGCCGCTGCAGGCGCTGTCGCTTGGCCAACTGGGCCGGCTGAAGGTCGAAGGGATCGGCGGCGACGTCTGGCGGGATTTCACCATCCGTAGGCTGACGATCAGCGATCCAAAGGGCGTCTGGCTGGACGCCAGGGGCGTTGCGATCCGGTGGCGGGCCCTGGAGCTTTTCCAGCGGCGCGCGCACGCCGAATCCATCCGCGTTCAGACGGTCACCATCCTGCGAAGTCCGGAACTGGGGCGGCCGGGGCCGCCTGGGGTGATGCCCGCGGCGATCGTGGTCGATCACCTGGCGCTTACGCTGGTCACGGATCCCACCTTCAGCGCGGCGCCAGGCCGTTTCGCCGTTGTCGGCAATCTTGACGCCGAGCGCGACGGCGGCCTGGCCGGCGCCATCGACGCCAAGAGCCTGCTGCACGCTGGCGATGGGCTGACGAGCCGTTTCACCGTCGGCATCGGCAAGGCGGTCATGATCGAGGCCCATGCCGTCGAGAGCGGCGGCGGCGCCCTGGCCGGCTCCGCCGGACTTCCCGCCAATCAGGCCTTCCGGCTCGACCTGCACGCCATCGGCGCGGTGTCCAAGGGCGAGGTCTATCTGCGGGCGTCGTCGGGCGCCCGGTCGATCGCCGAGGCCGACGGCGGCTGGACGGGCGCCGGCGGCTCGGCGCGCGGTCGCTTCGCCTTGGAAGCCTCGCGGCTCACCGCGGGGCTGACCCACCAATTGGGACCGGAGTTGCGATTCGTCGCGACTGGTTCCGGCCGCGGCGGGGGGCTCTATGACCTGCAGCTTCAGGCCAATTCAGACAATGCGACCCTGTCGGCGAGCGGTGTCGTCGATCCATCGGTGTGGGCCGCCCGTGAGGGCGTCTCCGTGCGCGCCCAGGTGAAGGATCTTTCGCGTCTCCTGGACGGCCCCGTCAGGGGGCGCGGCGCGTTCGACGGGCGTTGGACCGGCGTCTCCAACGCCTGGCGGCTCGCCGGCCGGGTGACCGGCCAGGATCTGCAAGGCCTGGATTACGCCCTCGCCCAGGCGAGTGGTCCGGCGAGCCTGGATTTCGCCAAACATGAACTCAAGCTGGATACGACCCTCGACGGGGTCGGCGGCAAGGGGCAGGGGCTCGTCACCGCCCTCGCCGGCGACCGCCCCAGCGCGGGATTGCAGGCCACCCGGCTGCGGGACGGGCGCGTCCTGATCCGTTCGCTCAAGATCAACGGGGCGGGCCTGAAGCTGCAGGGACAGGGCGAGCGTAGTCTGTTTGGCGGCCTGACCTTCAAGGGCTCTCTGCAAGCCTCGAATCTCGCCGCCGCCAAGGTGGGCGCCAAGGGCACGGCCGATGCACGGTGGTCGGCCTCGCAAGGTCGCGCGGGCGAGCCGTGGAAACTGGGCCTCGACGCGCAAGGCGCGGGCTTCGCGGTCGGTGTCGGTGAGCTCGACCGCCTGCTCGGTCCACGGCCGACGCTGCGGATGCAGGCCGATTTCGACAAGGACGGGTTGAAGATCGACCAGGGCGACGTCGCCGGAGCCTTGGCCAAGGCGAGCGGCGCCGGGATCCTGGACAAGGACGGCGCTCTGAAGATCGCTTTCAAATGGACCGCTCAGGGCCCGGTGACCGTCGGACCCATCGAGGTGGCCGGACGCGCCGCGGGCTCCGGCGCGCTCACCGGGCCGGTGGGCGCGCCGCGGGTTGATCTCCTGGCCGATCTGGAGGCGATCGACCTGCCGGGGCTGGCGCTGAAGCCGGCGCACATGGCGCTGTCCTTCGGCCGCATCGCCGCCCCCGGCGGCGGCGCTGTCGACGGCGCGATAGAGGTCAACGGAGCAAGCACCTATGGACCCGCCCACGCCAAGGCGCTGTTCCATTTCGTCGGCGACGGAGTGGACCTGACCGATGTCGACGCCATGGGCGGCGGCGTCAGCGCCAAGGGCGAGCTGTCGCTTCGAGGCTCCAGTCCGTCGGCGGCCGACCTGACCGTGGCCGTGGGTCCCGGCGCCTTCATCAGCCAAGGCCGGTTGGACGGGCGGATGCACATTGTCGACCAGGCTGGGGGACCAACGGGCGAACTCAGCCTGAACGGAACGAATCTGGCGTTGAACGATGCGGCGACGACCCTGACGTCCCTGCATTTCGACGCCAAGGGTCCGCTCGCCCGTTTCACCTACACGCTGGCGGCGGACGGGGTTGTGGGCGGCACGCCGCTGAAGCTGAACGGGTCGGGCGACGGCGGGCTCAAGCCGCACGGCTACCAGGCCACATTCGAAGGCGCGGGGCGGATTCGCCGCGCCGATTTCCACACCCTGCAGCCGGCCCAGTTCAGCCTGGACGGCGCCGATCAGTCCGCCAAGCTCGCCCTCGCCTTCGGTGGCGGCAGCGCGCTAGTGGAGACCCATGGGTCTGGGCAGGGCTTGAGTGGCCGGGCGGTCTTGTCCGGGGTGGACCTTTCGGCCCTGGGCGAGAACCTCGCCGGTCGGTTCAACGCCGACGTCAGCGTCAGCGGCCAGGGCGCGCGCCTGGAGGGGGTTCTGAACGCCCGCCTGCAGGGCGCCCGAAGCCGCGACGCCCCCTCCAACCTGGCCATGGACGGGATGATCCACGCGGTGCTGGCGGGCCCGAAGCTGAGTGTGGACGCCACCGGGATCGGCGCCCAACCCGGGGACCACGCCCAGCTCAGCGTGGTGCTGCCCGCCGTGGCGACGGCCGCGCCCTTCCGAATCGCCATCGACCGCACCAAGCCCGTCGACGGCCGCTTCGACGCCGATGGCGAGCTTCAGCCGATCTGGGACCTCTTCTTCGGCGGCGAGCGTAGCTTCGGCGGGCATCTGACCACCCAGGGGACCATTGGCGGAAACCTGAATGACCTGAAGTTCGGCGGCCATGTGACGCTGAACAACGGCCGTTTCGAGGATGCCGCCACCGGTCTGAAACTCCGCAACCTGGTCGCCGAGCTGGACATGCACGACGAGGTCCTGACGGTGGACCGGTTCAGCGCCCAGGACGCCCACAGCGGAACCCTGTCCGGAGATGGGCGGGTGAGCTTTGCAAACGGCGGTCTCAGCACCCTGACGCTCACCGCGCGGGGGTTCCAGTTGCTGGACAACGAGCAGGCCAAGGCCACTGCGTCCGGCGTGGTCACCGTGGTGGCCGGGGGGGACGGAAAGGCCAAGCTCTCGGGTGAACTGACCGTCGACCGCGCGGACATTTCCACGGAACTGGCCCAGACGCCGCCAGGGGTCACCGCCATGGACGTCGTCGAGCGCAACAAGCCGGTGTCGGAACGCGAGCTATTGCAACGGCCGATGGGGCGCGGGCCGCTGGTCAACCTCGATGTGCGGGTGCGCGCGCCGCGCAATATTTTCGTCCGCGGCCTGGGGCTCAGCGCTGAGATGTCGCTGGACGCCAGCGTCGCCGGGACCGCCGCCGCGCCGGTGTTGCAGGGCACGGCCCACGTGGTTCGCGGCGACTATGATCTCGCCGGCAAGCGCTTCACCATCGACGATAGCGGCGTGGTCTATCTGGCCACCACCCCGGAGCGGGTGCGTCTGGACCTGAGCGCAACGCGGGACGACCCGACCCTGACCGCGATCATCCGCATCAAGGGCACCGCGACCAAACCCCTGGTCACCCTTACCTCCACGCCGACGCTGCCCAGCGATGAAGTTCTGTCGCAGGTGCTGTTCGGTCGATCGGCGGCCCAGCTCTCCCCCGTCGAGGCGGCCCAGCTGGCGGCTTCGGTAACCAGCCTCGCCACGGGGGGCGGCTTCGACGTCATGGGGGGATTGCGGAATTTCGCGCGGCTGGATCGGCTCGCCCTCGGCGGCGGAGAGGCGCCCTCCACGGTCAACGCCGGCGGCGGCAAGTACGTCGAAACCAACGTCACCGTCTCCGGCGGCAAGTACATCACCAAGCGGGTTTACCTGGAGCTGACCGGCGGCGGGCGGCTGGGGCCGTCGGCCCAGGTCGAGGTGCGGGCCACCAACGCCTTTTCATTCATTTCCCAACTCGGCGGGGAGGCGGGCGCCAAGCTCGAGGTGCGCTGGAAGATCGACTATGGGCGGCCCAAGGAGCCGAAGCCCTAGGCCGGCGGCCCCAGTGCGGCCAAGGCCGATCAGTGAGTCTGGCGCTGCCGCGGCTGATACTGGCCGTTGCGGAAGCTGTCGAACATCACCCCCGTATGGGGATGGCCGACCGGCTCGCCGCTCTCGTCCGGCAGTAGATTCTGCTCGGAGACATAGGCCACGTAAGTCCCTTCTTCGTTTTCAGCCAATAAATGGTAGAAGGGCTGATCCTTTGTAGGACGAACGTCCTCCGGGATCGACCGCCACCATTCTTCGGTGTTGTCGAATACTGGGTCGACATCAAAAACGACGCCGCGAAAGGGGAAGACTCGGTGGCGAACGACTTGTCCGATGCCAAATTTTGCGAGGCGAGTGTGCATAATGTCCGTATGATACACAGCTCTTCTGACTGGAACATGAACGTACCGGGATGGCGGGGGTTCACAAGGCCGCGCCTTCCAGTGGTTGAGCGGGCTTGCTAGGGTTCGCGTGAAGAACGGCGCCGCCGGCGCCGCCAGTTTTAGGTCGGCTTATGTCTGACGCGAACGCGCCGGGCGAGCGTAGCCGGGCCGATCGGACGCACGGCGCGGGAGAGCGCGGCGGCCGGTCGCCGGATGAGCTTTTCGCGGCGCTCGATCTGGGCACCAACAATTGTCGGCTGCTCATCGCGGCGCCGACCCGGGGGGGCTTTCGCGTGGTCGAAGCCTTTTCCCGTATCGTCCGGCTGGGTGAAGGCCTCACCCTGACCGGGCGGCTGCAGGAGCCGGCGATGGAGCGGGCGATGGCCGCCCTGCGCATTTGCGCCGAACGCCTTCGCCGCCGCGGTGGACCGCGCCTGCGGGCCATCGCCACCCAGGCCTGCCGCTCGGCGGAGAACGGCGCGGCCTTCCTCGAACGGGTCGCGGCGGAGACGGGGCTCGCCCTGCAGGTCATCAGCCCGCGGGAGGAAGCGCGGCTATCGGTCGCGGGCTGCCTCAACCTCCTGGATCGCCAGACCGACGCCGCCCTGGTGCTGGATGTCGGCGGCGGCTCGACGGAGTTGTCCTGGGTCGATCTGAACGATCCCGCCGCCCGGGCCGGGGCGGGCCGACCGGGTCTTGGGGCGATGCCGCCGATCCGCGCCTGGCTGTCCGTCCCGGTCGGGGTGGTGACCCTGGCGGAGCGTTTCCCGGAGCAACGGCCGGGGGAGGCGGCCTGGTTCCGGTCGATGGTGGAGGCGGTCAAGGCGCCGATCGCCGCCTTCGACTCGGCCGAGGTGATGCGGCCGGCGTTCCAGGCCGGCCGGGCCCATCTGATCGGCACCTCCGGCGCCATCACCAGCCTGGCGGGGCTGCACCTCAACCTGCCCCGGTACGAGCGTTCGCGGGTGGACGGCCTGTGGCTGACCCAGGCCGACTGCGTCGCCGCCGCCGACCGGCTGTTGGGACTGACCCCCCAGGATCGCGCGGCTCAGCCGTGTATCGGGGCCGACCGGGCCGATCTGGTCCTGGCCGGAGCCGCCATCCTGCAGGCGGTGCAGGAGCTTTGGCCCTGCGAGCGGGTGCGCGTCGCTGATCGGGGTCTGCGCGAAGGCGTGCTACTGTCGCTGATGGCTGAGAACGCTCCCAAGTCCCGCAACCGCCGCCGCCGTCGGCGCGGCCCGCGAATCGTCGTCGCTGCATGAGCGAGCCCCCCCGCAACGATCCGCCCAAGAAGCGCATGGTGCGCGCGCCGACCCGCGGCGCCGACGTCGGGCGCACCAGCGCCGTGCGCCTGAAGACCGCCAAGCTGCGCACCCCTTCGTCCCAGGCCTGGCTGGAGCGGCAGCTGAACGATCCCTTCGTGGTCGAGGCCAAGGCCAAGGGCTATCGCTCCCGCGCCGCCTTCAAGCTGGCCGAGATCGACGACAAATACCGGCTGCTCAAGCCCGGCGTGCGGGTGATCGACCTGGGCTGCGCTCCCGGCGGCTGGGTGCAAATCGCCCTGGAGCGGGGCGCCGCGAGTGTCGCCGGCGTCGACCTGCTGGCGATGGACCCGATTCCCCCCGCCCATCTGATCCAGATGGACTTCACCCGGCCCGAATGCGGCCCGATGCTGATGGAGGCCCTCGGTGGCGCGCCGGACATCGTCCTGTCCGACATGGCCCCGAACACCACCGGCCACCGGGAAACCGACCACCTGCGAATCGTCGGCCTGATCGAGATCGCCCTGGATTTCGCCATCGGCGTTCTAAGGCCCGGGGGCGCCTTCATCACCAAGGCCTTCCAGGGCGGCGAGACCACGGCCCTGCTCAAGACGCTCAAGGCCAACTTCGCCGAGGTGCGCCACGTCAAGCCCAAGGCCAGCCGCCAGGAGAGTTCCGAGGTCTATCTCGTGGCCACGGGCTTCAAGGGCCAGCCCTGAATCCAGGTCCCCGAGCGGGCGGTATCCCGCGACGGGGTGACAAGCCCGCCGGCCCTCGCTATACGCCGCCTGCAAAATGGAGAGTCTCATGGAGATTCGCGAAGGGCTCACCTTCGACGACGTTTTGCTAGAACCCGGCGCGTCTGACGTCATGCCGGGACAGGTGGACACCGCGACAAGGTTCACCCGCGAAATCAGTCTGAACATACCGATTGTGTCCGCCGCCATGGACACGGTCACCGAAAGCCGGCTGGCCATCGCCATGGCCCAGGCGGGCGGGATGGGCATCCTGCACCGCAACCTGACGGTCGATGAACAGGCCGACCAGGTGCGGGAGGTGAAGCGCTACGAAAGCGGCATGGTCATCAATCCGCTGACCATCTATCCGGACACCACCCTCCGCGAGGTCCGCGAGATCACCGCCCGGCGCAAGATTTCTGGCTTCCCGGTGATCGAGCGGGGGTCGGGCAAGCTCTGCGGCATCCTCACCCACCGCGACATGCGATTCGAGACCGACCCGGGCATGCCGGCCTCGGCCCTGATGACCACCGAGAACCTCGCCACCGTCCGCGAGGGGGCGTCCCTAGGCGAGGCCCGCGCCCTGCTGCAACGGCGCAAGATCGAGCGGCTGATCGTGGTCGACGAGGCCTATCGCGCCGTCGGCCTGATCACCGTCAAGGACATGGACAAGGCCGAGGCCTATCCCCTGGCCGCCAAGGACGCGCAGGGGCGGCTGCTGGTGGGGGCAGCCTCCACCGTGGGCGATATCGGCTACGAGCGCTCCATGGCCATGGTCGACGCCGGGGTCGACGTGGTGATCATCGACACCGCCCACGGCCACCAGGAACAGGTCGCCAACGCCGTCCGCCGCCTCAAGCGCGAAACCAACCGGGTGCAGATCATCGCCGGCAACGTCGCCACCTATGACGGCGCCCGCTCGCTGATCGACGCCGGTGCGGACGCGATAAAGGTCGGCATCGGCCCGGGCTCCATCTGCACCACCCGC